>JBDHSJ010000034.1:0-26052 GCA_039808065.1 Burkholderiaceae bacterium | reverse complement strand
GGCGATCGAGCGGCGCTGCGCTCGATCAATTCGTGCAAGAGATGGGCTTCGGTGGACATGGAGAACCGGCAGGGCGGCAAGGTGCCGGGCAATGTAGCGCAGCGCTCCCCCGGGGACCGGGGGTTCCCCCAGGTCCACGGGGGCCCCGCCGCTTAAGATTTCGCCCCCTCTCCCAACCCGGGCCAGGCGCCGGCGCCGCCCTTTGAAAGCCCTCCCATGTCCGCTGATTTGCAGTCGCAGGTCTTGAACCTGCTGGATGACGTCTTGAGCCTGGGCGGCCGTGCACAGCAATTTCAAGCCAGCACGCCGCTGCTGGGGGCCATACCGGAACTGGACTCCATGGCCGTGGTCTCTTTAATCACCGGCATGGAAGAGCGACTGGGAATCAGTGTCGACGACGATGAGATCGACGGCGATGTGTTTGCAACCGTGGGCAGTTTGGTGGATTTCGTCTCGGCCAAGCTTGGCTGACGCCGGATGACACGCACCGCCTTCTTTCTGGCCGGAACGCCGGGCTACCGCTTCGCGCTGCATCACCGGCCAGACGCACCGGTGCGTGCTGCCCTGTTGCTGCTGCCCCCCTGGGCCGAAGAGCTGAACAAGATGCGGCGGGTGCTGGCCCACGCGGCGCAGGCCTTTGCGCAGGCAGGTTTTGCGGTGCTGCAACTGGATCTGCTGGGCTGCGGGGACAGCAGCGGTGAGTTTGCGGACGCCAGCTGGGATGCCTGGCAGCAGGACATCCGGCTCGCTCACGCGTGGCTGCGCGAACAGCATCCAGACGTGCCGTTGATCGCCTGGGGCGTGCGCGCCGGCTGCCTGCTGGGCCAGGAGCTCGCCTGGGACGCACGACTGTGGTGGCAACCGGCCCTGCAGGGCAAGACGGTGCTGCAGCAGTTTCTGCGCCTGCGCCTGGCGGCGGAGCTGGGCCAGGGCCAGCGGGGCAACACCGGCGCTCTGCTGGCAGAGCTGGCCGCCGGCGCGACTGTCTGCGTGGCGGGCTACGGGCTCAGGCAGAGCCTGAGCGATGGGCTGGCCACTGCCCAGTTGGCCGCCCCGGACCAGCGCACGCTTTGGCTGGAGGTTCAGACGCAGGATGAACCTCAGCTGCTACCCGCATCGGAGCGCCTGCTGCAGCAATGGGCACGCCCGGACCGCCTCAGCGCCCGCGCAGTGCAGGGCCCGCAACCCTGGGCCACCACCGAATTGGAAGACTGCCCCACCCTTGCCCAGGCCAGCCTCAGTTGGCTGCAGCAGCAGTGGAGTCGCAGCGCATGAACACGGTCGAACATCAAGGCCTGCGCGAAACCCTGTTGCCGCTCAGCTTGCAGGGGCAACCCAGCGTGGCCCTGCTCAGCGAACCGGCCCAGGCACCGCATGCCCAGGTCGCCGTGCTGGTGATCGTCGGCGGCCCGCAATACCGCGTGGGAGCGCATCGCCAGTTCGTGAAGTTGGCGCGGGCCCTTGCGGCCGGGGGTTACCCGGTGCTGCGCTTTGACCACCGCGGCCTTGGCGACTGCGTGGACGCACTGCGCAGCTTCGAAGCGCTGGACGACGACATCGATGAAGCCATCAGCGCGCTGCGCGTGGCTCGTCCGAGCCTGCAAGGCGTGGTGCTTTGGGGTTTGTGCGATGGAGCGGCCGCCACCCTGCTGCACGCCGCCCGCCGACCGCAGGACTTCGTGCGCGGCTGGGTGCTGGCCAACCCCTGGACGCGCTCACCGCAAAGCGAGGCCGCCGCACGCGTCAAGCACTACTACTGGGACCGCCTGCGCAACCCGGCCTTCTGGCGCAAGCTGCTAAGCGGCGGTGTGGGCCTGGAGGCCTTGCGAGGCTGGTGGCAGGCGCGCCAGTTGGCGGCTCAGCGCTCGCCTGCCGCTTCCGCCGGCCCCGCGGCTTTCCAGGACGCCATGGCACAAGGCTGGCGGGCCGGCCGTGGCCCCTTGCTGCTGCAGTTGTGCACAGCTGACCTGACGGCGCAGGAGTTCCTGCACACCGCCGGCAACCGTCCGAGTTGGCGGGATTGGGATGGCCGCGCACAGCTGGAGCGGCGCGACTACGCGGCGGCGGATCACACCTTCTCACAGCCTGAGGCCCTGCAGGCCGCGTTGGCTGACACCCTGGCCTGGCTGAAGCGCCACTTTCCGGCCTGAGCGCATGCACGCCATGCTCGATGCCCCTTTCACGCAACCCAAGAGCCCCGTGTTCGGCTGGGCCAGCCTGCGCGGTGGTGCAGCCCAGGCCCCGGGCGTGCAACAGCTTCCACACACCCGGCTCACGACCAGCGGGCGCGCCGCCATCCTGCAAGCGCTGCGCCAGATGAAGCTGCCGGCAGGCAGCGCCGTGCTACTGCCCAGTTACCACTGCCCCACGATGGTGGCGCCGGTGCTGGTGGCGGGTCTGGAACCACGCTACTACGGCCTCGATGCCCAGGGCCTGCCCCTGCTTCCCGAAAGCCCCGGGGCTGATGTGCGCGCTGTACTGGTGCCGCAGCTGTTTGGCATTGCACGCTCGCTGGCACCGGTGCGGGCCTGGTGCGACCGCCATGGCGTGAGCCTGATCGAGGATTGCGCGCATTGCCTCTTTGGTCAGGCCGGTGAGCGTCCGGTGGGCGCCTGGGGCGATTGGGCCACCGCCAGCCTCACCAAGTTCCTGCCGGTACCCGAGGCGGGGCTGCTGGCCTCGGCACAGCATGCTATGCAGGAATGGCACCCGGTGGGGCGCGGCGCCCTGGCGGAATGCAAGGCGGTGCTGGACACCCTGGAACTGGCCAGCCGTTTCCGCCGCTTGAGCGGTCTGAACTCGGTGTTGGCCGCTCTGTTCGCGCTCAAGAACCGCGGCCGAGCTTCATCGACGTCGCGCTCGCGCTCGGCTCCGCCGGTTCCGTCAGCTGAGCAATTGATGCGCGGCTGTGACATGGGCCGTGTGGACAGCGCCCCCCTGCACACCAGCGCCTGGTTGGCGAAGTTGCCTCAGGGACGGCTGTTGCAGCGGCGTCAGGAGCTGTTCCGGCGCTACGAGGAAGGCCTGCAGGGCCTCAAAGGTGCGCGCCCCCTGTTTGCAGACGCAGGGACACCGCTGGCGCCGTATGTATTCCCGCTCTGGGTAGACGACCCCGAACCCATCTACCGTGAGCTGCATGCGCTCAATGCACCCGTGCTCCGTTGGGATCAGCTCTGGCCCGGTACGCCGGCTGATCTGCCGGGAGACCATGGCCCGCTGTGGAGCCACCATGTCCTGCAATTGCTTTGCCACCAAGATCTCCATGACGATGCAATCGAGCGCCTGATCGTGCTCCTTCGGCAGCTCAGCACAGCCAATTTGGCGGCGAATGCGCTTTCGTCGGCTCCACATTCACTTCACACAGGGCTCAGTACGGTGCGAGAGCCGCAGTGAGCAGCCTTGAAGGGGATGAGAACGGAACGATCATGAAGTCCTTATCGAAGCCAACTGTTGTGGCCTTTCGGGTCCTTGCCAACCAACTCGCCTCGGCAAAGAACGCGCTGGAGTTAGGCCCTTCCTGCGACGAACCTGATAACCCCTACGGCCTTTTTGATTTCCGCACCGCTTACCGCGGTCAAAAGCAGTCGGTCGAACGCGCCTATGTCCCAACCGCGGGGCAGCCGTCGCATCGGGGCTCAGCGGCGCCCGCAGTGGGCCACGCGATTCAGGACGCGCTGGCTGTATTCCCCAACCGCCCGCGTTCTCTGGAAGCAATGTACGAGTTGATCGAAAAGGAAGGGCAAGATCCACTTCAAGGAAACGTCCTCCCGATCAAATGCCGGCTTGAACGCAGCTGGAGTTGGGGCCGGCCGCATGCGCTGCGCCGACTGCTTGGCGCAGAGGATGCGCCCGGCCGAGGCCGTCGGGCAGCTCAGTTACGTCGCAGAACGTGCCGCCATGAACGCATTCAAGCAGTTCTACGCGGGCATGATCGTCATTGGTGCAGGCGTCATTCAAAAGGCATTAACGCTGGCTCTTTGCGTCATGCCCCCTGGGACCGACTTCAGGCGAACAGCCGTTTGCGCAAACCCGAAGCCGAAGCTGTCAGCAGTGCAATCCCTGCCGCAGCCGTAGCCTGATCCGGCCACCCTTCAAGCTCCAAGGAAGACGACTGTCCATGCCCGCTCCCCTCAAGCCGATTCTTCTGGCCGCGCTGACGCTCGGCTGGATGGCAGCCAGTACGGCGAATCCTCGTGAGCCTGGCTCGTCGTGCGGCGCACCGTACAACTTGTACGGCCCCTTCGACTACCGAACCGCCAACAATCAGCAGAAGCAACTCGTGGAAGGGGCTCACTTCCGGCCGCAAACGGAGCAGTTGGTGCGAGGGGTCACAGCAGCAACGCCCGGTCATGACATCCAGTACACACTGGCCGTGTTTCCCAACCACATCCGGGCCCTGGTAGCCATGGATCGGCTGGTTGATAAGGAAAAGCGCGATCCACCGGAAGGCGGTGTGTTGCCGATTGAGTGCTGGTATGAGCGCGCCCTGCGCTTCCGCAGAGATGACTTGGTCGTGCGCACGTTGTTCGCCGAGTTCCTGGTTCGGCGCAAGCGCCAGGCCGAGGCTATTGCCCACCTGGACTACGTGGTGGAGCGAGCGGACGACGACGCGGGCACGCATTTCAACGCTGGGCTCGTTTACCTGGATGCAGGTGCCGCTGACAAAGCATTGCGCCAAGCACATCGCGCGATCGCATTGGGCTACCCGCGCCCGCTGCTGCGAGAGCGTTTGCAGGCGCTCGGGCAATGGCGCGAGCCGGCTGCTGCCGCGTCGCCCCCGGCATCGGCGGCCAGCGCCTTCTGAACATGCCCCAAGTCGATCTCATCATCCCGGCCTACAACGCCGGCAAGTACCTGCGAGCCACGCTGGACAGCGTGCTGGCGCAAAGCCACACGAACTTCCAGGTCTGGGTCATCAACGACGGTTCGCGCGACGATACCGAGACGCAGGCACTGTCCACTGGCGACCCTCGGGTACACGTCATCTCACGGCCCAATGCCGGTATGTCGGCCTCCCGCAACCTTGCTGCCAGTCTGGGGCAGGGCGAGTTCCTGGCCCTGCTCGATGCCGACGATCTCTGGCACCCGGACAAACTCAAGCACCAGTTGCAGGCGCTGGAGGCGCGGCCGGACCACGACTTCTGCTTTACCGCCTTCACTTGGTGGTGGGGGGAAGAGCGACCCTCCTTCTTTCTTGAGCCGCGCAGCGGTATGGTGGACGAGCACATGAGCGGCTGGATCTACCACCACCTGGTACTCGACAACCACGCCCTGCCCTCCTCGGTGCTACTGCGCCGCTCGGCATGGAACCAGCTCGGTCCCTTTCTGTGTGAGAACCAACGCACCGATGACTGGGAGTACTTGGTGCGTGCCAGCACCCAGCACCGCTTCGTGCGGCTCGCCGAGTCCTATGTGCTCTACCGCCAACTCACTAGCTCGCTGTCCAAGGCGGTGGCGGCCACCAACGAGCACGAGACCATGCGCAGCCATCTGTTGTCGCGCTTCGGCATGCAGGCACCGGTCGGGGAAGGCACGCCAGTGGATGCGCAAGCCCTGGCCGAGTACCAGTACCGCGGCCACAGCAACTTTGCCGACCAGCACTGCGCGCGCGGTCGCCTCGGGCTGGGCCTGCGCTGCTTCGCCACCCTCATCTGGCGCGGCCCGCGTCGCGGCCATTCGCTGCTCCGTCTTGCCAAGTCACTGTTCCGGCGCGTCTTCCCCAAGCAGGTGCAGGTTTGAGGAATCTGCCGCAGCCAGGAGCCAGGGAGCCAAACGCATGCTGATGACCCAGGGCCCGTCGACCCTGCCCTCGCCCTCGGCACACGAGCACGCATGGACTGTCCAACCGCTGCCCTCCGGTGGGCTTCATCAGTTCGCTCAGACCTGGAGAGAACTCTGGCTGATCGGCTTTGCCGAGCAGCCCCTGCTCGCCCCCCGCTTTGTCGACACCCTGCTCGCCCATTACCCGGCCGAGCACCTTTGTATGGCCAAGCTGTGGCGCGGACCGCAACTGGTTGGCATGCTTATCGTCCAGGCTGACACGCCGCGGCGCGGTGTGTGGACCAGCTACCTGCCGATCAATGCGCAGATCGGTCTGGCCTTGCTACCGGACAACGCGCCGATGGAGAAGCTGCTGGACGTGCTGCCCGGCCGCCCCAAGCGCCTGGACCTGCTGTGCACCGACCCACTGCATGGCGACCAGCGCGGCGAAAGCCTGCTGCTGCGGCGCGTCAAGGCCCATGCGCTGACCATGCACATCGACCTTGAGCGCGGCGTCGAGGCCTACTGGCAAAGCCGTTCGAGCAAGTTGCTCAGCAATCTGCGCCGCCTGACGCGGCGGGCGAACGATCAGGGCATCCATCCGCAACTGCGCTGCAGCGAGAGCCCCGAGGAACTGCGCACGGCGCTGCAGCGCTACGCTGTCATGGAATCGGCCGGATGGAAGGGCGAGTCAGGCACGGCCGTTCGCGAAGGCAGCGTTCAGTTCGACTTCTACAACGCCCTGCTGGCCGTCCCGGGTGCCGAGGGTCAGGCCATGGCCTACGAGCTGTGGTGCGGCGAGGAGCTGCTCGCATCACGCCTCGTGCTGCGGTGCGGGGGCACGGCGGTGATGCTGAAGACTACATACAGCGAATCGCATGCAGAAGTGGCCCCCGGCCGGCTGCTGTTGCAGCAGACTATCAACGCGCTGGCCGCCCAGGGCTGCCGGCGCATCGAGTTCTACACCGACGCGCAGCCCGACCTGCTGGCCTGGGCCAGCGGGCAACGCTGGATCAACCATGTCGAGATCTACCGCCACCGACTCCACCGGCTGGTGCTGGCCGCGCTGCGCCGCAGCCGCCGTTTGAGCCTAGGTCGGACCGACCCGAGCAGTCTGCTTCACGACCCGCGTGTCACTGTCGAAGCCCTGCATCCTTTGCGGTTGCCAGGCGATGTGCGGGAATTCATGGAGCGGATGGGTCGGCTGCACATCGACCTGACCCCCGACTGGTTCGCCCTGATGGCCCGCACTGTTTTCAAGGACGATGCCGGCATCGTGCTCTATGTGCTGCGCCATGCTGGTAAGCCAGTGGCACTGCTGCCCGTACAGCGCGGCGGTCGCCAACTGCAGGCGCTAGGCAACTACTACACCAGCTACTGGGAACCGCTGCTTGCCGTCGGCATCGGCGCCCACGAGCTTGCGCCGATGATGCGCTATCTGCGCGCGCTGCATCCCGAAGTTGCGATGTACCGCTTCGGCCCCATGGACCCGCTGGGAGATCCCTTCGCCCATTTGCTCGGCGCAATGCGCCTTGCAGGTCTGCGAGCCTTCCCATACTTCGCCTTCGGCAACTGGTACCTACCCGGGCCACTGGAATGGAATGCATTCCTCGGCACCCGCTCCGGCAAGGCGCGAAACACACTCAAGCGACAGGTCAAAGCCTTCCACACCGAGGGCGGCAGCGTCAGCTTATGCACGGGCGGCAGTGAACTTGACAGCGAACTGGCAGCCTTCGAGAAGGTCTACCAGCGCAGTTGGAAGACGGCCGAACCCTACCCCGAGTTCGTGCGCGGCCTGGCTGCGCTCACAGCCGCTCGGGGGGGCCTGCGCATGGCCACGGCCTGGTACCAGGGGCAGCCCATTGCCAGCCAGATCTGGTACGTCGAGGGCCGTCGCGCCTGCATATTCAAGCTAGCCTACGACGAAGACTTCAAGCAACTGAGCGCCGGCACCGTGCTGACCATGCGACTGTTGGAGCATGTGATGACGCAGGATCGCGTGCTCGAGGTCGACTACCTGATCGGCGACGATGCTTACAAGGCGCGCTGGATGAGCCATCGCCGCGAGCGCTGGGGCTTGGTGGCCTACGACCTTCGCAGCCCGGCCGGTGTATTGCTCTGGCTGCGAAAGTCCGCCACCTCGCACCTCAAGCGCTGGCTGCCGGAGCGCTGGCTGCTGCGGCGCCAGGGCCAGGAAGAGCGGAGCAACACGCCGTCCGGCCTGACGCCGCCCACCCCCGATGCGCCTGCCGCCCGCCTCTGACCCGCAGCCTCCCTCCGCCATGAAGCCCGATCTCTCTTCCTCCGAAGACCGCCACAGCACCGCCGACCGTTTGGCCGCCCCGCCGGCGGGCACCGCCTTCGCAACCGGCGCCCCCCGCTTCCCCGAGGCCGATTTGCAGCAACTGGCCGCTCGCGAGGGCCTGCTGGCCGCGTGGCAGGCGCGCGTCGAACGCCTGGGCGAGCTGGCCGCCGCCGGCGTCGGCGGCGACTTCTCGGTGGCCGTGCGGCGCGGCGACGGCGCTTGGCTTCTCGCAACCGATCGCTTCGCCAGCCACCCTCTCGTCTACCACCTGGACGCGCAGGGCCACCTGCACTTCGCCACCCGTGCCGACGAGCTCGCGCGCACGCTGCAATCGGATTGCAGCGACCTCAACCCGCAGATCGACCCGCAGGCCCTGTTTGATTACCTCTTCCACCACGTCATTCCTTCGCCGCGCACCGTCTTCCGCAACTTGAAGCGCCTGCCGCCGGCGCACACCTTGTGGGCGCACGAGGGCAGGGCTTCACTGCATCGCCACTGGCAGGCCAGCTTCCGCCCGCAGCAGCAGCCCGACTTCAACGCCTTGCGCGACGAGTTCCGCGCGCTCGTGCGCCAGGCCGTGGCTGAACGCCTGCCGGCCGAGGGCCCGCCGGTGTGCTTCCTTTCTGGGGGCACCGACAGCTCCACCGTCGTGGGCATGGCCCGTGAGGTCAGCGGTCAGGCACCGCTGTGCTATTCCATCGGCTTTGATGCCGAGGGCTACGACGAAATGGACTACGCGCGTCTGGCCGCCAAGGCCTATGGCGCCGAGCACCACGAGTACTACATCAGCCCCGACGACCTGGTGCGCTCCATCCCGGCCGTGGCCGCGCACTACGACCAGCCCTTCGGCAACTCCTCCGTGGTCCCGGCCTTCTACTGCGCGCGCCTGGCGCGCCTGCACGGTGCGCGCGGCATCCTGGCCGGCGACGGGGGCGACGAGCTCTTTGGCGGCAACACCCGGTACGCCAAGGAAGGCGTGTTCGAGCATTGGCAGCGCCTGCCGGCGTGGCTGCGTGACGCCCTGCTCGCCCCCCTGTTCGACAACCCCCTGACGCGTGCCCTGCCGGGCCTGCGCAAGGGCGCCAGCTATGTGCGCCAGGCGCGCGTACCCATGCCCGACCGCATGCAGAGCTACAACTTGCTCCGGCGCATCGGCCTGAGCACCGTGTTCACGCCCGCCTTCCTGGCCCAGGTCGACCCCGATGCACCTCGGCAGGCGCAGCGCCGCGTCTGGAACGAGTCTTCCGCACAGGACACGCTGGTTGACCGCATGCTGGCCTTTGACTGGCGCTACACCTTGGCCGAGAACGATCTGCCCAAGGTCACCGGCAGCACCTCGCTGGCCGGGCTCAGGGTCGGCTTCCCGCTGCTGGACGACCGCTTGCTCGACTTCTCGCTCAAGCTGCCGCTGGACTACAAGCTGCGCGGCCAGCACCTGCGCTGGTTTTTCAAGGAGGCGCTGCGCGGCTTCCTGCCCGACGAGATCATCACCAAGAAGAAGCACGGCTTCGGACTGCCCTTCGGGCCCTGGGCGGTGCGCCACGCCGGCCTGCACGCAATGGCGCAGGACTCGCTGCGCAGCCTGGCTTCGAGGGGGTTCATCCCGGAGGGCTTTGCGCGCAGCCTGATGGAGCAGCAGCTGCCGCAGCATCCCGGCTACTACGGCGAGATGGTTTTCATCCTGACGATGCTGGAGCAGTGGTTGCGCCAGCACGCCCCCAGCTATCGGGTGACCTGAATGAACACGACGTCCTCCCCGCAAGGCCCTTGTCTGATCACCGGCGCCAACGGCTTCATCGGCAGGCGCTTATGCGAGCGCCTGCGCGCCGCTCCTTCCGCCGTGACGCTGCGCGCGCTGGTGCGCAAGCCCGAAACCGCCGGCGTGCTGGCCGGTCGCGGCGTCGAGCTGAAGGGCGGCGACCTGCTGGATGCCAGCGCGCTGCGCGCCGCGCTGCGAGGCTGCCACAGCGTCGTGCACCTGGCGCACGACGGCATGCGCGGCGCCCTAGCCACGCGGGCCTTGGTCGACGCCGCGGTCGCCGAGGGTGTGCAGCGCTTCGTCCACATCAGCAGCATGTCCGTGCACGGTCCTGCGCCCGGCCCCGAGGCGGCGGTGGAAGCCACCGCCCGCATCGGCCGCTACCAGCACGACTACTGCGACTCCAAAGCCGAGCAGGAGGAGATCGTGCGCGCCGCCCTGGACGCCGGTCGCCTGCGCGGCGTCATCCTTCGACCGACCGTGGTCTACGGTGCCGGCAGCGCCTTTGTCGACCTGGTGCTCGATCAGGCGCGCCGCGGCAGTCTCGACTGCTTCGACCAAGGCCAGGGCCGCTGCAACCCGGTCTATCTGGACGACGTCTGCGACGCCATCCAGGCCGCGCTGCACAACGAGGCGGCGCTGGGCCAGGTCTTCTTCATTAACGGCGACGAGGACGTGAGCTGGGGCGAGTTCATCCGCGCCTTCGCCGACCTCGTGCAGCCTGGCCTGCCCTGCAAGAGCCTGAGCAGCGCCGAAGTGCTGGCCTGGTGGGCTGCGCACCCGCCGCTGCCGGCGCCGCGCAACCTGCCGGAGCGCGTGCTGCGCAAGCTCGGCCGCCTGCTGCGACCAGCGCGACCCGCGCCTTGGCCCAATAAGGGGCGTGCGCTGCGCGAGAGCGTCCAGGTTTTCTTCCGCAACGACCACGCCCGTCAGGTGCTTGGCTGGACGCCGCAGACCCGGTTCGCCGCGGGCGTGGCCGCCACCGCTGTCCGCTTGGGTCTGCGCTGATGCGCCAGCGTGTCGTCATCGTTGGCGCCGGCCTGGGCGGCTGCGTGCTCGCCCACGCGCTGTGCGCCACGCATGACGTGGTGATGGTCGAGGCCGGTGCCCTGCCGGGTGCGCCGCAGCCGCAGGTGCGCGATCTGGACCGCCCCGCGCTGACCGAACCGCATCTCGGCGCCGGCCTGGGCGGCAGCACCCAGCTCTGGCACAACGGGTTGATCGAGATCGAAGCGTCGGTGTTCCAAGCGCACTGGCCCTTTGCCAAGCCGGAGCTGGCCGCCGATTACGAGCAGGCCTTCGAGCTGCTCTGCGACGTGCCGGCCGCGCAGGTGCGGGAGGCCATTGCCGAGCTGCGCCGCCGGTATCGCACCGCCGGCATGCCGGACGGCATGCTGCCGGGCCTCTTCTACCCGCGCTGGCCGCTCAACGTCTGGGAGCACTTTGGGCTGGCCGGCAAAGTGCAGCTGGTGGCCGCGCGCGTCAGCGGCTTCGAGCATGACGCCGAGGGGCGCATCCGCTCGCTGCGCTTGCAAGGTGAAGGGGCGCCTGAAAGCCTGGCAGGGGATGTCTTCATCCTCGCCGCCGGTGGCCTTTCCACGCCGCTGCTGCTGCAGACCTTGGCGCATACCCTGCCGCTCCCTGCGCTGCAGCAGGCTGGCTGCCACTACGAAGACCACCCGATGACCTTCGTGGGCGAGATGCGGCTCGACGCCCCGCTCTACCGGCTCTGGAACTTCCGGGCGCGCGGCACGGGCGGCAACCTGCGCATGCCCCTGGTCATCGAGCAAGACGGCCTGCACATCAGCTTCCAACTGCGGCCCGCAGCGGCCTACCACCGCAATGCGCGGCGCGAGCGCGTGGGCAGCGTGCTCAACGAATTGCGCCGGCGCCCCTGGGACCCGCGCCTGCACCTGCGACTGCTGCGGCACTGGGACGACGTGCTGGACATCCTCTCGTTCAAGTTCGGAATCCGCATCCCGACCTCGCACTACACCGTGCTGATGGTGGCGCAGATGCCCACGCAGCCCGAGCGCGCCATCAGCGCCAGCCCCGAGGAACCGGGCGTCATCCTCCGCCGCTGGCGTCTTGATGCCGCCTACATGGACACCCTGCGCCGCGCCATCGAGCGGCTCTTTGAGCAACTCGCGCCGCTCACGCGCAGCGCGCGCAGCTTCGAGGGTTGGCCGGAGGATCTGCGCTCGGCCGCCCACCACTCGGGCACTGCGCGCCTCTCGCGCAGCCCGGCCGAGGGCGTATGCGACGCCCAGGCGCGCGTGCACGGCGCGCCCAATCCTTATGTCTGCGACGGTTCGCTGATTCCGGCCAGCGGCATCGCCAACACCGGCTTGACGATTGCCGCGCTGGCCCTGCGCCTGGCCCGACATCTGCGCGCCAGCCCCCCTCCCCAGGAGACGTGAATCTTGAGCAGCCTGCATGTCGGCGTCGTCGCGCGCACCCTCAATCTGCACCATGTGCGCGGCACGGGTCGCTATGTCTATGAGGTGCTGCGCAACAGTCGCAGCAACGAAGGCCTGCGCTGGAGCGCCTACGCGCACAACCCGGCGATGCCCCTGCACCTGCCGCCCAATTTCCAAGGCCCGCGCCATGTCTTCGACCAACGCGGCAACCGCTTCCATCTGTGGGAGCAATGGGCGCTGCCGCGGCGCCTGCGCGCCGATGGCGTGCAGCTGCTCTTCTGCGCCGACAACACTGCCCCCATCTGGCAGCCGGTGCCCACGGTGGTCACCATCCACGACGCCGTGCCCTGGGCCGAACCGGCGGTCAACGCGCTGGAACATCACTATCTGCACCATGTGCAGGAAGTGGCGCTGCGCCGTTGCGCGCACGTCATCACCATCAGCGAGTCCTCGCGTCGTGACATCGAAGCGCGCTGGCCGTCGGTGGCGGGTCGCTTGACCGTGATTCCGCACGGCATCGCTGACGAGTTCTTCGAGCCCCTCACCACCGCCCTGCCCGCCCCCTTGCTGAGCGCGCTGGGCGGCGCGCCCTACCTCGCCTACCTCGGCGGGCCGATGCCGCGCAAGCGCTTCGACTGGGCGCTGGATCTGCTGGCCCGCCTGAGCGAGCGTCCCGACCTTCATCTGGTCGCCTGCGGCTTTGCCGCCGGCACGGCGCCCAAGCCCGAGCAGCTGCCTGAACCCGTGCGCGGCCGCGTGCATTTCGCGCCCTTCCTCAGCGATCTGGAGCTGGTCGCGCTCTTCCGCGGCGCGCAGGCGGCCCTCTACCCCACGCTGTACGAGGGCTTCGGCTTCCCCGCTATTGAAGCCCAGGCCGCCAGCACGCCGGTGCTGTTCAGCAAGGTCAGCAGCCTGGTCGATCTCGTCGGCCCGCTGTCCTGGAACCCCGAGCCCCAAGACGTCGCAGCCTGGCTGGCCGATCTGCGCAGCGCGTTGGCGCTGAGCCCTGCGCAGCGCGCCGAACGCGCCGCCGATGCCCGCGAGTGGGCTCAGGGCTTTTCCTGGCAACGGAGTGCCGAGCGCCATCAGGCCTTGTTCCAGAAAGTGGCCGCGGGCGCCTGAAGGACTCTTCGCGAAGTCGGCCTCACGCCGTTTGACTTCAGGCCCTCAGCGGGCAGTTATCGAGTCGGAGCGAAGGCGACTCGCTCCCGTCCCCGGGGAAGCTCACTGCTTTGGACGCATCAGTTACACCACCGCGGCTTCCACCTGAGGGGTCAACGCCCGGCTGTAGGAATCTGGCATATGGTTGCGCCCCATGAAAAGAATCATGCCGTCGCGCTCTATCGAACAGATTGCCGTGTTGGACAGATGCGGTGCTAAGCCCAGGAAATCGCCGCTGCTTACCGTATGGCTGACATCAGCGGCAGCAAAACCGCTTCCAACTGCGAGCGGAAACTGAGCCCCCCGAGCTCGAGTTTTTCCGGGGCATAGCCGAGAGATGCACCAGCAACTGGCTCGATAGACTGCAAAGCTTTATTGAGCGAGATGGATAACGCGGACCTTTTCGGTCAACGGCCCAGCCATGAATGTTCGACGATCGCTGCTTGTCTCGCTGCTCAGCCGGTATCTGCTGCTGATCGTCAATCTTCTGGCGTCTGTGGTCGTGGCGCGGCTGCTGACGCCAGCCGAAATGGGCGCCTTTTCGCTCTGCATGGTGCTGCTGTCCTTCACGGCCATTTTTCGTGACTTCGGCGCGTCGGCTTACCTGACACAAGTGGCGGAACTGAACGAGCAGCGACTGCGCGCCACCATGGGCCTGCAGTTGCTGATCGGTGCCGTGCTAGCCCTAGGCGTAGCGTTTGCGAGCGCCCCAGTAGCTGTTTTCTACGAAGAGCCGGAGATACGCGAGCTAATGCTGTGGGTCGCGCTGTCTTACCTGATTTCGCCGCTAGGCACCGTGACGCAGGCGCTGCTGCAGCGGAACATGCAGTTCAGCGCAATTGCAAGCATCCAGATCGGCGCAGGGCTGGCCGCTGCCTTGGTAACGGTAGGTCTGGCTTGGATAGGCTTCGGCGCGCGCAGCCTGGCCATCGGGCAACTGGCCAGCGTGCTGGCGTCGGTCCTGCTGAGCCAGCGATACCGGCCCGCAGACTTGCCTTGGATACCTAGCCTGCGCGGCGTGCGCGAGATCTTGGACTTCGGCGGCGCCATCACGGGCATCGCCATCGTCAATGTGGCCGTCAAGGGCGCGCCCGAGTTGCTGCTGGGCAAGCTGCAGGGCTTGCACGCCGTGGGCCTGTTCGCGCGCGGCCAGGGCATGGTGGTGATGTTCGGCCGCCAGATGGCGGAGGCCGTTTCAGCTGTGGCGCTGCCTAATTTCTCCCGCATGGTTCGCGAGGGCGGCAACTTGGGTGACGCCTTCCTGCACGGCACAGCCTACGTCACAGCTGTGGCTTGGTCGATCTGTCTGGGACTGGCATTGCTGGCCGATCCGCTGATCCGCGTGCTCTACGGCAACCAATGGCTGGAGGCCATTCCGCTGGTGCGTTGGGTCGCGGCATCCTATGGTGCTGGCCTTTCAGTAATGCTGGTCTCGGCGGCATTGACCGGCCTAGGCGCGGTGCGAGCGCTGGGCTGGGCGACGCTGGCTAGCGGCGTGTTGACGATCGGCGCCGTCGCCATCGGCGCCACCATCGGTTTGGAGGCCGTGGGTGCGGGTCTGTTCGTGACCGGCATCGTGCACGCGGCGATCTTCTTCGCGCTGGTGCGCTGGCGGCTGGGCTTCCCCACGTCACGGCTGATGGCGACGCTGGCTCGTAGCGGCGGCGTCGCGCTGTGCGCGGCCTTGCCGGTGCTCGTGGTAATGCTGGCGCCCAAGCCGGCAGTTGGCGGTGCGTTCATCGAGCTGCTGACCGGCGGCGTGCTGGGCGTGCTGGGATTCGCCGCAGGCGTGAAGCTTGCGCGCCATCCGCTGCGCCAGGAGTTCGACCTGGTGCTGCGCAAACTGGGGTGGGCGCGCTCAGGCCCGGCGGCCAAATAGCCGGCGTCGCACAGCGACCAACGTCTGCCAGGGGTGGTAGAGGCGTGGCCAGCGCGCGTCCACCATCTCGGCGTGCTTCACGACGTTAAGCACCAGCAGTTGCCAAGCAACCCCTAGGCTGCGCGGCAGGTGGCCGGTGCGCAGCAGCCAGACCGACATGCGCCAGATCGGGAACCAGTAGTCCAGGGCGTGGCGGGCATCGTTGGCGGCCAGGAGCTGGTACTTGTGCGTGGGTGTCTTGTCGCGCCGCATCGCCACCTGCGGAAGCTCGACATGGCGCCCATGCTTAAGCAGCGCCGCCGAGAACGCCCAGTCGTAGGCGTGGAAGGTGTCATCCGGAAAGCTGGCCTGCGCGGCGGCGGTGCGGAACACGCCGTACATGCGGCTGTTGTCCGCCGGCGTGCGCAGATAGGCCTGCACCCGTTTGGACCAGTCAGCCTGCTCGATGCCGAAGGTGCCGCGCGCCAGCCAGCGGCGGCCACTCTGCGCGTCGGTGAACTCCACTCGCGTGACTGCCAACACGACGTCGGGCCGTGCCTCCAGCGCAGCGATGCATAGCGTCGCGAAGTCGGGCTCCCAGTGATCGTCGCCAGCCGCCCACATGAAGAAAGGCGTAGTGGCCCTCCGCAGCAGGAAACCGAAGTTGCGGTACTTGAGGTTGACCGGCTGGCGGATGTATTCAATGCGCTCGTCCTCGGCAGCCAGCCGCCGGGCGACAGCTTCGGTGGAGTCACCAGAGCAGTCGTCCGAGATCACCAGGCGCAGCTCGCGGTGCGTCTGCGCCAACAGAGAACGTACGGCCGCCTCCAGGGTGGCAGCGTTGTTGTAGGCCGGCAGGCCGATGGTCAGCAGCGGCTTCACAACAGCCCCAGTTCCGCCAGCGCTTGGCCGGCAATGTCTTCCCAGCGCCAGGTCTCGGCCGCGCGCCGATTGGCAGCGCCAAGCGCCGACAGGTCCTCGGGGCGCTCGAACAGTTGCGCCATCGCGTCGGCCAGCGCCTGGGCGTCACCCACCGGGCAGACCGGGTTGGGCGCGTGGCCAAGTACCCAACCCAGGCAGCCCAGATCAGGGCCGATCATGGGTTTTCCAAAGCTCATGCCCAGCACCGCAACGCCCGAATTGAGCCCCGCCGTGTGACTAAGGACCAGACAGTCGGCAGCATTCACGTAGCACTGGATGTCTTCGCTGGCAATGCTGCGACCGTGGAGCAGCCAGTCACGACGCAAGCGCTTGCGACTGGCCAGCGACAACCGCTCGCGCCATGCCCCGGGTCCTGTGGGAGCGTTGTACAGGCCGGCCACAAGCAGGAACTTTTCGGGCAGGCGCAGTCGGTCGAAGGCGTCTAGCAACAGACCCAGCCCCTTGTAGCCGCGGATCTGCCCGAACTGCAGGAACACGCGCGCGTTCTCCGGGATGCCCAACGCGCGGCGCGCATCGGTGCGGCTGACATGATTGGGATAGGACAGGTAGTGGCCATGCGGCTGCACGAATTGCTTCACCCCCTGCGGTACTGGGTAGCGTTGCGCAAGCGCATGGACGGAGTGGGGGCAATGGTGGTGGATGGCACTAGCCGCCTCCATCACGGCAGCGTACGTCCGGCCATCGACCGATTGCTGACCGATGTCGTGCGGAGCGAGGTTGTGAACGGTCCAGACCATGGGAACACCGGCTTCGCGCAGCCGATGCAACTGGGCGACAAAGTGCTCGGCCCGCGCCTCGGTGCTGCCCTCGCCGCGCCAGCGGTAGAACTCCTCTGGCCAGTGCAGGTGCAGCAGATCCGGGCGCAGATTGCCTTCCAGCAGGTTCTCGGGACCGTAGACCGGTGTCCAGCCTAGTGACGCATAGGCCCGACCGAGCTCGCGGATGTAGATGTTGCCGTTGGTCGGATGAGGGAGTAGGACGACAGGCATATCAATAGACGTTCTTGCGCTTCTGGGAGCGGCGCTCCACCCAAGCGGGATAGGCGGCCGGCCAGTAGCGCGACATCCATCGGCTGCTGACCGTGCCCCAAGCGCGCCACAAGCGCAGTTCGCGCAGGAAGCGCTCGGCTAGGGGCTCACCACGCAACGGTGCCAGCAGCCAGGCCAGTGCGTCCTGCACCAACTGGCGATACAGCCACAGGGGCACCCAGCCAAGGTGGCGTTCGCCGAGCGGCAATTCCTGCCAGGGCGAGATGCCGGCCTTCAGCGACCAGCGGCGGAAGTAGCGGCGCGTCAGCATCGCCGGATCCACAGGCGCCGTGACGCACAGGCTGGGCTCGTAGGCCACCGTCTCGCCGCGGCGCAGGCAGCGCTGACCGAACTCAAAGTCCATGTGCCGGAAGTGCGCCTCCGAGAAGCCGCCAACCCGCTCGAACAGCGAAATGTGGGCTACGAGGTTCGCGCCAGCGGGCGAGTAGTCGGCCGGCGGCGGCGCCAGCCGGTGCGGGCCAAGGTCCACTCCGCCCACGATGGCGGCCATGCGCTCGTGGTACCAGGGCGGGGGGCCGTTGCCGGGCCACTGCAGCGCAGTACGCCCGCCCGCCAGCGCGGGCGCGTCGGCGCTGAACACTCGCGCGACCTGAGCCAGCCAGTCGGGCTCGAACTGGATGTCGTCGTCGGTAAAGGCAAGCAGGGTCGCCTGGAGCCGTCGCGCGGCTTCAATACCCCGGTTGAGGGCGAACTGCTTGCCTTGACGGGGCTCGTGCACCAGTTCCAGCCGGCCCAGCGGCCACTGGGCTTGCCGCAAGCGCACGCGCTCGGCGGTGTCGTCACGGCTGTTGTTGTCGACGACGATGAAGAGGAGTTGTTCCCCTGGAACGCCGCGCTGCTGCGCCAAGCTGTCAAGGGTGCTCATGAGGGACGCCGCACGGTTCCATGTGCACACGATGACGGCAATGCACGGCTTGTCTGGCGATGCAGGGGAATGATCCAAGATAACCTTCAGGAGAGCAGACTCGACGGCTGGCGCCAGAACGCGAAGGCCGCCGATGACGCACCGCTTGCACAGGCAATGGTCGACCCACCTGCATTGTGAAGGCGATGCGCGGCACGCCACGGCCGCTCCCCGCCGGAACACGGGGGCGGACGCGGAAGCGCCCTTGCCGAGCGGTCAGCGCAGGCGGAGGAACCAGAGATTGGCAGTCGCGCGCGCCAGCAAGATCACCCCACCAAGCGCTGGCACATAGCGGAACCGGTTGTAGACCCCGCTATCACGCACCGCAGTGGGCATGGGGCTGCCAGCCGCCAGGGGCAACAGACTCATCGTCCAGGGCTCACTGCCCTCGCCAGGCTTGATGACGTAGACGCGCCCTGCCGCTGTGCCCTGTCCCCCGTAAAAGAGGAAACGATCTCCGTCGGGGTCGTAATCAAGCGCCGCATAAGTGGGCTTTTCAGCCAGCCATTGCGTCAGTGCAGGGCTGGAATTGAATACGACGTGCAACTGCGTTTTGCCATCCAACGGAACCCGGCTTGCGTGCATGCGGGGTTCGTCATAGCCCTGGCCGTCGCCGAACTGCAGTGCAAAGAGTTGATTGCGCCGGCTGTCATGCGACATTGGGAAGCGCAACGGGTAGTTGTTGAGCTTCTCTGTGATGGGAACATCCCACTGCCTACTAGCTGGCGACCAGCGTCGCAACGCCCTGCTGTAGACCTCGCCAGTACTTCGCACCACACACAGGCCATAGTCAAAAGGTGCCATGTCGGCCCACGTACCGCGCGCATCCCATCGGTTGGTGTCGGGGTTGAACCCATCCACCGCCGCCAAGTTGGTGCCGCCGTCGCCAAAAGTGGCGCGGGCGCCAAAGTGCATCAGGCGGTTGACCTGCGGCACAAAGTGCTGGTGGTGATAGGTGTGACGGGAGCTGGGCAGGCCGTCGGGGTAGTAGGCGACGTTGCGCTCAAACTGCGTGCTCGAAGCCAGGCGCAGCTGCCAGCGCGGCGCGTCATCGGCCAATCGCAGTGAGACGACGCGGTTGTCAGAGGCGTCGTTGTGACCGCCGGCCGAGCCGATCCAGAGGTCGAGGCTTCGTTCGTCGAGCGCCATGCCGCAGTAAGCATCGATGGCACTGCCCCCGGCGCCAGAAGTGCCGGGAATCTCGAACCAGGTGTTCAATGGCCGGTCGCGCAGCCAGGCAGGTTGGATCACCGCGGGCCGCACCGCCCACACTGGCGATTGATTGAAGGCATCCCGCAAAGCCGGCCAATTGCTGGCCCTGGTGACGCGGTTGTACGCCGCCAGCGCGCCGTCGACCCCGAAGCGCACGGCATAGCTCAGGGCAGGCATCAGGTTGCCCCAGTGGGAGCGTTCACCCGGCATGAACTCAGCCGCCAGCACGCCCTCCTGGTTGCCGAACCAGGCCGGAGGCGTGGCATAGGTCAGCGCATAGACCTCGGCTTCGTTGGCGCACCAGGGGCCGGTGCCCTTCTCGAAATCGGGGGCTGCGGCGGCGCTGATGGACATGTTGTAGGGCGCCGCATTGATGTACCAAAAGGCCCCACGCTCGCCCAGACGGCCGACGATGCTGCGCGCCTTCCAGGCGAAGAAGGCTTCGAGCTTCTGCCTTGCCTCAGCTGCCACAGGCAAATCCAGAGCCAGTGAGTAGCCGAAGGCGCCGGTCACGAAGTCCTGCTGCCAGGGCGCCCCGAGATTGAGCTTGCCGTTGTAGGTCTCGCCCGGCTGCACCCAGCCGAATGGGTTGTTGGTTTGCGCCACATAGCGGCCGTGGAAGTGCTCGATGTTGTGCTCGACGCAGCGGATGAACTCGGCGCGCAGGCCGCTGGGGTCGTCATCCGGCGTGACGCTGAGCGCCTGCACCAGGGTGCGCCACTGCCAGGCGCAGCTGCGGGTTTGCCAGGCGCCGACGCAAGGCTTGACGATGCCCTTGGATCCCTCGCGCAGCAGGTTGTTGTCACCCTGCCCCAGGTAATTGCAGGTGGCGGCGAACTGCACCTGTTCCAGGTGGTACCAGCGTCCGGTCACCAGGTAGGCGAGGTAACCCACCGAAGGGCTGTGTGCCACGTCCCATTGCGGTGGATTCCTCCCGCTAGCGGCCGGGGTGAAGTGGCTGCGCGAGGAGCCTCCGGTGTCCTTGAAAGAGCCATCCGAGCGCAAGGCCAGATTCGGGTACTGCGTGAACTTGATGGGACGGCCTGTGGTCTCGTCGCGGTAGTGCAGCGCCCAACGCCCCGCCGAGTAGCCGTTGCGTTGCACCGCACCCCAGGGCGAGTCGGCGTCGCAGCAAAGGTAAATCACATCGTGCTCAGGCAGCAAACCGATGGGCGACTGGTAGCCGGTTGAAGCCATGCTGTCGCTGGAATAGCGGAAGTCGCCCGCCTGCAGCGGCGTGAAGCTGGCCGCCAGCCGCGTGACTACTCCTGCATCCGGCTTCACCCGTGCCGAGTAGCTAGGCACGAGCTCGGTCGCCTGCAGGTAGAGGTTGTCGTGGCGGCAGAGGACTTCGGGGTCCTCACCCAACCAGTGCGAGAGTGCAGCGCCGCTGAGCAGCGGCGTGCGCTGGTGGTGGCAGAGTTCCAGCGCCGCGTTGAAGCGTTCGCGCCCGCCCAGCACGAAGCGGAAGGTGCCAGACTTGCTCGTCGGGCCGGCCTTGTTCAAGTATCCGTTCTCTACCCAGGGCAGAACCTCAACCTGCCCGCCCCGGAAGAGCCGAAGTTCCATCCAGGCGACCAGATGCGCATCGCTGCCAACTGGTTTGCGAAACAGCCAGCTCGACATCAGCGGACCGCTGACCCAGGTCTCTAGGGGCCGATCCCAGTCAGTCCCCTCCCAGGCGGCCACACCGATGCCGCTGACTTCAAACTGCGCCGTGATCCCGGTGCTGCGCAGATCCGCGAGCGTCAGCGGGCTACCGACGGCCTCCTGCGCGCCAGCTTGCACCCGAACCGCCTGCATGACACCTGCACTGAGGTTGAGCTCACCAGCGAGTTGGACAAAGCGCATGGAGCCGTCCGGCCAACGGTTGCGCACCGTGACCTGCAACGGGGTGTTGACGCTGCCCAGATGCTGTCCGGCCGGCACGTCACCTCGGCGCAGTGCGAAGCCCAGGCTGAACGGGGCCGCTTGACGGCCCTGGCGGCTGCGTACGAAAAACTGGGCCGTGCCATTGGAAACGCCAGGACTCGTTGCCGCCGGGGCGGGGGCAGGCGCAGACGGCGCTGGCGGTGGTGGCGGCGCAGGGGGTGGTGGCGTCGATGGCGGGGGCGGTGCGGGTGGGGTCGACGGGGGCGGGGGTGGCGGGACGGGCGGCGCGGGGGGTGGAGTCACCGGGCCCTCAGGGGAGGCCGCCCCTCCTCCGCAAGCCGACAACCCCGCGCCGCCTCCGAGCACGGCCGCGCCGGCCTTCAGCCATTGGCGGCGAGATACAAGCAGACGTCGAACGCGAGCCATTTCCATCTCCAAACAACAAGTTGCACCTGCCGAGGCGCATCGACGCATCCGAGCGCCTTCTCGTGGCACGCGGGCCAGAGGGATGCACGAGCGACGCTTGACTAGGCGAGGATCAGC
Source organism: Burkholderiaceae bacterium (assembly GCA_039808065.1). Lineage (GTDB taxonomy): Bacteria > Pseudomonadota > Gammaproteobacteria > Burkholderiales > Burkholderiaceae_C > Inhella. Next base: position 4,267 of record JBDHSJ010000034.1, on the reverse strand, counting down.
GGCGTACCAGATGGTGGAGCATGCGCGCGGCAAAGCGCCAGCGCGATCGATCCCAGGGCGTGAAGCGGGGCAACTGAAAGGGGTCGTCCTGGCGGCTTGCGACACCCCAGCGGGTGCTGACGGCCGCTTCGAAACCGAGTTCACGCACCAAGCCAGGGTCTCGATCAGGCAGGTAATCGTCACCCGGCTTGCCGTTCGGGTAGGCGAACAGGCGCACTGGCCGGTCTAGCATGGCCTCCAGCACAGCCTTACTACGGCCCATCTCGTCAGCCGCCTGCCGGGCGTCGAGGCGTGACAGGATGGGGTGCGATACCGTGTGCGCACCAATCTGCATACCAGCGTCCCGCAACCCTCGCAACTGCGCCGTGCTCATCATCAGGTCTTGCGGTAGCGCGCAGGCTGCGCGCTGCGCTATTGCCTCCACGAGCATTTGGCGCGGCTCCGGTGACAGGTACTTGCACGCTGCAATGAGCCGGTCCGCTGCGGCGCGTCGCGATGCGGCATCACCCAAGCCGAGCTGACCCAGCGCCTCGCCGCCTTGCCCTTGCAGCCCGCGCAAGTCCAGCTGCGGTGCCATGCAGGCGCGCACGGCTTCAATCAGCGTGTCGTTCCACATCCGGCCGCCATTCAAAAACTGAGTGGCGATGAAGAAACTGCAGGGCAGCCCGTGCCGCTGCAGAAGGGGCAGGGCCACAGTTGCGTTGTCGGCGTAGCCGTCGTCAAAAGTCAATACAGCGGCGCGCGCTGGCAGAGTCCCCTGTTGGAGGCGCCGCACCGCCTCGTCCAACGGCAAGATCTGGAACCAGGCGCGCATCCACCCCAGCAAGGTATCGAACCGGGCAGCATCCCACTCTTCCGGAAAGAGCGGGTCCGGCCGCTGCAATACCCGGTGGAAGATGAAAATCTGTAGGACACCGCGCGCGCCCCCAGGCGAGCACAACTGAAACAGCCAGCGATTCATCGACGCGGACCTTGTGGCAGTTGGAGCTTCGGATCACCGACCCACCGAAGTGCCCAGCGGGGCAGTGGCACGAGGGGCTCAGGCTTCTCTTGCAGGTAAGCCTTGCGCTCAATCCAAGCCCAGGCAAGCACCGCCAACACCATGATGTTGTAGGGCAAGTCCCAGTTGGCCAAACCCAGAAACGCCCCGCCTACTGCGAAACCGACCAGGCTGACCTGACCCATGGCGCCCAATGGAGCCAACCAAGCAGTCTGCGGATCCTGCGGCGCAATCTTGCGGATGCGCCCGAGCTTGAAGAAGACGAAGGCCCAGAACAGCAAGTAGAGCGCCAAACCGATGAAGCCGTGCTCACCCATCATCTGGAAATAGATCGAATGGGGGCCGTAGACCCTAGTAGGGTCGGGCGAGTACTGCTGATAGGCCCACGTATTCCAGGTGAAGAAGCCGCCACCGGTGATGCGGGCTTTGGCGATTTCATAGGCAGTTGTCCAGGCATTAATGCGCCCGAGTGCCGACTGATCTTGGTCATACGTCTTGATGGTGCTCATGCGATCCCACCAAGCCTCAGGCATCAAGGGCAACGCAACCAGCACGCCAAAGACGAGCAAAGAGGCAAAGGCCAGCTTGTTATTGCCGCGCCACCACATCACCACAGCCATGGCAGACAAGGCCAGAAGCGCCCCACGCGAATGGCTGCCAATTGCGGCTATCGCCATGCTGACCATGCAAATCGTAAAGAGATGCTTGGCCCATCTGCGATGCACTGTCGTCTGCAAGAAGCGCATCAGCGGGATGGTCACAACCACCGCAACGGCGAGTTCATTGTTGCCTTCGATGTAGGTGTTGGAGGGTCCCCAGACTCGGTAGTTGCCGCCAGTGGCGAGCGTAAACAGCCCGCCCTTCACACCGTACCAGGCCATTGAAAGTACCAGCACCCAGGTGAGCAACAGAATGTGACGGCGACTGTGCAGCACGGCAATAGCTACCAGCAACATCAGGTTGATCTTCATGACCCGCTCTGCCAGCGCATAGCTCGGCTCGGGTTGCAATGCCGCCAGCGTTGTAATGCCCATCCACACGGTCAGCGAAATGAAGGCGATCGTTTCACGCGACCACACGAACTGCTTGCGATCCTGACTGATGAGCAACCCCAGCAAGGTTGATCCGCCAACCATCATGGCCACGGGGAAGCTGTGCAGCTGCCAGGTCAGCTGGTGCGGGTTCATCAGCCCTACCCAGGTCCAGCCAAGGATGCCGATCCAAGGGCGCTGCCACGCCACCAGCACGAAGTACAGCAGCAACAGACCGATCAAGAGATCACGCATACGCGGTCCCGCTGCGCGGATGCGCCAAGGCCCCCATCAGCCGCAATTGCGCCAAACTCGTTGGTTCCCAGCCGAAGCCTTCTGCGTAGGCGCGCACTGCAAGCGGCTTTGGTACGCGTGCAAGCAACTCACGCAGACCGCGCACAAGATCGCCAGCCTCGCGCTCAACCAGCACACCGCCACTGGCTGGTGTCACCACTTCGGGCGTACCCCAAATGCGTGTGGCCACCACCGGCGTGTCGCAGGCCATCGCCTCCAGCAGCACATTGGCCCAACCCTCGCGGCTTGAAGCAAGGATGAAAGCATCCGCTGCGCTGTACCAGTACAGCAGCTCGGTATTGGGCTGGGCGCCCACCAGTTGGACCGCTTCGCCCACGCCGAGCCGCTGGGACAGCGCGAGCAGATTGGCACGCTCAACGCCTTCCCCAACGATGACCAGACGTGCCCCCGGATGGGTGGTCCGCAGTTGAGCGAGGGCCTCGATCGCAATGTGATGGCCCTTTCGCTCCACCAGGTAGCCAACGCTCAGCAACAGCGGTGCCCCCTGGAGGCCGAGCCGCTCGCGCGCCGCCGCGCGCTCCACCGGATGGAAACGCTGCAGGTCCACGCCATTCCGGAACACATGTAACTTCGCATCGGGCACACCCCAGCCTTTCAGCACCTCGGTCAGCGCGGCGCAGACGCCGATGGAGGCGTCGGCCCGCGCCGCGGCCCACTGCATCATGCGACGCGGCAGCGCGTGCTCGGGAATCAGGTTCAGATCGGTGCCACGCGCCGTGATCATCAGTGGGCGCTTGAACCAGCGTGCTAGCAGCGCTGCGGCCACGCCATCGGGGTAGTAATAGTGGGCGTCGATGACATCGAAGTCGAAGCCCTCGTCGCGAAGCTTTTGCACCGCACCACGGGCACCCAGCGCCAACGTCAGCGGCGCTGACGTCATGCCAATCTTTGGCGCCAACAGGTAGCGCGGATGGAGCACCTCGATGCCGTTGCGCTGCTCGCGCCTGGGTGTGGCGGCCATGCGCGCGTACTCGCCCCAACGCGGTGAGGTGGACGGGAACCAGGGCACCGGCGCCACCACGCGCGACTCGACCTGGCCTGTCTTCAGCAGCTCGCGAAGTCGCGTCTCGACAAAAATACCGTGCCCCGGCCGCACGCTGCTCGGGAACAGGGTCGAGAAGGTCAGGACCTTGAGCATCACCGGCTCGGGCGTCCGATCGAGTGGTAGTCGATGCCCAGGGTCCTCATCAGCGCCGGATCGTAGAGATTGCGACCGTCCAGCACCAGAGGGCGCTTGAGCGCGGCCTTGATGGCGTCAAAGTCCGGGTTCCGAAACTCGTTCCACTCAGTCGCAATCAGCAAGGCCTCGGCACCCTTGAGCGCAGCCATGGCGTGATCGACCAGATCCACGCCGCTGCGGCCCTGAAGCACCCGTGCGGCCTCGCTGCGGGCCACAGGGTCGTAGGCGCGGATGCGCGCACCTCGCGCCAACAACTGCTCGATGATGACTAAGCTAGGCGCCTCGCGCATATCGTCGGTATTGGGCTTGAAAGCCAGGCCCCAGAGCGCAAAGGTCTTGCCGCTCAAATCGCTGCCATAACTCGCCAGCAACTTGTCGACCAGCACAGACTTCTGACGCTCGTTGGCTGCCTCGACCGCGCGCAGCACACCCAGATCGACGCCATGGCGGCCGCCATCATGGATCAAGGCTTTGACATCCTTGGGAAAACAGGAGCCACCATAGCCGGTGCCAGCGTACAAAAAACTAGTGCCGATGCGCGGATCGCTGCCGATACCGCGTCGCACCTTCTCGATGTCGGCGCCAACACGCTCAGCCAAGCGCGAGAGCTCGTTCATGAAGCTGATGCGCGTGGCCAGCATGGCATTGGCGGCGTACTTGGTCAGCTCGGCGCTGCGCGCGTCCATGACCAGAACACGGTCATGGTTGCGATTGAATGGAGCGTAGAGGGCGCGCATCAGC
>JBDHSJ010000033.1:0-26502 GCA_039808065.1 Burkholderiaceae bacterium | reverse complement strand
GGGTCCGGCCAGTGGGAAACCAGGGCGCGGTACATGGCCATGGCGTCGGTGGCGGGCAGCACGGCCTCGGCCGCCTTGTGCAGCTGGTCGCCCAGGTTGGCGCGGCCGATCCAGCGACCCAGCCGGTCCAGCCGCGCGGGCGGCTGGGCCAGCACGCAGCGCGCCGCCCAGCGCCGCAGGCCCAAGGGCAGGCGGGCCAGATGGCGCCAGACCCGCGCCGCCAGCACATAGCGGTTGTAGCCGGCGAAGAGCTCGTCGCCGCCATCGCCCGAGAGCGCCACGCGCACCTCGCGCTGTGCCAGGCGCGCCACCAGATGGGTGGGGATCTGGGAGGAGTCGGCGAAGGGCTCGTCGTAGAGCTGGGGCAGCTGCGGGATCAGCGCCAGCGCGTCGGCGCTGGTGACATAGAACTCGGTGTGCGTGGTGCCCAGGTGCGCCGCCACGGCCTTGGCGTGCTCGGCCTCGTTCAAGTGGGCCTGCTCGAAGCCGATGGCGAAGCTGTGCACCGGCCGGTCCGACAGGGCCTGCAGGCGCGCCACCACGGTGGAGGAATCGACGCCGCCAGAGAGAAAGGCGCCGAGCGGCACATCGGCCACGCGCTGGCCCCTGAGCGCCTGATCGAGCAATTCGCCCAGCCGCTGCACGGCGTCTTCCGGCGCCCAGTCCTGCGGACCCTGGGCGGCGAGGGCGGGCAGGTCCCAGTAGCAGCCGGTCTGCGGCGCGTGGCCGGCGCGCAGACGCAGCCAATGGGCGGGCGGCAGCTTGTGCAGGCCCTCATGGATGCAGTGCGCGCCCGGCACCACGTTGTGGCGCATGTAGAGCGCCAGGGCGCCGCGGTCGATGCGGCCCTGCCAGTCGGGGTGCTGGCGCAGGGCCTTGAGCTCGGAGCCGAATACGAAATCGCCGCCAGGCAGATGGCCGTAGTACAGCGGCTTTTCGCCCAGGCGGTCGCGCGCCAGCTGCAGCTCGCGCTGCTCGCGGTCCCACAGCGCGATGGCGAACATGCCCACCAGCCGCGGCAGCGTGCCGTGCAGGCCCCAGTGGCTCACGGCCGCGAGCAGGGTCTCGGTGTCCGAATGGCCGCGCCAGTCCTGCGGCGGCAGCTCGCGCCGCAACTCCAGGTGGTTGTAAATCTCGCCATTGAAGGCCAGCACAAAGCGGCCGCAGCGCGAGACCATAGGCTGATGTCCGGCCGGCGACAGATCAACGATGGCCAAGCGCCGGTGCCCCAGCGCCATGCCCAGCTCCAGCCACAGGCCTTCGCTGTCGGGGCCGCGGTGCCTCAACCTGGCCGTCATGCGCGCCAGCGCGGCGCGCAGCTCGGCCTCGGGGCGGGCTTGCTGGGTCAGGAAGCCGGTCAGGCCGCACATGGTTCAAATCGATTCATACAGCGCCAGATAGCGCGGCCAGACGGCCTGTTGCGGGAACTCGGCACGGACCTTGGCACGCAGGCGCTCGCCCAAGGCCTGGCGGGCCGCGGCGCCGGCCTGGGCCCAGCGCAGCAGGGCCGAGGCCAGGGCCGCGGGGTCCTGCGGCGGCACCAGGCATTCCGGCGGCAACAGCTCGGCGGCGTCGCCACAGCGGGTGCTGACGCAGGCGCGCGCGCAGGCCATCGCCTCGCCCAGCACATTTGGAAATCCTTCGGCGCGCGAACTCAGGCAGAAGATGTCGAGCGCGGCCATGACGGCAGGAATGTCCCTGCGGTTGTCGAAGCGCAGCACCGTCAGGCCCAGGCGCTCGATTTCGGCAGCCAGCACCGCGCTGTCCGCAATGCCGCTGCCCACCAGCACGAAGCGCGCCGCCGGCCAGGCTGCGTGCACCTGCGCGGCGGCCTGCAGGAAGTTGGCATGGTCCTTCTGCGGATCCAGCCGGGCCACCAGGCCGATCAGCAGCTCCTCATCGGCCACGCCCCAGTCGCGGCGCAGGGCGCGGCCGGCCTGTTCGGGGGGGTCGCAGGCCTCGAAGCCATTCGGAATCCAGCGGAAGCGTTCGGCGCAGTAACCCTGGGCCGCATGGACGGCGATGGCGCTGCGCGCGTTCGTGACGATGGCGGCGGGCCATCTCGATAGCCAGGCGCAGAGCCTGACCACGCCGCGCGTGGTCCAGCGGATGTCGGCCGGCGTCAAGCCGGTCTGGCGCACGTTCCAGACCAGGCGCCGGACGCCGGCCGGGCGGGCCAGCAGGGCGCCCAGCAGATCGGCGTGGTACATCCAGGTCTGCAGCACGACGCCCTTGCGCCGCTTGCGCAGCCACCGCCACAGCTGGAACAGGCGCAGCGGGCGCCAGCCCGAAAGCCCGAGCGCCTGCACTGCGAAGCCCGCAGCACGCAGGCGCTCGCCCACCACGCCCAAGGCGCCGAGCGACATCACCTCATGCGCGATCTCCGGGCTGTGGGCCCGCGCGCTGTGCAGCAGGCGCTCCAGCGCGGTTTCGGCGCCGCCCTGGCCCAAGCCGCTGATCAGATGCAGCACCCGCTCAACCCGCGCCATGGGCTTCTCTCAGCGCCGCCAGCAGCGCGCTGCCAACGCGTTCGCGCGAGTAATGCTGCTCGGCCACGCTTCGGCCCGCTGCGCCCAAGGCGGCGCGCTGCGCGGGCTCGCGCAGCAGCCAGTCCAGCGCCTGCACCCACTCGTCTTCTGTGCGCGGCCCCAGGCCCAACTCGCCCAGGGCGAGCACCTCGGCATTCATGCCCACCGGCGACACCACCACCGGCAGCCCGCAGGCCATGTAGCTCAGCATCTTGAAGCTGCACTTGCCGCGCGCCCAGGGGGAGTCATCCAGCGGCATCAGGCCGATGTGGAAGCCTTGCAGCTCGGCCACCTCGGTCTCGGCATGCCAGCGCCGGAATTCGAACTGCGCTGCCGGCAGTGCGCGCCAGGGCGGTGGGGCATCGGCCACCACGCGCAGCCGGGCTTCGGGGTGGCGGCGCAGCACCTGCGCCAGCGCACCCTCCAGCGCCAGCAGATAGGGAAAGCCGCTGGAGCTGCCGCTCCAGCCGATCACCAGCGGGCCGTCCGCCGGCGCAGCGGGGCGAAAGCGCTCGGTATCGATGGCCGTGGGCAGCGCGCGCACCGGGCCGTGCTGCCCAAAGTGTTCGGCCAGGAACTGGTTGCCGCACAGGGTCAGCGCGGCGCGCCGGGCGATGGCGTTGGCGCTGTCACCGCGTGGGCCCAGAAAGATCGCGTCGTCCACATCGAACACGAAGGGCACGCGCAGCGCGCGCTCGGCGCTGTGCAGGGTGGCGATCAGATGGCGCTGCAGGAAGCACAGGTCCGCGGCATTGGCCTGGCGCGCGCGCTGCCAGGAGTCGGCCAGCGCGCGCAGGCCCCAGGCCGGGCGCCGCCAGGCTTGCGGCGGCGGGTAGGCGCCCTGCCGCGCGGGCAACTCGCGCGCCTCCAGGCCCTGGGTGCGCAGCCAGGCCTCGTGTTGGCGCCAGCGAAAGCGCGAGCTGGGCACCTCCAGGCCCTGGGTCAGTGCAATGACCGACCTCAAGCCGGACATGGCCGCTCCCGCTTCCCGCCCAGCAGCAGCGGCAGGCCCCAGGCCACCAGGGCCAGCTTGGCCAGGAAGTTCAGCTGGGGCAGGAAGTTGTCCAGAAAGACCGACAGCACCACCGCGGCGGCCAGGTTCGCCGCCAGCAGCTGCTGCAGCAGGCTGCCGCCCTGGCGGGCGCGCTGGTGGTGCTGGCCGGCCCACAGGCCATAGGCCCAGAGCCCGGCCAGAGCGCCGGCCCAGCCATAAGCGGGCAGCCAGGAGAAGTAGATCGAATACACATTGCCCAGGCGCTCGCCCTCGCCAAAGGGCAGGTACTCCTGGTGCAGCGGGCCGGGTTCGCAAAGCCCCAGGTGCTGCAGCGCCAGGCAGGGCACGCGCAGCGGGTCCCAGCTGGGCACCAGCAGCTGCGGTTGCTCCCACCAGGCCGAGAACAGGATCGGTCCCTGCAGCAGATAGTCCGCCAGGTTCTTGCCCACCAGGGCGGCGATCTCGGTCGGGTCGCCCGCCAGATCAATGCCTTCCTTGCCCACCAGCACCGCGCCGGCAGCAAACAGCGCCAGGCCGATGCCCACGAGCGCCAGCAGGCCGCGCAGGCGCAGACGTTCGGGCTGCAGCAGTCTCAGATAGAGCAGCACCAGCACCAGCAGCACCAGGGGGGCGCGGCCATTGGCCAGCAGATTGCCCGCCACCCAGGGCATGGCCAGCAGGGCCACCCAGGTCCAGCTCAAGGCCCGCTGCAGCGCGCCCAGGGCCAGCATGGGCACCAGGATCAGACCCAGCACCAGGTAATTGCCGGCCACGGGCCCCAGCGTGGCCTCGCCGCTGACGGCCTGCACGCGCAACTGAAAGGCCAGGGCGAGCAGATCGTCGCTGCCGCCGATGGCCTGCATCTCGGCCCAGGCCAGCGGCAGGCCCACGGCGTGCAGGGCCAGGCAGAGCCAGGCCAGCCGGCGCCAAAAAGCTGCCGGCAGCGGCGCGGCCGGGGGCTGCGGGGGCACGACCGCCGCACCCTGCCAGGCGCCCAGCGCAAAACAGGCCGCGCCGGCCAGATAGAGCAGCAGGGCGGGCGCCGCCACCGCGTGATAGCCCCAGGCCTGCGCGGCAGCGATCAGCAGCAGCACCCCGCCCCAGACGGCCGGGAAACCCACGGCCGGGTGCAGGGCGTCGCGCGTCAGCCGGCCCATCAGCCAGGCCAGCAGCAGCAGGTTCAGGCCGATCAGGGCCATGTCGGGGTGGGCGCGTTCAAGGGGCCGGGATTCTCGTTGCTGCCCGGACGAGCTGGCGCAGCCCGGCGGCATCCAGCAGCCAGGCCAGGCCAGCAAAAGCCAGCAGGCCGAGCAGAAGCTGCAGGGCCAGATGCAGCCCCGGCCAGGCGCGCAGCAGCGCCGCCGCCGCCAGGGTGCAAACCAGCACCCGCAGGCCCGCGCCGCCCAGCGCCGGCAGCAGCCCGCTGTGCCGCGCCCGTGCATAGGAAAGCGCCCCACCCAGCATCAGGGCCGTCCCCAGCGCCCAGGCCGCACCCAGCGCACCCCAGCGCGGTACCAGCAGCAAATGCCCGAGCACGCTCAGGCCCGCCACCAAAGCCGTGCTGACCAGGGCCAGGCGGGTGCGCTGCAGCAGCTGGAAGGGCACATCGAACAGAAACAGGCGCAGCCCGGCCAGCGCGGCCGCCGTGGCCAGCCAGGGCATCAGCACCGCCGCAGCCGGCGCCAGCGCGGGGCCGAACACCAGCGCGGCCAGCCCAGGCGCCGCGCCCCAGACCAGGGCCAGGAAGGCGCCCGCCAGCAGCAGCTGCAGGCTCGCCATGCGCGCCAGCAAATCCTTTGCGGTGGCGCGATCGGCCTCATAGGCCTGCACCGCCTTCGGGAAGCCGGCCAGATAGACCACCGAGAGCAGCACGCCCAGGGTCTGCTGCATCAGATCGGCCGCCGCCGCATAGCCGGCCAGCGCGGCCGGGCCCTGCAGGCTGTGCAGGATCAGGCGGTCGGCGCTGTCCGTCAGCGCCAGCGCCGCAAAGCCCAGCAGTTGCGGGCCGCCGTATTGCCAGACCGGACGCAGCAGCGGGGCCTGGGCGGGTGCGCCGCTGCGCAAGCTGGGGCCGGCCAGCAGCGCCGCCGCCCACGCCGCCGCCGCAAAGCCGGCCAGCACGCCGATCGAGCCGAACTCCAGTCCCAGCCAGGCCAGGGCAATGAAGGCGAAGGCTCGCAGCAGGGTCAGGCGGCCGTAGCGCAGCGGCTCGCCCTGGGCATTGGCGCGCTGCAGCTGGAAATTGAACAGGCCCATGCCGGCCACACCCAGGGCAATCGCGAAAGCCTCTGCTGTGCGTTCGGGCCACCACAGCGCCATGCCTCCGGCGGCAAGCAGGGGCAGCAGGGCCAGCAGCGCCCACAGGCGCAGCAGGGTGGCATCCAGCGCCGGCCCCAGGCTGTGCAGGCGGCCGTAGGCCGTGTGGGCCCATTGAAAGAGCAGCAGGGCGGCGCTGCCCACCAGGGTCTGGCCCAGGGCCCAGCGCCCATAGTCCTCGGCACTCAGCCAGCGGCTCAGGAGCGCCAGTGTGGCCAAGGCCAGCAGGCCGTTGAGGGCGCGCACGCCCAGATAAAGCAGGGTGTGCTTGAGCATGGGGGCCGCCATTCTGGAGGAGGGGAGGCGTCGGCCTCGGGCAAACCCGGTGCATAGAATTCCGCGCCGCTGAAGGGCCGCCGTTGGGGCGGCCTTGTTTTTGCTGGGCCAACCGAAGGAAAACCCGTCGCCATGCTGAAAAAAGGCCTTGCCGCGCTGCTGATGGTTTGCGGCCTGATGGCTTCGGCCGGCGCCCAGACCACGTCAGACGCCCTGCGCGAGACAGCCCCGCCGGGCCCGGTGCGCCTGATCCAGCCGCCGCGTGCCCCGCTGCCGCCTTCGCTGGCCGCCTCGCAGGCGGCCGAGCGCCGCGCCGAGGCGCCGCGCGCCTTCAGCCCCTTCGAGCATTACGTCTCCCGTCTGGCCGACGGCCCGCGCCCGCCCGAGGAACCCCAGGCCGAACCCACCGTGCGCCGCTTCGGCGCTGACCTGCTTTGGGCCTCCCCGGCGCCGGAGCGCGACGGCGCGGTGCCGGACGACTATGTGCTCGGCCCCGGCGACGAACTGCTGCTGGATCTTTGGGGCTCGGTGGAGGCCAGCCTGCGCCTGCGCGTCGGGCCGGGCGGCAGCATCAGCATCCCGCGCGTCGGCGCCGTGTCCGTCGCCGGCCGTCGCTTTGGCGAACTGGCGCCCCTGCTGCGCCAGCGCGTGGCCCAGAGCTTCAAGCAGTTCGACCTGGCCTTGGGGATGGGCGAGCTGCGCAGCGTGCGGGTGCTCGTCACCGGCTTCGTGCAGCGCCCTGGTCAGCACAGCCTGTCGGCCCTGGCCGGCCTCAGCCAAGCCCTGGCCGCGGCTGGCGGGCCCAGCGCCGTGGGCAGCCTGCGCCGCATCGAGCACCGCCGTGCCGGCAGCCTGCTGGCCAGCGTCGATTTGTACGAACTGCTGCTCAAGGGCCAGGGCGCGGCCGAGCGCCGCATCCAGGCCGGCGATGTCATCCATGTGCCAGCGGCGGGCCCGCAGGTGGGCGTGATCGGCGCCGTGCAGCACCCGGCCGTGTTCGAGCTCAAGGGCGAGGAAACGGTGGCCGACTTGCTCGCCATGGCCGGCGGCTTGGGCCCGGTGGCCAACCGCCAGCGCGCCGTGCTGCTGGCCCTGGACGGCGAGCAACCGGTGCGCGAGCTGGACCTGGCCCAGGCCGGCCAGCAGCGCCTGCAGGCCGGCGAGGTGCTGCGCGTGCACAGCCTGGCCGAGCTGAACCGCCCCAGCCAGGCCCTGCACAAGCGCGTGCGTGTGGAAGGCGAGGTGCTGCGCCCGGGCGACTATGTGCTGCCGGCTGGCGCCACCCTGCGCGACGCCCTGGCCGCCGCCGGCGGCCCCAGCCCCGAGGCTTATCTGTTCGGTGCCGAGCTGCGCCGCGAGACCGTGCGGCGCCGCCAGATGGAGGGTTACGACCGCGCGCTGCGCGAGCTCGAAACCGAGTTCACACGCGCCGCGGTGACGCGCAAGGAGCGCCCGCCACCCGAGGGCACGCCGGATTCGCGCGTGGCGCACCTGCGCTTGATCGAACGCCTGCGCCAGGTGCAACCCACCGGCCGCGTGGTGCTGCAGCTCGGCCCCACGGCGCAGGAACTGCCCGCGCTGCCGCTGGAGGAGGGTGACCAGCTGATCGTTCCCGGGCGTCGCCAGGCCATCAGTGTGTATGGCTCGGTCTTCAATGGCGGCAGCTTCGAGTACCGCGAGGGCACGGACCTGGCGCATTACCTGCAGCGGGCCGGTGGGCCCACACGCGGGGCGGACACCGACAGCCTGTTCGTGCTGCGCGCCGATGGTTCGGTCGCCAGCACGCGCATGCAAAGCTTTTGGTCGCGCCAGGGTCTGCAGCAATTGCCTGCCTTGCCAGGCGACACCCTGTTCGTGCCCGAGGACCTGGACCGCCTGCGTCTGAGCCAGGAACTGAAGGACTGGGCGCAGATCCTGGCCCAGTTCGGCCTTGGCGCCGTGGCGCTGAAGAACCTGACCCAATGAGCAGCCCGGTTCAGCAACTCTGGGCCGAGGCGCGGCTGATCGTCGGTGGCGCGCTGGCGGCCGGCGTGCTGGCGGTGGCCGGCAGCTTCCTGGTGCCGCCCAGCTTCACCGCCCGCGCCGTGGTGCTGCCGCCCGCTCCGGCCTCGGCCATCGCGAGCGGCGCATTGGCCTCGCTCGGTGCCCTGGCCGGCCTGGCCACGCAGGCCGGCGGCCGCAGCCCCGACCAGTTCCTGGCCCTGCTGCAAAGCCGCACCGTGGCCGATCGCATGCTCGATCAGTTCGAGCTGCAGAAGCTCTACGACAAGGAGCTGCGCGAGGACGCGCGCAAGCGCTTCTGGCAGAACCTGCGCGTACAGCTCAACCGGCGCGATGGGCTGATCAGCATCGAGGTGGACGACCATGACCCCAAGCGCGCCGCCGCCATGGCCGCGGCCATGGTGGAGCAGCTGCGCCGCATGGCCAGCGAAGTGGCCGTGACCGAGGCCGCGCAGCGCCGCAAGTTCTTCGAGGAGCGCCGCGCCGAAGCCGCCGCGCAGCTCCAGCAGGCCCAGGCCGCCTTGCAGCGCAGTGGCTTGGCACCGGAAAGCCTGAAGACCGAGCCCAAGGCCACGGCCGAGGTCTACGCCAAGCTTCGCGCCGAGCTGACCGCTGCCGAGGTGCGCCTGCGCGTGCTGCAGACGACCTTGGCCGAACAGGCTCCCGAGGTGCGCCAGCAGCGTTCGGCCATCGCCGGCCTTCAAGCCCAGCTGCAGCGCCTGGAGCAAGGCGGTGTGGCCGAGGCCGAGGGCGGTTATGTGAGCCGCTACCGCGAGTTCAAGTACCAGGAGGCCTTGTTCGAGCAGTACGCGCGCCAGTACGAGCTGGCCCGGGTGGACGAGGGTCGCGAGGGCGGGCTGCTGCAGGTCATCGACGCGCCCCAGGTGCCGGAGCGCAAGTCCAGCCCCAAGCGCGCCTTCATTGGCGTGGGTGTGAGCACGGCCGTGGGCCTGGCGCTGGCGATCTACGTGCTGCTGCGCGGCCCGCGCCGCCGCCCGGGCTGAGCCATGGAGGCCTTGCTGGCTGCTGCTGCGCTCGGCCTGCTGGTGGCGGCCCTGGGTGCACTGCTGATCGTGCGCTCGGCGCGATTGCATGCCTGGTGGTCGGCCGACCATGATTTCAGCGGCCCGCAGAAATTTCACGGCCGTGCGGTGCCACGCATCGGCGGCCTGGCGCTGTGGGCCGGCTTTGTGGCGGCCTGCGCGGTCTGGCTGCCGCAGCGACCCGAGCATTGGCCTCTGATCGGCGGCCTGCTGCTCTACGCGTTGCCGGTACTCGGCGGTGGGCTGTGGGAGGACCTGACCAAGCGCATCAGCCCGCGCCGTCGCATGGCCTTGCTGGCGGTGGGCGCCCTGGCTGCGGCCTGGGGGCTGGAGGCCACGATCCCCCGCACCGACATCCCCGGCTTGGACTGGATCGCTGCTTGGCCGGCCGGCGCCGTGCTGCTGGCGCTGTTCGTGGTGCTGGGCGTCAGCAATGCCGTCAACATCATCGACGGCTTCAACGGCCTGGCTTCGATGTGCAGCGTCATCATGCTGGCCGGCCTGGGTGCGGTGGCCCTGCAGGTGGGCGATGGCGCGATTGCCGGTGCGGCCCTGCTGCTGCTGGCCGCCACGCTGGGTCTGTTCCTGCTGAACTACCCGCTGGGCTTGATCTTCCTGGGCGACGGTGGCGCCTATTTCCTGGGCTTCATGCTCAGCGAGCTTGGCATCTTGCTGCTGGTGCGCAACCCTCAGGTCTCGCCCCTGTTCCCGCTGATGCTGTGCGCCTACCCGGTGGTTGAAACCCTGTTTTCCATGTACCGCCGGCGGGTCTTGCGCGGTCGACCGATGGCCGCTCCCGATGGGGTGCACCTGCACAGCTTGATCTACCGCCGTCTGGTGCGTTGGGCCGTGGGCAGCCGGGACGCTCGCGAGTTGTTGCGGCGCAACTCCCTGACGGCCCCCTATCTATGGGTGGCCTGCGCCCTGGCCGTGCTGCCGGCGGTGCTGTTCTGGCGCTCTACCGTGGCTTTGGGCGCCTGCTTGTTGCTCTATGCCGCGGCCTATGTGAGCCTGTACTGGCGCATCGTGCGCTTCCGGGCGCCGCGCTGGTTGGTCCGACGGCCGGCGCTAGCCTGAAGGCGGTGCCGGGCGACAATGGTCGGCTATGACCCAAGAAGCAAACCCGGCGCCCCAGCGCTTTGACACGCTGCCGCTGGACCCCAAACTGCTCCGCGCGGTGGCCGATTCCGGCTACACCGCCATGACCCCGATCCAGGCCAAGGCCATCCCCATCGTGCTGAGTGGGCGCGATGTGATGGGCGCTGCCCAGACCGGCACTGGCAAGACGGCGGCGTTTTCGATTCCGCTGCTGCAGCGCATGCTCAAGCACGAGAACAGCAGCATGTCCCCGGCCCGCCATCCGGTGCGCGCTGTGGTGCTGGCCCCCACGCGCGAGCTGGCCGATCAGGTCGCGCAGAACGTGCTGTCCTACGCCAAGCACACCAATTTGCGCGTGGCCTGCGTGTTCGGTGGCGTCGACATCAAGCCCCAGGCCGCGCAACTGCGCGGCGGTGTGGAAGTGCTGATCGCCACGCCTGGGCGCTTGCTGGACCACATCGAGGCCAAGAACTGCGCCCTGCACCAGGTCGAGTACGTGGTGCTCGATGAGGCCGACCGCATGTTGGACATCGGCTTCCTGCCCGATCTGCAACGCATCCTCAGTTTCCTGCCCAAGACGCGACAGACCCTGCTGTTCTCGGCCACCTTCTCGCCCGAGATCAAGCGCCTGGCCTCCAGTTACCTGCAGAACCCCGAGCTGGTGGAAGTGGCGCGCCCGAATGCCACGGCGACCAATGTCGAGCAGCGCTTCTACAGCGTCGGTGACGACAAGAAGCGCGCCCTGCTGCTCCAGTTGTGGCGCGAGCGCGGGGCCAAACAGGCCATCGTGTTCATGAACAGCAAGCTCGGCGCCGCACGCTTGACCCGTGCGCTGGAGCGCGAGGACATCAAGGCCAGCGCCCTGCATGGTGACAAGAGCCAGGACGAGCGCCTCAAGACCCTGGCGGCTTTCAAGGCCGGTGAGGTGGATCTGCTGATTGCCACCGATGTGGCGGGCCGCGGCCTGGACATTGCCGAGCTGCCCCTGGTCTTCAACTTCGACGTGCCCTTCAACGCCGAGGACTATGTGCACCGCATCGGCCGCACCGGCCGGGCCGGCGCGCTGGGTGTGGCCATCACCTTCATCTCGCCCAGCGATGCGCGTCTGGTGGCCGACATCGAGAAGCTGATCAAGCGCGAGATCAAGCCCGAGAGCGTGAACGTGGCCGACGAAGAGCGCCCGCGCCGCCCACGCAGCGATTGGAGCGAACGCCCTGAGCGCGCCGAGCGCCCTGAGCGCAGCGAGCGTCGGGACGACTACCGCCCGGCGCCGCGCCGCGCTGCCGCAGATCCCTTCTTCGACAAGCCTTACGAGCCCAGTGCCAACACCGAGCCGCCGGCCTGGGAGCGTGCTGCCGCCACGGCCGTCAAGCCCAGCGGCCCCTCGCGCTACATCAAGCCCAAGCGCCAGCTGGCGGCGCTGTTCGCGCCGCCAGCTCCGGTTCAGCCCGAGGCCAGCCAGGAAAAGATCGCCGGCTGATCGGCCGGAAGGGGCGTGGGTTGGCGCTTCCAGTCCGCCACCCGCGCCGTGCGCGTCCACGCTGCAGGCGTGCACAGCGAACGGCTGACCGACAGCAGGGTGTCGCCGTTCAGGGCCTGAAGCAGGCCGTCGAGCAGGGCCTGGTTGCGATAGGGCGTCTCGATCGCCAACTGGGTCTGCTGCTCGCGTCTCGAGCGCTGCTCCAACTCCTTGACTCGCGCCAGGCGCGCGGCAGCGTCCTGCGGCAGGTAGCCGACAAAAGCAAAACTCTGCCCCTGCAGGCCGCTGGCCGCCAGCGCCAACACCAGGCTGCTGGAGCCCGACAGGGTCACGACCTCGAAGCCTTCTCGGTGCGCGGCGGCCACGAGCTGGCTGCCTGGATCCGCCACCGCCGGCAATCCGGCTTCTGAGAGCAGGCCCAGATCTTGCCCGGCACGCAGCGGCGCGAGCAGCGGCTTCCAATCCGGCGCCGGTCCCTTGCCGCCCTTGGGTTGGCGCGGCAGTTCCTGGATCTGCAGCGTTTGCAGCGGTTGCGCCAGGGGAAAGGCCGCGTCCACCCGCTTCAGAAAGGCGCGTGCGGTCTTGGCGTTCTCGACCACCCAATGCGTCAGTCGCGCGGCTTCGCGCAGGGTGGCGCGCGGCAGCAGATCGTCGAGCGGCGCCGGTTCGCCGGCGATGCCGAAATCCAGGGTGTTCGGCACCAAAAACAGGCGGGCGGCGTTCATCGGTCCAGCGGGTCGATGCCCGCCTCGCGCAGCAGGCGGCCGAGCGCGATGAGCGGCAAGCCGATCAACGCGGTCGGATCGTCGGACTCGATCGCTTCGAGCAG
Organism: Burkholderiaceae bacterium; assembly: GCA_039808065.1. Lineage (GTDB taxonomy): Bacteria > Pseudomonadota > Gammaproteobacteria > Burkholderiales > Burkholderiaceae_C > Inhella. The sequence goes on along the minus strand of JBDHSJ010000033.1, from coordinate 13,937 downwards.
GGCGATGCCCAGCCCCTCGCTCTTGGCGCTGCCGGCACAGTCGATCGCCGGCTCCAGCTCCAGATAGCGCGCGATCGCCGCCGATGACAGCGGGCGAAAGCGCACCCGCACCGGCACCAGCAGGCTGCGCGCGAAGTCGGGGCCGACCAGCGCCAGACCGGTCTGGAACACCACCGTGCGCCCGCTCAGGCGCGCCAGCTGCGCCTGAGCGCGGGCGATGTCGCCGGGCTTGCCGATGGGCTCGCCGTCGAGATCGGCGACCTGATCGGAGCCAATCACCCAGGCGCGGGGGTGCAGGGCAGCCACGGCCCGGGCCTTGGCCAGCGCCAGGCGTTGTGCCAGATCGGCCGGGGCTTCGCCGGGCAGCGGGGTCTCGTCGGTATGCGGGGCCTGCACCATGAAGGGCAGGTGCAGGCGCTCCAGAAGCTCGCGTCGGTAGCGCGAGGTCGAAGCCAGGATCAGGGGGGCTGTCATGGCGGCATTTTTTCACCCCCACCTAAACTTCGCCCCATGCGAGCCGAACCGAACTGGAAACCCGAACGCCTGGACATCGAGGTCTTTGCCAAGCAGGGCAGCGAGTTACAAGGCGAGTGGCCCGCCGGGGCGCTGGAGCGCTGGGCTGAATCCAATCTCGCTGGCCCTGATCTGCCCCCCGTGCGCTGGCAATTGCGCGGCGAACGCCGGGAACCCCTGGGGGCCAAACCCGAAATCTGGCTGCATCTGAAGGCGCGGGCTGAGGCGCATCTGAGCTGCCAGCGCTGCCTGCAGCCGGCCCTGTTCCCGCTGGAGTTCGAGCGCAGCTTCCGGTTTGTACGGGACGAGGCCACGGCCCTGGAAGAGGACGTGGACGCGGAAGAGGATCTGCTGGTGCTGAGCCGCAGCTTTGATGCGCGTGAGCTGATCGAGGACGAGTTGCTGCTGGCCCTGCCCCTGGTGCCCATGCACGAGGACTGTGAGCATCCGGCGCAAGGGGCGGTCGATGCCGAGGCGCTGCCCGAAGAGGCCGAGCGCCCCAACCCATTCGCCGTGCTGGCGAGCCTGAAAAAGGGTGGCGGCGATTGAGCTCCTCATGGCTTGGCTTGCCGGGGTCATGAATTTCTGGCTAGAATCGCGGGCTTTTGTCGCTGCCGCTCTTTGACGAGGTGCTGGCAGATCAGGCGTTTCGACACTGGTGATGAACTTGGAGTCGACGCCGCCCGGGCCGGGTCGTTCAGGCTAGCCCGTCACAGCATTGGAGCAATCATGGCCGTTCAACAAAACAAGAAGTCGCCTTCCAAGCGCGGCATGCACCGTTCGCACAACGCCCTGGTGAATCCGGGCACTGCCATCGAGCCGACTACCGGCGAAGTGCATCTGCGCCACCACATCAGCCCCACCGGCTTCTACCGTGGCCGCAAGGTGCTGAAGACCAAGGCCGACGCCTCCTGAGGATCCCGCCGGGATTAGCGCGCGCATGCGTGTCACCCCGGCCCCTGGTCCGAACTCCACCACGCCCGACGCCCCTGCAAAGGGTCGGCGGGCGTTGTGCTTTGCGCTCCAACCAGTTTGATTCATATGCAACGCGTGCGCCTGGCCGTTGATTGCATGGGCGGCGATCACGGCCCTTCGATCACCCTGCCGGCCTGCCAGGCCTTTCTGGCCAATCACCCCCATGCCGAGCTGCTGCTGGTCGGCCAGCCCGAGGCCCTGGCGGCCGCGCGGGATTGGCCCCGCTGCCGTGTGGTCGCTGCCAGCGAGGTCGTCAGCATGGACGACCCCGTCGAGGTGGCGCTGCGCCGCAAGAAGGATTCGTCGATGCGGGTGGCGATCAGTCAGCTGAAGGCCGACGAACAGGGCCAGACGGCGGCGGATGCCTGCGTCTCGGCCGGCAACACGGGCGCGCTGATGGCGCTGGCGCGCTACCTGCTCAAGACCATGGACGGCATCGATCGCCCGGCCATCGCTGCTTCGCTGCCCAACCAGAAGGGCGGCTTCACGACCGTGCTGGATCTCGGTGCCAATGTGGATTGCGGCCCCGAACATCTGCTTCAGTTCGCTGTCATGGGTTCGGCCTTGGTCACGGCCGTCACCGAGAACCCGACGCCGAGCGTCGGTCTGCTCAATGTCGGCGAGGAAATGATCAAAGGCAGCGACGTCATCAAGCGCACCGGCGAGCTGCTGCGTGCCGCCGATGCGGCCGGCCAGATCCGCTTTCACGGCAATGTCGAAGGCAATGACGTCTTCAAGGGCACGACCGACATCGTGGTCTGCGACGGCTTTGTCGGCAATGTCCTGCTCAAGGCTGCCGAAGGCTTGGGAAGCATGATCTCGACCCAGCTCAAGGGTGAGTTCGGCGCCAGCTGGGGCTCCAAGCTGCGTGGCTTGGTGGCCTGGCCGGTGTTGCAGCGCTTCCGCGCCCGGGTGGACCACCGCCGCTACAACGGCGCAGCCCTGCTGGGCTTGCGCGGTCTGGTGTTCAAAAGCCATGGTTCGGCCGACGCTTTCGCGTTCGAGCGCGCGCTGGAGCGGGCCTACGAGTCGGCCCGTCACAACTTGCTCGACGGCGTGCACGATCGCGTCGCCGCCGCCATGGGTAGCCTGGCCGCTCCGCTTCCAACGACCTCCGCATGACCACAGCCACTCTGCCGCGCTTCTCGCGCATTCTGGGTACCGGTAGCCATCTGCCGGCGCGTCGCGTCTCCAATGCAGACTTGGCGACGAAGTTGGCGGCCGATGGGGTCGAGACCTCGGACGCCTGGATCACCGAGCGCACCGGCATCAAGGCCCGCTATTTCGCCGGGCCGGACGAAAGTACCAGCGACCTGGCCTTGCCTGCTGCGCGCCGTGCGCTCGAGGCCGCTGGCATCGAGGCTACGCAGCTTGATCTGATCATCGTCGCCACCACGACGCCGGACATGGTCTTTCCCTCGACCGCTTGCCTGCTGCAGGCCAAGCTGGGCGTGGCCGGCTGCGCCGCCTTTGATCTGCAGGCGGTTTGTTCGGGCTTTTTGTACGCACTCTCGGTAGCGGACGCCATGATCCGTGCCGGCCAGGCGCGCCATGCGCTGGTGATTGGCGCCGAAGTGTTTTCGCGCCTGCTTGACTTCAAGGACCGCACCACCTGCGTGCTGTTCGGCGACGGTGCCGGCGCCGTGGTGCTCGGCGCTTCGGACGAACCCGGCATCCGCGCCACCGCCCTGCATGCCGATGGTGCCCAGGCCGAAGTGCTGTGCGTGCCTGGCACCGTGCACGGTGGCAGCGTGGTCGGCCACCCGGTGGTGCGCATGGATGGCCAGGCAGTGTTCAAGCTCGCCGTTTCGGCGCTGGACAAGGTGGCTCGCGAGGTCATCGAGCGTTCTGGCATCCCGGCCGAGCAAATCGACTGGCTGATCCCGCACCAGGCCAATCTGCGCATCATGAAGGGCACGGCCAAAAAGCTTGGCCTGCCCGAGGAGCGCATGGTGGTGACCGTGCAGGAGCATGGCAACACCTCGGCGGCTTCGGTGCCGCTGGCGCTGGATGAGGCCATCCGTGCGGGCCAGATTCAGCGCGGTCAGAACCTGCTGCTCGAAGGCGTGGGCGGCGGTTTCACCTGGGGCGCTGCCCTGATCACCTACTAAGAACAAGAACGGAGTTTGAGATGAGCACTCCCTTTGCATTCGTGTTTCCGGGCCAGGGCTCGCAGGCCGTCGGCATGCTCGACGCCTGGGGTGAGCACCCGGCCGTGCGCGCCACCTTGGCCGAGGCCAGCGAGGCCCTGGGCCTCGACATGGCCGCCCTGATCCAGCAAGGCCCGAAGGAACAGCTGGACCTGACCACCAACACCCAGCCCGTGATGCTGACCGCCGGCATCGCCTGCTACCGCGCCTGGCTGCAGGAAACCGGCCTGACGCCGGCCGCCGCCGCCGGCCATTCCTTGGGCGAGTACAGCGCCCTGGTGGCGGCAGGTGTGCTGACGCTGGCCCAGGCCCTGCCCCTGGTGCGCCTGCGCGCCCAGGCCATGCAAGAAGCTGTGCCGGTCGGGCAGGGCGGCATGGCCGCCATCCTCGGTCTGGACGCCGAGGCCGTGAAGGCCGGCTGCGCGGCTGCGCGTGAAGCCTCGGGCGAAGTGGTCGAGGCGGTCAATTTCAACGACCCCAAGCAGACCGTGATCGCCGGCAGCAAGGCTGGCGTTGAAAAGGGCATGGAAGTGCTTAAGGGGGCTGGCGCCAAGCGTGCGCTGCCCTTGCCGGTCTCCGCACCTTTCCACAGCAGCCTGATGAAGCCGGCCGCCGAGCGTCTGCGCGTGGCGCTGGAGGCGATCGAGTTCAAGACACCCGCCTTTGCCGTCGTCAACAACGTCGATGTGGCCTCGCCCAGCACGGCGGCCGAGTTGCGTGACGCGCTTTACCGCCAGGCCTACCAGCCGGTGCGCTGGGTGGAGCTGGTGCAGGCGCTCAAGGCCCGTGGCCTGAGCCATGTGATCGAGTGCGGCCCGGGCAAGGTGCTGGCCGGCATGGTCAAACGCATTGATGGCTCGCTGCTGAGCACCACCATCCTCGACCCCGCCAGCCTGGCCGAAGCCCGCGCCTTGCTGGAGCAGACCCCGGGAGCCCCCGCATGACGACGACGAAATCCATCGCGCTGGTCACCGGCGCGAGCCGCGGCATCGGTGCCGCCATCGCCAAGACCCTGGCCGAACAGGGGCACAAGGTCATCGGCACGGCCACCACGGCCGAAGGGGCGGAGCGCATCACGGCAGCCCTGGCGCCCTGGGGCGGCCGTGGCGCCGCTCTGAACGTCAATGATGCCGCGGCTTGCGAGGCCCTGATTGATGCCCTGGTCAAGGAAGAGGGCGGCCTGCATGTCCTGGTCAACAACGCCGGCATCACCAAGGACACCCTGGCCCTGCGCATGAAGGACGAGGACTGGGACACGGTGCTGGACACCAACCTGAAGGCCGTGTTCCGGCTCTGCCGGCTGGCCATCAAGCCGATGATGAAGCAGCGCATGGGCCGCATCGTCAGCATCACCTCGGTGGTCGGCGCTTCCGGCAACCCGGGTCAGGCGAACTACGCCGCCGCCAAGGCCGGCCTGGCCGGCATGAGCCGGGCGCTGGCGCGCGAGGTGGGCAGCCGCGGCATCACGGTCAATTGCGTGGCCCCCGGCTTCATCGCCACCGACATGACGGCCGCCCTGCCCGAAGCGCAGCAGCAGGCCCTGCTGGCGCAGATTCCGCTGGCCCGCCTGGGTGAAGCCAATGAGGTGGCTGCGGCAGTGGCTTTCCTGGCCGGCCCCGGCGGTGGCTACGTCACGGGCAGCGAGCTGCACGTCAACGGCGGCATGTACATGTGCTGAATGCACTCCCCGGGCCAACAGGCTCGGGTTCACCCGCGCGCCCCGAAATTAGGGGTGCCGCCCTAAGCCCGTAGAATGGCGGGCTGTTTCTTTGCAAAACCCTCCCGGAGGAGTCATGAGCGATATCGAAGCCCGCGTCAAGAAAATCATTGCCGAGCAGCTCGGCGTGCCTGAGGCGGACGTCACCAACGAAAAGGCTTTCGTGGCCGATCTGGGCGCCGACTCGCTCGACACCGTGGAGCTGGTGATGGCTCTCGAAGACGAGTTCGGCATCGAAATTCCGGACGAAGAGGCCGAGAAGATCACCACGGTGCAACTGGCGATCGATTACGCCGTCAAGCACCAGAAGGCCTGATCTCAGGTCTTCCGCTGCGGGCAGACCGAGTCTGGCCCGCAACCCTGGGGCCGCAAGGCCCCTTTGACCATCTGCATTGCTGCTGAATCGCATGAGCCGTCGTCGCGTCGTTGTCACCGGTCTGGGACTGATCACTCCGGTGGGCAACACCGTTGCCGAAAGCTGGGCCAATATCTTGGCCGGGCGCTCGGGCATCGCCACCGTTACCCGTTTTGATGCGAGCAATCTGGCCTGCCAGTTCGCTGGCGAGGTCAAGGGCTTCCAGATCGAGGACTACATCTCGGCCAAGGAAGCCCGCAGCATGGATACCTTCATCCACTACGGGCTGGCCGCCGGCCTGCAGGCGATCAAGGACGCCGGCCTGCCCACGGGCGAGGCCTTGACCGAGGCCCAGGCTGAACGCATTGGCGTGATGGTGGGCTCGGGTATCGGCGGGCTGCCCAATATCGAAGAAACGCACAGCGAAATGCTGAGCCGCGGCCCGCGCCGCGTGTCGCCCTTCTTCGTGCCAGCCTCGATCATCAACATGATCTCCGGCCACCTGTCGATCCAGACCGGCTTCCAAGGCCCGAACCTGGCCGTCGTGACGGCCTGCACCACCGGTCTGCACAGCATCGGCATGGCAGCGCGCCTGATCCAGTACGGCGATGCGGACGTGATGGTGGCCGGCGGCGCCGAATCCACCATCTCGCCGCTCGGTATTGGCGGCTTTGCGGCGGCGCGAGCGCTTTCCACCCGCAATGACGACCCGGCCACGGCTTCGCGCCCCTGGGACAAGGGCCGTGACGGCTTCGTACTGGGCGAGGGCGCCGGTGTGATGGTGCTGGAATCGCTAGAACATGCGCAAGCGCGCGGCGCGCGCATCTACGCCGAACTGGTTGGCTTCGGTATGGGCGCTGACGCGTACCACATGACCGCGCCGAACGTGGACGGCCCGCGCCGCTCCATGCAGGCCGCGCTGCGCGACGCCGGCTTGAATCCCGACGCCGTGCAGTACTTGAACGCCCACGGTACTTCGACGCCGCTGGGCGACGCGAACGAGACCAACGCTATCAAGATGGCCTTTGGTGAGCAGGCGCGCCGGATGGCGATCAGCTCCACGAAGTCGATGACCGGGCACCTGCTTGGCGGCGCCGGTGGCATCGAGTCGGTGTTCACCGTGCTGGCGATCCGCGATCAGATCGCACCGCCGACCATCAACCTGCACGAGCCCGACCCCGAGTGCGATCTCGACTACTGCGCCAACCAGGCGCGTGAGATGCGCATCGACGTCGCTGCCAAGAACAACTTCGGCTTCGGCGGCACCAACGGCACCTTGATGTTCAAGCGCATTTAAGGCAACTCGATGGCTGGCCGCCCTCTCCCCGGGCTGCGCTGGCCCCTGCCGCAGGGGGAATGGCCCTGGCTGTGTTGCGAACTGGGTGTTTGGCGTCTGCGTGGCCGTGCGGAAGAGGTGCAAGACCTGGCGCGTGTTGATGTCGTGCTGGATCGCCGCGACAGTCTGTACCTGCGTCTGCGCTGGCGGCGGGCGCCGGGGTTGCGCAGCTGGCTGTGGCCCGCGCAATGCCATGTCTGGCTAACCCGGGCGCAGCTCCCCACACAGTGGCCGCTGCTGCGCGCTCACCTCTGGCCCAGTCGGCGCCAGCATTGGCTGGGGGCACCTTGAAAATCGCTGCGCATGCCGTCAACTTGCGCATGACGAGTGGGCGTTGTGGCCCGCGTGCCGGCATCATGTCCGCGCATTCCCTTCCTTGACTTCGCTTTTGCCACCATGAAGCAGCTCGCCTTGCGCACCAGTCTTGCCGCTTTTGCCCTTGTCCTGGGCCTGCAAACACTCCCCAGCCCAGCCCTGGCCCAGCATGCCGGTCTACCGGACTTCACCGAACTGGTGGAGAAGGTGGGACCGGCCGTGGTCAACATTCGCACCGCGGAGCGTGTCCGCAGTGCACAGGGCCCCGAGCTGGATGCGCAGATGCTGGAGTTTTTGCGCCGATACGGTATTCCGATGCCGCGGCGTCAAGGCCCCCGTGGCGGCGACGAAGACGAAGGCCCGCAGCGTCGTGGGGTCGGCTCTGGGTTCGTGCTGGGCGCCGACGGCGTGGTGCTCACCAATGCCCATGTGGTTGACGGTGCCGACGAAGTCATCGTGACTTTGACCGACAAGCGCGAGTTCAAGGCCAAGGTGCTCGGTACCGACCGTCGCACCGATGTGGCGGTACTGAAGATTGAGGCGACCGGCCTGCCGACCGTCAAGCTAGGCGAGGTGGGCAAGCTCAAGGTGGGTGAATGGGTGCTGGCCATCGGCTCGCCCTTCGGCTTCGACAACACGGTGACCGCGGGCATCGTCAGCGCCAAGGCGCGTGACACCGGCGACTTCCTGCCCTTCATCCAGACCGATGTGGCCATCAACCCGGGCAATTCCGGCGGCCCTTTGTTGAATATGCGTGGCGAGGTGGTCGGTATCAACTCGCAGATCTACAGCCAGTCGGGCGGCTTCATGGGCATCTCCTTCGCCATCCCGATCGATGAGGCGATGCGGGTGGCAGATCAACTGCGCACCAGCGGTCGTGTGGTACGCGGGCGTATCGGTGTCGGCATCGACGCCGTCAGCCGCGAAGTGGCCGAAGCGATCGGCCTGCAGCGCGCCTACGGGGCGCTGGTGCGCAATGTCGAAGCCGGCGGGCCGGCGGACAAGGCTGGCATCGAAGGGGGTGACGTGATCACCAAGTTCGATGGCAAGTCGATCGAGCGCTCTACCGACCTGCCGCGCCTGGTCGGGGCGGTGCGCCCGGGTAGCAAGGCTAGCCTGCAGGTATTCCGCCGCGGTGCTTTCAAGGATTTGCAAGTGGTGGTAGCCGAACTCAAGGAGGGCAATCCCCGTGGCACCCCCGAAGCCGGTGAAAGCCCGCGAGCCGGCTCGGCCTTTGGGCTGAGCTTGTCCGACCTGACGGACGCTCAGCGGAAAGAAATGCGGCTGCGCAACGGCGTGCGTGTGGATGGGGCCGAAGGTGCTGCGGCGCGCGCCGGACTGCGTGAGGGGGATGTGATCCTGTCCGTCGATAACACCGAGGTGAGCAGCGCCCGGCAGTTGCAGACCCTGCTGGGCAAGCTGGAAAAGGCCAAAGTGGTGAGCTTGGTGGTGCGACGGGGTGATGTGACCAGCATCGTGCTAATTCGCCCATCGCGGTAGATATTACAACTTTCCAGGTCAATAATGGGCGCCAGCGAGCTGGCGCCCATGGACTTTGGGGTCCATGGGTCTGTTGATAAGCTGTGAATAAATTCCCTGTTGGCGACCTGCAACGGGGTTGATGCGGACCCGCGGGGAGTGGTCGCTTCGGACCTTTTGGCTACAATGGCTCCCCCAACAAGCAGTTGCCATATGTTTTGTTGGAAGGCGCGTCTGCCCCTTGGACGTGCCTTTTTTTTAGCTTCGGCACGGTCCCGTCGGGACCTTCACGTCGCTTCGCGACATGAGCCAACGCTGCAAGCCCTGCGGGCTTGTGACTCCGAAGCGCGGCATAGACGACCCCAATGGATCACATCCGCAATTTCTCGATCATTGCCCACATCGACCACGGCAAGAGCACGCTGGCCGATCGGATCATTCAGCGCTGCGGTGGCCTCGCCGATCGCGAGATGGAGGCCCAGGTGCTCGACTCGATGGACATCGAGCGCGAGCGCGGCATCACCATCAAGGCGCAGACCGCGGCCCTGCATTACAAGGCGCGCGACGGCAAGGTCTACAACCTGAACCTGATCGATACCCCCGGTCATGTCGACTTCAGCTACGAGGTCAGCCGCTCGCTGTCGGCCTGCGAAGGGGCGCTGCTGGTGGTGGATGCCAGCCAGGGCGTTGAGGCGCAGACCGTGGCCAACTGCTACACGGCGCTGGACCTTGGCGTGGAAGTGGTGCCGGTGCTGAACAAGATGGACCTGCCGCAGGCCGATCCGGACAACGCCAAGGCGGAGATCGAAGATGTGATCGGCATCGATGCCGCCGATGCCATCCCCTGCTCGGCCAAGTCCGGCATGGGCATTGATGAAATCTTGGAAGCGGTCATCGCTCGGATGCCGCCGCCCAAGGGCGTGGTGGAGGCCCCCCTGCGCGCCATGATCATCGACTCTTGGTTCGATAACTACGTGGGTGTGGTCATGCTGGTGCGGGTGGTGGACGGCACGCTGAAGAAGGGCGAGCGCATCCGCATGATGGCCACCAATGCCGTCTATCCGGCCGACCAACTCGGTGTGTTCACGCCCAAGAGCGAAAGCCGTGAGCAGCTGAATGCGGGTGAGGTCGGATTCATCATTGCAGGCATCAAGGAACTGGCGGCAGCCAAGGTGGGTGACACGATCACCCTGGAAAAGAAGTTGCCGAACAACCTCGGCCCGGCCGAGCAACCCTTGCCCGGCTTCAAGGAAATCCAGCCGCAGGTGTTTGCGGGCCTGTATCCGACCGAAGCCAGCGAGTACGACCAGTTGCGCGATGCGCTTGAGAAGCTGCATCTGAACGACTCGTCGCTGCGCTTCGAGCCCGAGGTGTCCCAGGCCCTGGGCTTCGGTTTCCGATGCGGCTTCCTGGGCTTGCTGCACATGGAGATCGTGCAGGAGCGATTGGAGCGCGAGTTTGACCAGGACCTGATCACGACTGCCCCTTCGGTGGTTTACGAGGTGGTGCTGGGCGACGGCACGGTGATGGAGGTCGAGAACCCGAGCAAGATGCCTGAGCCGGGCAAGATCGCCGAGATCCGCGAGCCCATCGTCACCGTGCATCTGTACCAGCCGCAGGAGTATGTAGGTGCGGTGATGACGCTGGCGAACCAGAAGCGCGGCGTGCAGATCCAGATGAGTTATCACGGTAAGCAGGTGCATCTGACCTATGAGATGCCGCTGGCCGAGATCGTGCTGGACTTCTTCGACAAGCTGAAGTCCGTCAGCCGCGGCTACGCCTCGATGGACTACGAGTTCAAGGAGTACCGCGCTTCCGACGTCGTCAAGGTCGACATGCTGATCAACGGCGATCGCATTGACGCGCTGGCCATCATCGTGCACCGCAGCCAGAGCCAGTACCGGGGCCGCCAAGTTGCGGCCAAGATGCGCGAGATCATTCCGCGCCAGATGTATGACGTCTCCATCCAGGCGGCCATCGGCGTCAAGATCATCGCCCGCGAGGACATCAAGGCGCTGCGCAAGAACGTGCTGGCCAAATGCTACGGCGGTGACATCACCCGCAAGCGCAAGCTGCTCGAAAAGCAGAAGGCCGGCAAGAAGCGCATGAAGCAGATCGGCTCCGTCGAGGTGCCGCAAGAGGCCTTCCTGGCCATCCTTCAGGTGGAAGAGTGAATACCTTGGAATCCCGCTTGAGCGCCCTGACCGGCCTGCTGTACGCCGCCCTGGTGGCCTACCTGGCCGGCTGGTATCTGGATAAGTGGACCGGCAACTTCTCGCTGCTGCTGTTCCTGATGTCGGTCGTGACCTTCTTCTACTGGGTGGCAGAGCGCTGGCACTTCCTGCCGCGCCGTCGCGCCGCGGCGGGCGAACTGCTGCGTCAGGACCAGGAGCGCCGCGCCAAGCTAGAAGCGCAGGGCATCAAGGTCGACAACCAGGATGTCCAGGCTGCACAGCAAGCGGTGCTTCGACAGCCCTGGTGGCTGGACTGGACAGCGGGTCTGTTCCCAGTCATCTTGCTGGTCTTTGGGCTGCGCTCCTTCCTGTTCGAGCCCTTCAAGATTCCGTCCGGCTCCATGGTGCCTACCCTTCTGGTGGGAGATCTGATCCTGGTGAACAAGTTCCATTACGGCGTTCGCCTGCCGGTGCTCAACAAGAAGATCATTGAGAACCATGCGGTGCAGCGCGGTGACGTGATGGTGTTCCGCTACCCGGAAGACCCGCGCATGGACTACATCAAGCGCGTGGTGGGTCTGCCGGGTGACGAGGTGGCCTGGCGCAATCAGCGCCTGTTCGTGAATGGACAGGAAGTGGCGACCGAAGCTCAGGGCCCCTATTTCGATCAGGACAGCCTGCGCGAGCGCCCGCTCTACAAGGAAAAGCTTGGCTCGGTGGAGCACCAGATGCTGGTGGATCGCATGCAGCCGCTGCGCTTCTACATGGACAGTGCTCGAGGCCCGTTCCCGCATGCCGACCAGTGCAGCTACAGCATCGAAGGCGTGAGCTGCAAGGTGCCGGCTGGCCACTACTTCATGCTGGGCGACAACCGCGACAACTCGCGTGACAGCCGCTTCTGGGGTTTCGTGCCGGATGAGAACATCGTGGGCAAGGCGGTGGTGATCTGGATGAACTTCAGCGACCCGAAGCGCATCGGGCGCTTTCACTAATTCGGCCTTTTTGCGCTACCTTCTCCCTTCCTAACCTACGGAGCGAACGCGATGCGGCGAACCCCTGGAACCCAGCGTGGAGTCACCCTGTTCGGCTTGTTGTTCTGGGGGATCTTCTTGGCCTTTGCCGGTGTGGTGGGAGCCAAGGTCCTTCCAACTCTGATCGAGTACTGGGAGACCAAGCGTGCTGTTACCAAGGTGGCGCAGGAAAGTCCACCTACCGTTGCAGCAGCCCGAGTGGCCTTTGACCGGATCAAGGCGGTGGAGTACTCGATCAAGCTGGATCCGCAAGAACTGATGATCACCAAGGAGAACGACAAGGTGCGCATCAAGTTCGCCTACGACCGCGAAATTGAGCTCGGCGGGCCGGTGTACTTGGTGATCAAGTACCAGGGGCAATCGGAGTGATGCGTCCGTGACGGATCTGCAGGAGGCGCTGGGTTACCGCTTCCGTGATCCGCGCCTGCTGCAGCGTGCGCTGACGCACCGCAGCCACAGCGCCCACCACAACGAGCGCCTGGAATTCTTGGGCGATGCGGTTCTGAATCTGGTCGTCAGCCAGTTGCTTTATGCCCGCGAGGCCGCTGCGGCTGAAGGGGCGCTCTCCCGTATGCGGGCGCATCTGGTGCGCGAGGAAAGCCTACACGCACTTGCCCTGCAACTGGGCTTGGGCGCTTGCATGCGCTTGAGCGAGGGCGAAGCCAAGGCGGGTGGCGCGCGTCGGCCCTCAATCCTGGCCGATGCGCTGGAGGCGGTGATTGGTGCCGTGCACCTGGACGGTGGCTTCGATGCCGCGCAGCAGTTGGTGACACGCCTGTTCGCCCCCCTGCTGCAGGAAGACGCCACCGCGTCGCGCTGGGCCAAAGACGCCAAGACGGCGCTGCAGGAATGGCTGCAAGGGCGCCGTCACCCCGTTCCGAATTACCGCATCGTGGCCGCGCGCGGCCAAGCCCATGCCCAGACCTTTGAGGTCGAGTGCGCCGTTGCCTCGCTGGCGGTGAGCGCAGTGGGCACGGGCAGTTCGCGCCGCGCCGCCGAACAGCAGGCCGCCGCGGCCTTGTTGGCACGCCTGCAGGAGAGCGCAACCCCATGACCGAAACCCTTCACACGCCGGGCGCGCAGCGCTGCGGGCTCATCGCCATCGTCGGCCGACCCAATGTCGGTAAGTCCACCCTGCTCAATGCCTTGGTGGGTCAGAAAGTCTCGATCACCTCGAAGAAGGCCCAGACCACGCGCCACCGGATCACTGGCGTGCGCACGGTGGCCGAAAACCAGTTCGTGTTCGTCGACACCCCGGGCTTCCAGACCCGCCACGGCAATGCCTTGAACCGCAACCTCAATCGCACCGTGACCGGCGCGCTGGCCGATGTGGATCTGGTGTTGCTGGTCGTCGAGGCCGGACGCTTTGGCCTGGATGACGCCAAGGTGCTGGCCCTGTGCCCCAAGGACAAACCGGTGGTGCTCGTGGCGAACAAGCTGGATGCCGTGCACCGCCGCCAAGAGTTGCTGCCGTGGTTGAAGGACATGCAGGAACGCCACCCCTTCACCGAGTATGTGCCGCTCAGCGCCAAGAAGGCGGCCGATGTCGAGCGCCTGTTCAGCATCCTGGCGCCGCACCTGCCGCAGCAAGACTGGTTCTTTGAGGAAGACGCGCTGACCGACCGCAGTGAGCGCTTCCTGGCCTCGGAGCTGATCCGCGAAAAGCTCTTCCGCCTGACCGGCGACGAGCTGCCGTATAGCTGCACCGTGGTGATCGACAAGTGGGAGGAGGAAGAAGTCCCACCGCCCAGCACCGCGCCAGGCAAGGGCAAGCCGATGGTGCCCAAGCCGCCGCTGCGCCGCATCGCGGCCACCATCGTCGTGGAGCGCGACGCCCACAAGGGCATGGTGATTGGCGAGGGCGGCGAGCGCCTCAAGCGCATCGGCAGCGA
>JBDHSJ010000032.1:0-26566 GCA_039808065.1 Burkholderiaceae bacterium | reverse complement strand
GGCATGCCCAGGCGCGAGACCTGCACCCAGGCGCCGCCCGTCTTTTCGCTGGCTTGCAGGCCGGAAGCGGGCTTCCCATTCAGCAGCCGGGCCTGGCGCAGGCTGGCGGTGGTCCAGGCGCCGATCACCGGATCGCTCCCGGCCGTCAGGCAGGCGGCGGGCAGCTCCAGCGCCAGGGTGGTGACGTTCTTGTCGGCAATCGTGCCGGCGCCGAAGGCGGCTGCATTGGCCTCGTTGGTGATGACGGCGGCCGGGGCGTTGACGAGATCGAAGATCGTGCCCAGGGTCACCGGGAAGGGGTCCTGGCGCTGGCCGACGAACACCTTGCCCGGCGTGCTGCAGCCGGGGATGTTGATCGGGTGCACATGGCGCTGGGCGTAGGCCTCGTAGGCGGCCGCATTGCCCAGGGTCTTCTCGCCGAAGTAGTCGATCGGCTTGGCGAAGCTGGTGGCGCCGCTGCTGGCGTGGCTGATGGCTTGGCGCTGACCGCTGCGGCGGTCGCCGCGCACGACGCTGAGCTCGTAGCTCTCGGTATAGGCCAGCGGGTCGGTGGCGGCGCCGCTCACCGGCCCGGCCTGACGCAGCGGGATGGCCACCGACTTGCCGCCCACACTCAAGGCAATGCCCGTGCCATTGGCCGCCAGGGTGTTCTTGAAGCGGAACTGGAAGCTCAGGTCTTCGACGCCGTCGCCGTTGTTGTCGACATGGATCTCGTACAGCGCATTCGGGTCGAGGCTGAAGTAGTTCGGGCCGCCGTAGCCGTCCTGCAGCGGCAGGTAGTTGGCGATCAGCGTGACGTAGCCCTCGCGCCCGGACTCGTAGGAGCGGAACAGGTAGAAGTCGGTGCCGTCCACCTTGGGAGCGGTGGTGATGAAGGGGGCCTCGCGATGCGAGGAGGCTTGGGCCGCGGGCGTGCACAGGGCAGCCAGCAGCAGGGCACTGACCAGGGCGGTGGGCTTGAAGGACATGGGTGGGCTCCGTAGGACGGCCGGGATTGGCCATGGCAGCCCTTACGGCCCCTGCTGGTGCCGCGGATTCGTGTTGCCGCTGCGGAGATGCCCGTGCATCCACCTGCCGCGAACGCGCGTACGCCGTGTCCGTGCCTGCAGGGGCGCCGAATTGGGCGGTGTTCGGCTTGCTTTTCCGGCTCAAGTCTGGCGCCTGGGCGCGGCAGCATGGCGGCCATGGTGATCGACCTCCGCCCCCCAGCCGATCCGGACGCCCCCGGCGCTTCCTGGTTCGACACGCGCCTGGACGGCCTGTTCTCGCTCGGTAGCCTGGGCGCCCCGGCCCGCCTGGACGAGTTGCAGGGCTTTGCCCGCCTGATGCAGACCCAGGGTCAGGGCGTGGAGGCCACGCGCATGCTGTTCGACGCCCCTTACGCCCACACCCTGCTGCAACAGGGCCGGCTGAGCGCATGCGCGCCCCTGGCCGAGCTGGCCGAAAGCCTGTTCCAGCGCTACCAGCGCGCCGGGCAGTGGTTGGGCATCGTCAACTGACGGCTGCGAAGGCGGCTGGGACAATGGGCCGATGGCCCTCAAATCCACCATCTTCAAGGCGAACGTTGCGATCGCCGACATCGACCACGGCTACTACGCCGACCACAACCTGACCCTGGCCCGCCACCCGAGCGAGACCGACGAACGCATGATGGTGCGCCTGGTGGCGCTGGCCCTGCACGCGCACGAGCTGCAGACGCGCTGCAACAGCGACGCCACCCTGGCCTTCGGTGCCGGCCTGTGCGACCCCGACGACCCCGATGTGGTGCTGACCGACTACACCGGCGCCAAGCGCCTGTGGATCGAGGTCGGTCAGCCCGACGACAAGGCGCTCAGCAAGGCCTGCAGCAAGAGCGAGGCGGTGGTGGTCTACGCCTACGGCCCGGCGGCCGAGGTGTGGTGGAAGGGCATCGAAACCAAGCTGACGCGGCTGGACAAGCTGCAGGTCTGGCGCCTGCCCCACGATGCCATGGCCGAGCTGACCCGCCTGGCCGAGCGCAGCATGCAGCTGCAGGCCACGATCCAGGAAGGTCACCTGATGCTGACCAGCGGCCTGGGCAGCGTGGACCTGCAGCCGCAGCGCTGGAAATGATCAATCGGGGATCGTTCGCGGCACCAGCACCGAGCGGTCCACCTCGCTGAGCTTGCGGCGGCCGCAGAAGGCCATCGTCAAGTCCAGCTCCTTCTGGATGATCTCCAGGCACTTGGTGACGCCGGCCTCGCCCAGCGCTCCCAAGCCGTACAGGAAGGCACGGCCGATGTAGGTGCCGCGCGCGCCCAGCGCCCAGGCCTTGAGCACGTCCTGACCGCTGCGGATGCCGCCGTCGAAGTGCACCTCGATCTGCGAACCCACGGCCTCAACGATGCGCGGCAACACGGCGATCGAGCTCTCGGCACCGTCGAGCTGGCGGCCACCGTGGTTGCTGACGATCAGCGCGTCGGCGCCGCTGGCCACCGCCAGGCGGGCATCCTCTTCGTCGAGGATGCCCTTGATGATCAGCTTGCCGCCCCAGCGCTTCTTGATCCACTCCACATCGCCCCAGTTCAGCGCCGGGTCGAACTGCGCGTGCGTCCACTCGGACAGGCTGGTGAGGGAATCCACCCCCTTGGCGTGGCCCACGATGTTGCCGAACTGCCGCCGCTTGGTGCCCAGCAGCCCCAAGCACCAGCGCGGCTTGGTGGCGAGGTCGAGCAGATTGGCCAGCGTGGGTTTCGGGGGCGAGCTCAGGCCGTTCTTGATGTCCTTGTGGCGCTGGCCCAGGATCTGCAAGTCCAGCGTCAGCACCAGGGCGCCGCAGCGCGCGGCCTTGGCGCGGTCGATCAGGGCCTCGATGAAGGCGCGATCCTTCATCACGTAGAGCTGGAACCAGAAGGGCTGCGTGGTGACCGAGCGCACGTCCTCGATCGAGCAGATGCTCATCGTGGAGAGCGTGAAGGGCACGCCGAAGGCCTCGGCGGCGCGCGCGGCCAGCATTTCGCCGTCGGCGTGCTGCATGCCCGTCAGACCCGTGGGCGCCAGGGCCACCGGCATGCTCACCGGCATGCCGATCATGTGGGCCGCGGTGCTGCGCTGGGTCAGGTCCACCGCCACGCGCTGGCGCAGCTTGATGGCGGCCAGCTCGGCTTCGTTGGCGCGGTAGGTGCTCTCGGTCCAGCTGCCGGCGTCGGCGTAGTCGTAGAACATCCGCGGCACGCGGCGGCGCGCCAGCTGGCGCAGGTCTTCGATGCAAGTGATGACGGGGCTCATAGGGGCTTCAAGGGGCGAGGGCCCTGGGGAGATCAACGACCATAGGCCGCCAGGATGCGCTGCAGCTCGCCGTCGGCCACCATCTCGGCCAGGGCGGCATTCACGTCCTCCAGCTTGAGCGGGCTGCGCGGCGACAGTGCGCAGGGCGCGGTGTAGGCGTTCAGCACGAGTTCCTCGCGCAGGCCGTCCTCGGGCATGCGGCGCTGGTGTTCGCGCAGCACCAGTCGGTCGGTGATGGCGTAATCCATGCGCTTGGCCACCAGCTTGCGCAGATTGGCCTGCATGTCGGGGGCATCCTGGCGGCGCAAACGGTCGCCCAGCGCAGCCTCGGCCTCGGCGTAGCGGTAGCCCAGCACCGTGCCCACAGGGCGGTCGGCCAGTTCGGTCAGGGCACGCAGGCGTGGCGCCTCGGGCCGCGCGGCCACCACCTCGGCGTTGGGGATCAGCGGCAGGGTGAAGCGGAAGTCCGGGCCGATCCATTGCGGCCGCGTGTAGCAGAGCACATCGCCCTCGCCCTGGCGCAGGGCCATCGGGGCGCGTTTGCTGGGCATCAGCAGAAAGCGCGGGCGCAGTCCCATGCGCCGCGCCAGCGCATCGCCCAGGTCCTTGATGATCCCGCCGGTGAGCTGGCCGCGTTCGAAGCGCGACAGCGGTTCGGTGTGGTTGGTGGCGGTCACATAGACGATCTCTTGCGCCCACAGCGGCAGGCACAGCAGGCTGAGCAGCAGGAAGAGCGTCGGGGTTCGGCTCAGGCGCACGCGTACGAGTTTCGGGCGACCAGGGGCTCACTGGCCATGCCGGCGCAGGATATCGCGCAGCGCAGCCTCTCCCCGCGCAGGCCGACCCGCATGGTCTGCGCCCGCGCGGTCAAACGGCCCTGAGGTCGATGCGAAGATGCCGCCATGCGCGACTCCCTGCCCGAGACCCTGCCGAACGGTTCGCGCGCCGCAGCCTGGCTGCGGCCCCTGTGGCTCGCGGCCGGCGCGGCCTGCCTGCTGCTGGGGGTGGCCGGCCTGGTGCTGCCGCTGCTGCCGGGTGTGCCCTTCCTGTTGCTGGCGGCCTTCTGCTTTTCGCGCGGCAGTCCGCGCTGGGAGGCCTGGCTGGTCGCTCACCCCAAGCTGGGTCCGGTGGTGCTGGACTGGCGCCGCCACCGGGTCATTCCGCGCCGGGCCAAGATCCTGGCCTGGACCATGATGGCGCTGGGCTGCGCGCTGGCGGTCTGGCGTGCGCCCTGGTGGGCCGCCAGCCTGGCGGCCCTGACCTGCCTGTGCGTGGCCCTGTGGATGGCGCGCCAGGCCGAACACGCTCCGAACCCATGAACCCCATGCCTTCTACCTGCGACCTCTGCGATGCGCGCAAGGCCGACAGCAGCGGTGAGCTGCGTGTGTTTGCCGGCAGTGGCTGGCGCTCTTATGGCGGCGCCGAGCGCATGGCCGGCCTCATCAGCACGGTGCGCTGCCTGGACGACAACACCCAGGTCAAGGCCGCCGTGGAGGGGCCGGGCGAGGGCAGGGTGCTGGTGGTCGATGGCGGCGCCAGCCTGCGCCGCGCGCTGCTGGGCGGCAACCTGGCCGCCGCGGCGGCGCGCAATGGCTGGGCCGGACTGTGGATCCACGGCGCGGTGCGCGACCTCGCCGAGCTGCGCGCCGTGCCGATTGCCATCTGGGCGCTGGGCCATCTGCCCATGCCCTGCGATCGCAAGGGCCAGGGCGAACGCGATGTGCCGGTCTGGATCGAGGGCCAGCCCATCCGCCCCGGCGAGTGGCTGCTGGCCGATGCGGACGGGCTGCTGGTGCACCCCACGCCGCTGGCTTGATCATTCGCTGGTGCTGGCGGCGGCGGCCTTCGGCCCATGCCCGTTGATGGTGGCCAGGCCGGAGCTGCGCCGGCTGACCTTGGCATTGCCCCAGTGGTCCACCGTACCGATGCCGGAGATCGACACCTCCAGCTCCTGCTCCACCCATAGCTTGGCCTTGCCCAGGCCGCTGATGCCGACCTTGGCCTGCTGCACCTGCAGGCCTTGACCGAGGAAGTCACTGCGGCCCGAGATGCTGAGCGACAGGCGCTGGGCCTGGCCGGCGAACTGCCCGTCGCCAGCGCCGGACACACCGAACTTCAGGTCGTCGGCGCGCAGTTGGTCAAAGCGCACCAGGCCGGCGCCGGAGATGCTGACACGCAGTTCCGGCAGCTGCACCGGCTCGGGCGCCTGGAAGTTCACCGAGCCGGAGACGCTCAGGTGCTTGAGTTCGCGGGCCATCACCTGCACGCGCAGCCGGGTGTCGCGCCAGAACCACCAGGTGCCGCGCGTGTGCAGGCTGAGTTGGCCGTCGCGCAGCTGCAGGCGCACGTCCTTCTGCACATCGTCGTCGCCCTCAATGAAGAGCTCGTCGCGATCGCCCTGGCGGAAGCTCACCTGGGCGGCGCCGCTGAAGCTCAGGCTGTCGAAAGGCCCCGGCGTGTAGAGCTTCCCGACCGGCTGGGTTTGGCCCCAGGCCGCCAGCGGCAGGGCCAGCACAAGGAAGAGGTGGAGCGTTTTCATAGCGAGTCGGCCCTCAGTTGCTTGGACACCTCGCGGCTGGCCGTGAAGCGGTTGCCGTCGCGCAGGTGCACGACGAGCTGGGAGCTCTCGTCCGGCACCAGGGCTTCGACGAAGTCCAGATTCACGATGCAGCTGCGGTTCACTTTCAGGAAGCGCTGGGGGTCCAGGCGCTGCCCGAAGTGGCTGATGGGCAGGCGCACCAGGTAGGTGCGGCCCTGCGAGACGATGGCGGTGTACTTGGTATCCGAGCGCAGGTGCTCGATGCGCTCGACCTGCAGCGGCACGATGCGGCCCATGTCGCGCACCAGCAGGCGCTGCAGCGGGGCCTCAGGGGCGGTGGTTTGCCCGGCGGCCTCCAGCGCGGCCAGTTCGCGCCGGCCCGTCTCGTCCTCGCTGTCCGTGCGGGCGGGGTGGGTCTGCAGCACGTGCGCCACGGCCTCGTCAAAGCGCTCGCGGGAGAAGGGCTTGAGCAGGTAGTCCACGGCATGCAGCTCGAAGGCCGTGAGCGCGTGTTCGTCGTAGGCGGTGGTGAAGATGACGGCAGGCAGGCCGGCGCCGGGGCGCTCCTGCACCAGCTGGCGCAGCACCTGCAGGCCGGTCAGGCCGGGCATCTGGATGTCCATCAGCACCAGATCGGGCTGCTGGCTGCGGATGGCCTGCAGCGCCGCCGGGCCGTCGCCCACCGCGCCCAGCAGCTCCAGCTCGGGGTGAGCCTGCACCCAGTCCACCAGGCCTTCGCGGGCCAGCACTTCGTCTTCGGCAATCAGGGTCTTGAGCATCGATCAGCCTCGGGGTATGCGGAGTTCGACGGCAAAGCCCTGGCCCGGTGCGGTCTGCACCTGCAGGCGGGCCTGGCCATTGAAGTCCAGCGCAAAGCGGCGCTGCAGCGTGCCCAGGCCCAGGCCCTGGCGGCCGCCGGGTGCGGGCGGCCAGGCGCAGCCGGGGCCGTCGTCGGCCACGCGCAGCAGCAGCCAGTCGCCTTCGCAGCGGGCCTGCAGGCTCAGCGTGCCGCCGCCCACCTGGGGGGCGATGCCGTGCTGGAGGGCGTTCTCGACCAGGGGCTGCAGGGTCAGCGGTGGCACGACCTCTTGCAGTGCGGCGTCCTCGATCCGCCAGTCCACCCGCAGGCGCTCGCCCAGCCTCAGGGTCTCCAGCGCCAGGTAGTCGCGGACGAACTCCAGCTCTTCGGCCAGGCTGACGCGCTCCTCGTTGTTGCGCTTGCTGTCCAGCACATGCCGCATCAGGCGCGAAAAGCCCAGCAGCGCCTGCTCGGCACGGCCGGCGTCGCGACGCACCAACATCAACAGCGAGTTCAGTGTGTTGAACAGGAAGTGCGGATTGAGCTTGCCGCTCAGGGCCGAAAGCTCGGCGCGCACCCGCGCAGCCTCGGCCTGTGCCGCCTGCAGGGCGGCGGCTTGTGCGCGGCGCGCATGCAGCACGCCGCCGAAGCCGAACACCAGCACGCCATAGGCCACCGCACCTCCGGCGCTGCGCCACACCAGGCCCTGCTCCAGCCGGGCCTGGGCATGGTCGCCACTGAAGAGCCAGGCGGCGGCGCCGGCGTCCAGCAACTGCCAGCTGAAGGCAAATGCCGCGGCGCCCAACGCATGGCCGGCCAGGCGGTGCCACGGGCTGGCGGCTTGCAGACGGCGTGTCCAGGGCAGCACGGCCGGACCCAGGGCCAGAATGGGCCCGAGGTTCCAGGTGGCGTCGTACAGGCCCTCCCAAATGCTGCGGCTGCCGTACTGCCAATCGGTCGCGGCGATGGCGTAGAGCGCCCAGCACAGCAGGCCCAGCCCGGCATAGGCCAGGGCCGTGCGGCGTGTGGCGGAGGGCAGGGCAGTGGACATGGGCGGCATCCTAGGCAGGAGCGGGCCGGGTGGCCGGTCCCCGGCGACAAACTGCAGGGCTGGGGTTGAGAAGTGCGGCGCGGTGGGTACTCAGCTGCCGTAACGGGCCAGGATGCGGCGGATCTCGCCCTCGCGCACCATCGCCGCCAGCTGCTGGTTGACGCCCTCGAAATCCAGCCGCGATTGCAGGGACTGGGCGCACTGCGCCGTGTAGCGCGCCACCGTCAGCACCACGCGCAGCTGGCTCTTGGGGTGGCGCTGCACGTAGTCGCGCAGGGTCAGCTCCTCGCTGATGGCATAGCCCATGCGGCCGGCGGCCAGCTTGTCCAGATTGGAGCGGGTGTTGAGCGCATCCTGCCGGATGAAGGGCAGGGGCTGGCCGGGCTCGGTCAGCAGATGGGTGTAGCCGTAGCCGATGACGGTGCCGACCTGCTGGTTCTGCAGCTCGTCCAGGCGCTGGATGTCGGGCGCTTCGGGCCGGGCGGCCACCACCTCGGCGTTGGGCAGCACCGGCACGCTCCAGCGGTATTCGCCCTCCAGCCAGCCCGGCAGCACGTAGCAGACGAGGTCCGCTTCGCCCCTGCGCAGGGTCTCCGAGACCCGCCGGCTCGGCACCGGCAGGTATCGCGGCTTGCGCTGCAGGCGTTCGGCCAGGCGGTCGCCAATGTCCTTGAGGATCCCGCCCTGCAGCTGGCCACCGGCGCCGAAGTGGGCGATCGGCTCGGTGTGGTTCGTCGGGGCGACGAACACGATCTCCTGGGCCTGTGCACTTGCGCACAGGCTGGCGGCCAGCAGCAGGGCACGCAATCGGATCATGGCGTGCCGCAGGCCTCCAGCAGGCGCTCCAGCCCGCCGCTCTCGATCGACACGCGGGCCTGCTCGCGCACCCGGGGCTTGGCATGGAAGGCCACCGACAGCCCGGCCGCGCCCATCATCGGCAGGTCGTTGGCGCCGTCGCCCACGGCGATCGCCTGCTGCGGGCGGCAGCCCAGGCGCTCGCAGTGTTCGAGCAGGAACAGGCGCTTCTGCTCGCCGTCCACCACGTCACCCCAGGTCTGCATGCGCACCCGGCCGGTGAGCCGCCCGTCCACCACTTCGAGCTCGTTGGCCCGCACCACATCCATGCCCAGCTCGGCCGCGACGAAGCGCGTGAAGTGCGTGAAGCCGCCCGAGACCAGGCCCAGCTTCAGCCCGGCCGCCTTCAGCGCGGCACAGAGTTCGCGAGCGCCGGGGTTGAAGCGCAGACGCTCCTGCAGCACCCGCTCCAGCAGGCTTTCGGGCTGGCCGGCCAGCAGGGCCAGGCGGCGGCGCAGCGACTCACGGAAATCGGTGATCTCGCCGCGCATCGCGGCCTCGGTGATGGCGGCCACCTGTTCGCCCACGCCGGCCAGGGCGGCGATCTCGTCGATGCACTCGATGGCGATCAGCGTCGAGTCCATGTCGAAGGCGGCGAAGCGGAAATCGGCAAGCTGCGGGCGGGGGCCGCGCAGGATCAGGCCGGGGGCGATCTCGGTCATGCGGTGGCTTTCGGAGGGCCGATCAGGCGCAGCACTTCGCGCACGCAATGCGCGCGGTCGGCCGGGTCGGAGAGGGATTTGTCGATGCGCAGCTTGTCGTTGCCGACCAGCTTGATCGACGGGTTCTTCTGCACCAGCTGAATCACCTTGATCGCCTCGATCGGTGGGTTGGGCTTGAACAGCACATTGATGACGCCCGGTGCAGCGTCGATGCGCGTCACCCCATAGGGCTGGGCCAGCACGCGCAGGCGGTGGGTGTCAAAGAGCGTCTGGCCCTGCGGGGGCAGGGTGCCGAAGCGGTCGGTGATCTCTTCGAGCAGGGTGTCGATGTGCTCGGCCTTGCTGGCGCTGGCGAGACGCTTGTAGAGCGACAGGCGGGTCTGCACGTCGCCGCAGTAGGCGTCGGGCAGCAGGGCGGGCGCGAACAGGTTGATCTCGGTGACGGCCGCCAGCGGGTTGGCCAGATCGGGCTCGCGTCCGCTCTTCAGGGCACGCACCGCCTCGGCCAGCATGTCGTGGTAGAGCTGGTAGCCCACCTCCATCATGTTGCCGCTCTGCTTCTCGCCCAGCACCTCGCCGGCGCCGCGAATTTCCAGGTCGTGCATGGCCAGGTAGAAGCCTGAGCCCAGCTCTTCCATGGCCTGGATGGCTTCCAGGCGCTGGGCAGCCTGCTTGGTCAGGCCCTCGATGTCGGGCACCATCAGGTAGGCATAGGCCTGGTGGTGGCTGCGGCCGACGCGGCCTCTCAACTGGTGCAACTGGGCCAGGCCGAACTTGTCGGCGCGGCTGATGACGATGGTGTTGGCGCTGGGCACGTCGATGCCGGTCTCGATGATGGTCGAGCACAGCAGCAGGTTGTGGCGCTGGGCGACGAAGTCGCGCATCACCTTTTCCAGCTCGCGCTCGGGCATCTGGCCATGCGCCACGGCGATGCGCGCCTCGGGGATCAGCTCCTCGAGCGCCTGGCGGCGGTTCTCGATCGTCTCGACCTCGTTGTGCAGGAAGTAGACCTGGCCGCCGCGCTTGAGCTCGCGCAGCACCGCTTCGCGGATCACGCCCTTGCCCTCGTTGCGCACAAAGGTCTTGATGGCCAGGCGGCGCTGTGGGGCGGTGGCGATGACGGACAGATCGCGCAGGCCCTCCATGGCCATGCCCAGGGTGCGGGGGATCGGCGTGGCGGTGAGCGTGAGCACGTCCACTTCAGCGCGCAGGGCCTTCATGGCTTCCTTGTGGCGCACGCCGAAGCGGTGTTCCTCGTCAATGATGACCAGCCCCAGACGGGCGAACTTGGTGTCGGGGCTGAGCAGCTTGTGGGTGCCCACCACGATGTCGATCGTGCCGTTCTCCAGGCCTTCCTGGGCCGCCTTGATTTCCTTGGCAGTGCGGAAGCGGCTCATCTCGGCCACCTTGACCGGCCACTGGCTGAAGCGGTCGCTGATGTTCTGCGCATGCTGCTCGGCCAGCAGGGTGGTGGGCGCCAGCACGGCCACCTGCTTGCCACCCATCACCGCCACGAAGGCGGCGCGCAGGGCCACCTCGGTCTTGCCGAAGCCAACGTCGCCGCAGACCAGGCGGTCCATCGGGCGCGGGCTGATGAGGTCTTGCACCACGGCGTGGATGGCGGCGCGCTGGTCGGGGGTCTCCTCGAAGCCGAAGCTGGCCGCGAAGGCCTCGTAGTCGTGCGGGCTGTAGCGGAAGGCGTGGCCCTCGCGGGCGGCGCGGCGGGCGTAGAGGTTGAGCAGCTCTGCGGCGGTGTCGCGCACCTGCTCGGCGGCCTTGCGCTTGGCCTTTTCCCATTGGCCGGAGCCCAGGCGGTGCAGCGGCGCTTCCTCGGCGCTCACCCCGGTGTAGCGCTGGATCAGGTGCAGCTGCGCCACCGGCACGTAGAGCACGGCCTCGTCGGCATAGGTCAGGTGCAGGAACTCGCTCGGGCCCTGGCCCAGGTCCATGTGCTTCAGCCCTTGGTAGCGGCCGATGCCATGGCTGACATGCACCACCGGGTCGCCGATCTTGAGCTCGCTGAGGTCCTTGATCAGCGCATCCACATTGCTGGCCTGCTCCTGGCGCCGGCGCCGGCGCGTGGCCGGTGCGGTGGCAAAGAGCTCGGTCTCGGTCAGCAGCTGCAGGCTGCGGTCACCCTCGATCCAGAAGAAGCCTTCGGACAAGGGCGCGGCCAGCAGGGCGAACTTTTCGCCCGAGTCGTCGAACTCCTGCAGGGTCTTGAACGAGGGTGCGTCGAGCTTGTGCTCGCGCAGCAGATCCAGCAGGCTTTCGCGCCGGCCCTCGCTCTCGGCCAGCAGCAGCACCTTGTGCGGGGTGCTGTCCAGGTGGCGGCCCAGCTTGGCCAGCGGCTCCTGGGCGCCGCGCTCGATGCTCAGATCGGGCAGTGGGCGTGCGTAGTCAACCGCTTCACGCTGGTTCAGCACCAGGGTGGCCAGCGGGTGGGTGGCGCTGAACAGCTCCTCGGGCTTCAGGAAGATCTGCTCCGGCGGGAGGATGGGCCGTTCGGGGTCATGCGCGAGCAGGCGGTGGCGGTCGCGGGTGTCCTGCCAGAAGCGCTGCAGCGCCTCGTCCACCGTGCCCAGCAGGGCCACGGCGGCATGGGTGCCCAAGTAGTCGAAGAAGGTCGCGGTCTGCTCGAAGAACAGCGGCAGGTAGTACTCGATGCCTGCCCCGGCCAGGCCTTCGCCCATGTCCTTGTAGAGCCGTGCCTTGCTCGGGTCGCCGTCCAGGTGCTCGCGCCAACGGCTGCGGAACAGCTGGCGCGAAGCCTCGGTGAGCGGGAATTCGCGCCCAGGCAGCAGGCGCACCTCGGGCACGGGGTACAGGCTGCGCTGGCTGTCAGGGTCGAACACACGGATCGAGTCGATCTCGTCGCCAAACAGGTCGACCCGGTAGGGCACGGCCGAGCCCATCGGGAAGAGGTCGATCAGACTGCCGCGCACGGCGTACTCGCCGGGGCTCACCACCTGGCTGACGTGCTGGTAGCCGGCCAGCAGCAGCTGGGCGCGGAAGCCCGCTTCGTCCAGCTGCTGCCCCTTCTTGAAATGGAAGGTGGTGCCGGCCAGGAAGCTGGGCGGGGCCAGACGCGTGAGCGCCGTGGTGGCGGGCAGCAGCACCACGTCGATCTCGCGCTGGGTTGCCGCCTTGCCTTGGGACTGCAGAAGCTGCCACAGCGTGGCCAGGCGCTCCGAGATCAGGTCGTGGTGGGGCGAGAAGCGATCCCAGGGCAGGGTTTCCCAGTCCGGGAACACGGCCACGCGCAGGCCCGGGGCGAAGAAGGGGAGTTCGGCTTCGAGGCGCTGGGCGTCGCCGGGCTCGGCGCAGACGATGGCCACGACCCGCTCCGCCTGCGCCTGACAGAAGCGGGCGAGCAGCAGGGCATCGGCAGAGCCAAGGGGGCGCGGCGCCTGGTGGCGCTTCCCCAGCGCAATCGAGGGCAGGAGCATGGTCAGTGCAGAAATGACGAAAGCCCCGGAAAGGGGCGCCGCCATTGTCGCAAGGGCTTCAGGCTTTGGACTTGGGCACCCGCCCCATCAGATAGAAGTCCTCGTTGGGCATCAGCGAAATGCTGTTGGCGATGCGGTTGCTCATGCCGAACAAGCCAACGATGCTGCTGATGTCCCAGGCGTCTTCGTCGTCGAAGCCCGCGGCATGCAGGGCGGCGTAGTCGGCCTCGGTGATGGACTGGGCGTCCAGGCAGACCTTCATCGCAAAGGCCAGCATGGCGGCCTGACGTGGCGTCACCTCGGCCTTCAGCGGGTTGGTGGCGAGCTGGTCCGCCAACCGCGGCGCCTTGGCGTAGACGCGCAGGATGGCGCCATGCGCCACCACACAGTAGAGACAGCGGTTGGCGCCGCTGGTGGCCACGATGATCATTTCCTTCTCGGCCTTGGTCAGTCCCCCTTCACGCAGCAGCAGGGCGTCGTGGTAGGCGAGAAAGGCGCGCAGTTCAGCGGGCCGGCGCGCCAGCGCCAGGAAGACATTGGGCACGAAGCCGGCCTTGTCCTGCACCTCCAGGATGCGGCTGCGCAGGTCTTCAGGCAGTTCGGCCACGGCGGGCACGGGGTAGCGGCAGATGGCGGTCATGGGGGCGTCCTTTCGGCAGGGATTGTGGTCGGGGTCACAATCGCGCCCGCCTTCCCAAGCTGTACCGCGCATGAGCCTGATTCCCCGCCTCAACCGTCGCCACCTGTTTGCCGCCCTGGGCGCCAGCTGTTTGCCCGCCTGGGCCCAGTTCCGGGTCGAGATTTCCGGCGTGGGCGCCACCCAGCTGCCGATCGCCGTCGGCGAGTTCCGTGACGAATCCCGTACCGGTGTGGCCGCTATCGTGCGTGCCGACCTGGAGCGCAGCGGCCAGTTCAAGCTGATCGACGCCGGACTCGCGCCGATCACCGAGCTCAGCAGCCCGGCTTTCACCGAATGGCGCAGCAAGGCCGCCGACGCCCTGGTGGGGGGCTCCGTCACCCGGCTGGCCGATGGCCGCTTCGATGTGCGCTTCAGGCTCTGGGACGTGGTGTCCGGCAAGGACCTCGGTGGCGAAAGCCAGCTGGTCATGCAGGACGATCTGCGCCTGGCCGCGCACCGCATGGCCGACGCGATCTACCTGAAGCTGACCGGCGAGCGTGGCGTGTTCGCCACCCGTCTGGCCTATGTGACCAAAGCCGGCCGCCAGTACGCGCTGCGCATCGCTGACGCTGACGGCGAAGGCGGCCAGGTGGCGGTCACGAGCCCCGAGCCGCTGATCTCGCCGGCCTGGGCGCCCGACGGTCACACCATCGCCTACGTGAGCTTCCACACCGGCAAGGCGGTGGTCTATCTGCAGGACCTGGCCACGGGCCAGCGCCGCACCCTGGCGGACTTCCGCGGCACCAACAGTGCGCCGACCTTCTCGCCCGACGGCCAGCGCCTGGCGCTTTCGCTTTCGCGCGACGGCGGCACCCAGCTCTTCATGATCAACCGCGATGGCTCCGGCCTGCAGCGCCTGGCACGCAACCTGGCCATCGACACCGAGCCCGTGTTCACGCCCGATGGCCGCACCCTGTATTTCGTCAGCGACCGCGGGGGCGGCCCGCAGATCTACCGCATGCCGGTGGAGGGCGGCGCGGCCGAGCGTGTCAGCTTCAACGGCCCCTACAACGTCAGCCCCGCCATCAGCCCCGATGGCCGCAGCCTGGCTTATGTGGCGCGCCTGGACGGCGCCTTCCGGGTGTGCGTGATGGACCTGGCCAACGGCGGCGGCACCCGGGTCATCAGCGACACCTCGGAGGACGAATCGCCCAGCTTCGCGCCCAATGGCAAGCTGCTCGTGTACGCGACCCGCTCGCAGGGGCGCGATGTGCTGATGACCTCGACGCTGGACGGCAAGGTCAAGGCCAAGCTCATCATCACCAGTGCCGATGTCCGCGAACCCGCCTGGGGGCCGTTCGGGCGTTGAAGCCCATCGACCCATGTGGTTTCATGATGATCTGTGCCGGATTCGGCAGGGGTCTGAATCTGGGTGCCAAGCCAAGCTGGCCTGGAATCCGCGACAATTACGGGTTTTCCGTCCCACCCACGCCGGTCCGCCGGCTTCATTCATTCGAGAGTTCGACATGACGATGTCCCGCTTTGCCCTGGCCGCCGTGGCCGCCGCTGTCCTCGCCGGTTGCAGCACCACCAAGCTGGAAGAGACCCCGAAGGCGCCGGTCGAAACCCGTCAATCCACGCCGACCCAGCCGACCCCGCCGAAGGCCCCGGAATCGGCCGTCAAGACCGTGGACCTGGCCGCCGAGCAGCTGGCTGCCGTGGCTGACAAGCGCGTCATCTACTTCGATTTCGACAGCTATGTGGTGAAGGACGAGTTCCGCCCCACCGTCGAAGCCCACGCCAAGCGCCTGAACCTGATCAAGACCCAGAAGGTCAGCCTGGAAGGCCATGCCGACGAGCGCGGCAGCCGCGAATACAACCTGGCCCTGGGCCAAAAGCGCGCCGAAGCCGTGGCGCAGCAACTGGGCCTGCTGGGCGTGGCCGCCGGCCAGGCCGAGCCGGTCAGCTTCGGCAAGGAGCGCCCGGCCGTTCAAGGCACCGGCGAAGCCGTCTGGGCCAAGAACCGTCGCGTCGAAGTCAAGGACAAGTGATGCAACGGCGCCTGCGTCAGCTGTGTGCGGTTCTGGCCCTGGCCGGCGCACTGCCGGCGCAGGCCGCGCTGTTCTCCGACGACGAGGCGCGCAAGGCCATTCTGGAATTGCGCGCCAAGGTCAGTGCGCTGGAGGAAGCGCAGAAGCGTCTGGCCTCCAGCCAGGACGTGCAGGATCAGCTGCATACCCTGCGCCGCAGCCTGCTTGAGATTTCCAACCAGAACGAGGCCTTGCGCGCGGAGATGGCGCGCCTGCGCGGTGCCAACGAGCAGCTCACGCGCGATCTGGCAGACACGCAACGTCGCCTGAGCGATCAGCTGCAGGGCTTCGATGCCCGTATCAAGCAGTTCGAGCCGCAGAAGGTCTCGCTCGATGGCCAGGAGTTCAAGGTAGAACCCGAGGAGCAGCGCCAATACGAGGCCGCGATGGGCCTGCTGCGCCGCGGTGAGTTTGCGCAGGCCGCCAGCGCCTACGAAAGCTTCCTCAAGCGCTTCTCGGCCAGTGGCTATGGCGCCGTGGTGCGCTTCTGGCTGGGCAATGCCCAGTACGGCCAGCGCGCCTATGCGCCCGCCATCGCGACCTTCCGCGAGTTCCTGAAGCTCAACCCCCAGCACCCGCGCGTGCCCGAGGCCTTGCTCGCCCTGGCCAACTGCCAGATCGAGCTCAAGGACAGCAAGGCGGCGCGCAAGACCCTGGACGAGCTCATCAAGGCACACCCGGGCAGCGAAGCCGCCCAGGCCGCGAAAGAACGCCGCGCCAGCCTGAAGTGAGGCCGCGTGGCCTGATCCCTACCCGGCCCGCCGCTCCCGCCGCGGGCCTTCTTTTTTGGCAGCGATGAACGAAGCCGAGCTATTGACACGTACCCAGCAGGTGCTGGCCCTGGGCTTTGGGCTCGGGGCGCTGTTGGGTGCGCTGGCCCAGCGCACCCAGTTTTGCGTGATGGGCGCCATCAGCGATGCCACCCTGCTGGGCGAGCAGGCCCGGCTGCGCCAGTGGGTGCTGGCCATCGCAGTGGCCCTGGTCGGCTTCAACCTCCTGGTGGCGGCCGGTTGGGTCAGCGCGGCGCAGACCGTCTACGGCGCTCGCCCATTGCTCTGGCTTTCGCATCCGGTCGGGGGGCTGCTCTTTGGCTTCGGCATGGTGTTGGCCTCGGGCTGCGGTACCAAGACCCTGGTGCGCGTGGGCGGTGGCAACCTCAAGTCCCTGGTGGTGCTGCTGGTGATGGGCCTGGCGGCCTTCATGACGCTGCGCGGCCTGACCGCCGTGGCGCGCCATCAGTGGCTGGACCGCTGGCTCATCGAACTGCCCACGGGCCAGGATTTGCCCAGCCTGCTCGCGCAGCCGCTGGGCCTGCCGGCGCCGCAGCTGGCGCTGGGCCTTGGGCTCGGCGTGGCTGCCCTGCTGCTGGTTTGGGTGCTGGTCCGCCCCGAAGGCCGACGCGCGGAGGTGTGGGTCGGCGGGGTCGGTGTCGGTCTGCTGGTGTGCGCGCTGTGGGCGCTGAGCGGCCGGTTTGCCTTCGTGCCCGAGCACCCGGCCACGCTGGAGCCAGCCTACCTGGCCACCGCCGGCAACCGCCCGGAGTCCTTCAGCTTCGTTTCACCCAGCGCCGGCCTGCTGGACTATCTGCTGTTCTTCAGCGACCGCAGCAAGGCGCTGAGCCTGGGCGTGCCAGTGCTGTTGGGGGTGATCGCCGGCGCGGCGCTCAGTAGCTTGCTGCGGCGCGAGTTCCGCTGGGAGGGTTTTCGTCAGACCGAGGACTTGGCCAACCACCTGGTGGGCGCGCTGCTGATGGGCGTGGGCGGCATCACGGCGCTGGGCTGCACCTTCGGCCAGGGCATCAGTGGACTGTCCACGCTCAGCCTGGGCAGCCTGCTGGCCACCGCGGGCATCGTGCTCGGTGCCCTGGGCGCGCTGCGCTATCAGCTCTGGCGGGCCGAGCATGCAGGCTGAGGACCTGGAGCGCCGCTTCGGCGGCCTTCGTCGGCTCTATGGCGACGAAGGCTATGCGGCCCTGCGCAGCCTGCACCTCGGCGTGGTGGGCCTGGGGGGCGTCGGTTCCTGGGCCGTGGAGGCGCTCGCGCGCAGCGGCGTGGCGGGGCTGACGCTGATTGACCTCGATCATGTGGCCGAATCCAACATCAACCGCCAGGTGCAGGCACTGAGCAGCAGCCTGGGGCAGCACAAGGGCGAGGCCTTGCGGGCGCGCATTGCGGAAATCCACCCCGGCTGCGAGGTGCGGGTGATCGATGCCTTTGTCGAGCCCGGCAACTGGCCGGGCCTGCTTGAAGGCGCTGCCTTGGATGGCCTGATCGACGCCTGCGACCAGGTGCGAGCCAAGGCCGCGCTGGCGGCCTGGGCCTTGCAGCAGCGCATCGCCTTCGTGGGCGTGGGGGCGGCGGGTGGTAAGCAGCGCCCTGAAGCGATGGAGCTGGCCGATCTGGCCGAGACCACGCACGACCCCCTGCTGGCCTCGCTGCGCGCCCGCCTGCGCCGTGAGCAGGCTGCGCCGCGGCAGGGTCGAATCGGACTGCGTTGCGTGTTCTCGCGCGAAGCGGTGGCGCGGCCGGTTCAGGAAGGCGAGGCCTGTGCCGTGGATGGCAGTCTGAATTGCGCCGGCTATGGTTCCAGCGTGATGGTGACCGGCGCCTTCGGCATGGCCGCCGCCGCAGAGCTCATTCGCCAATGTTTGAAAGAAATTTCGGTTGGCGCTTGAAGAGTTCAAAAACTATGCATATACTGACAGGCTTTCCTGACGCGGGTCGGTAGCTCAGTCGGTAGAGCAGCGGACTTTTAATCCGTTGGTCGCGAGTTCGAGTCTCGCCCGACCCACCACCGCCATAATGGCGGCCGGAAAAATTCAGGGCTCTTAGCTCAGTTGGTAGAGCAGCGGACTCTTAATCCGTTGGTCGTAGGTTCGAATCCTACAGGGCCCACCAAATTTCCTGAATGCATTCAACGGCTTACCGTCGCAAGGCGGTAGGCCGTTGGTGTTTCTGCCTGTAAGCCCTGCGTCGGTGGCGGGCCTCGGGCTAGAGTCCGACGCCTTCCCTTTGTGGGCGCCGCCCAAGCTGGGCTGCGCCGGCCTGCAATGTCTGAATCCGAACTGTTCCAACGCCACCTGGACCACATGCGCTCGGCTGCCCAGCCGGTGGCCGAGCAATGGCTGGCGGCCTGCGTGCGCAAGCTGGGCGAACCCATGGCGGACCGCGGGGCCGCCCAGCCGGTGCTGGCCCTGATCCGCTCGGCGCACGCGCGCTGGGTGGGTGACTTGGCAGCGCGCATTCGCCAGGGCATCACGGCCGCGCAGCTGAAACGGCGCCCAGCCCCCCCGGCGGCGCGCCCGGCCGCGCCACGCAGCCTCAGCGATCTGACCCTGGTTGACGAAGACCAGGCCGAACGTGAGATCGAGATCTCGCGCGTGATCCAGGTGGTGGATCTGGAGGCCGAATGGGTGTTGCGCGAACTGGTGGGCTTGGCCAGTGCCCTGCAGGTGGCCCATGGGGAACCCATGGGCCTGGCGCAATACCCGGCCGGCCCGGCGGTGTACGCCCGCGCCGTCAGCGAGATGGCCCAGGCCATGCAACTGCCGCCGGTGCAGCGCGCCGCGCTGATGCGGGCGGCCTGCGCGGGCGCGGCCGAGGTGCTGAAGGCCGCCTACACCGAGGCGGCGCAGCAGATTCGCGCCTGGGGTGTGCAGGAGGCGCGCTATCAGCGCAGCGCCGAGCGCGGATCCAGCCAGGAGGCCCGCTTGTCCCTGGGCCCGTCGATGCAGCGGCTGCTGTCCAACCCGAGCCTGAAAACGGGAGGCGACGACCCCAGCGTGGCCCTGTTGGCGCGCCTGTTTCAGCAGATGCTGACCGACCCCCGGCTGAATGGTCCGTTGCGCCGCGTGGTGGCGCGTCTGCAGGGCACGGTGCAGAAGACCGCGCAGCGCGACCGCAGCGTGCTGGCCAGCCAGGACCACCCGGTGTGGCAGCTGATCGAGCAGATCGCCAGCTATGCCGAGGAGCATGGCCAGCCCGAAGATGGGACGGCTTCCGACTTCATGCAGTTTGTGGAGCCGCTGGTGGACCGCCTGGCCGCCGGCCCGGCGCCGGGCCGCGAAGCCTATGCCCAGGCCTTGGGCGAGTTGCGGGGCTATGTGGCGCAGGACGAGGCGGCCGAACTGGCGCGCGCCGCCGATGCACGCCGCCTGCTCGATCAGGCCGAGCACGAAGACGCACTGCGCCCGGTGCTGCGCGAGCAGGTGCAGATGTCCCTGCGCAAGACGCCGCAGGTGGGCGAGAACCTCCGGCTCTTCCTGCTCGGCCCCTGGACGGATGTGATGGTGCATGCCGTGGTGCACCTGGGTGAGAGCCACGCGGAGACGCAGGGTGTGCTCTCCGCGGTGGATGAGTTGCTGTCCAGCCTGCAGCCGCTGCAGGACGCGGGAGAACGCCAGCGACGCATGCGCGAGCTGCCGGGGCTTGTGGCCCGCCTGCAGCGCGGCATGCAGCTGGTGGGCATGTCCAAGGCGCGTGCCGAGGCGATGCTGGACGAGCTGATGGAGGCGCACCGCAAGTTGCTGCTGCCGGCAGCGGCAGGACCGGCGCCGGCACCCGCGCCCGCGCAGCAGGCCGCGGCGTCCGGCCCGGACACCGACATCCAGTGGGACGACGACGACGCCTACTTGCGCGAGCAGCCGGCCGACCGTTGGGGCCACAGCGACACCAATCTCGGGCATTTGCCCACGGTGCCGATGGGCCTGGATACCGAATCCGCCAGTGCGGCGGCGGCCCAGTGGGTCCAGGGCCTGCGCGAAGGCCAGCGCTGCAAGATCTTCCTGCAGGGCCAGTGGGTGACCGCACGCCTGATGTGGCAGAGCGAGAACGGCGGTTTCTTCATGTTCTCGTCACCGCTCGAAGGCGGTTCGCACTCACTCACGCGTCGGGCACTGGAGCGTTTGCGCGCCGAGGGCCTGGTGACCGAGGTGGCTGAGCCTACGCTGCTGCAGCGGGCGGTCGACAGCCTGATGCAAGACCTTTAACTGACGCTGGCTTCGAGCAACTGCAGTGTGCCGGAGTCGGCATCGATCTCGGCCCGCGCCCCCACCGGCACGGTGAACTTGCGGCGGATGTGGCCGATCATGGCGCCGCGGTAGACGGGCACATTCAGCGGCAGGAAGTACTCGTCGAACAGCTCGTCGAGCGTGAGCGCGCCGAAGCCTTCGCCAGGATCGCATTTGCTGAACTGGCCCAGCACCACGCCCGCCACCTGGCCGAGCGCGCCGGTCAGGCGCAGCGTGGAGAGCATGCGGTCGACGCGGTAGATGTACTCGTTGATGTCTTCCAGGAACAGGATGGCACCGCGGAAGTCCGGCCAATAGGCCGAGCCGGCCATGGCCGTCAGCACGGCCAGATTGCCACCCACCAGGCGTCCGCGTGCCCGGCCGCCGCGGATCGTCTGGATGCGGTCGTTCGTCTGCACCAGGTGCTCGCCCAGCTCGCCCGAGGGGTTCTTCAAGAGCGGCGTGCCGGCCTGCATCACCAGGGCCTTGAAGTGCTCGACGCTGAAGCCGTTCCATTGCGACAGGGCGGTCGGGCTGTGGAAGGTGATCAGGCCGGTCTGTTGGTGGATGGCGTTGACCAGCGCTGTCAGGTCCGAGAAGCCGCCGAAGAACTTGGGCGTGCGGCGGATCTGCGCGTAATCGATGGCCGGCAGGATGCGCGTGCCGCCGCTGCCGCCGGTGAGCGCAATCAGGCCCTGTACGCCGTCGTCGGCGAAGAAGCGGTTGATGTCCTCGGCGCGCTGGGCGTCGGTGCCAGCCAGATGGCCGTGGCGGGCGCGCAGATGCAGGCCCGGCTTGACCTTGAAGCCCAGGGCCTGCAGGGCCTCGGTGGCGATCTGGAAGGGCTCGCGCTCGTAAGTGGCATGGGCGGGGCTGATCAGGCCCAGGGTGTCGCCGGGCTGGAGGCGCGGAGCGCGCAGCACCGGCTTGGCCGGTGTCAGCGATTGGGCAGCGGCGGGGAGGGCGGTGCTGGCCGCGGCCAGGCCCAGGAGATCACGACGCGAAACGCTCATAGCACGCGAGGAAGTTGGGCGCGCACCTGGGTGCGGTCGCCGAAATCAAAGTGCCACCACTCGGTGGTGATGGGATGAAAACCGGCCTGCCGCATGGCCGCGCGCAGCCAGCCGCGCGCCTGCAGATGCTGCGGCGTCAAACGGCCGTGCGCCAGCAGCTCGGCCTCGAACTCGGGGTGGGAGAGGGCGTCCATCTCGTCGAAGCCCGAGCCCATGTCCAGCTCCTGGCCCTGCGCGTCCAGCAGGGTCACGTCCACCGCCATGCCAAAGCTGTGGATGGAGCCGCGCTCGGGGTGGGCCAGGTAGATCGCCAGCGGCGTGCCGTCCAGCTCCTGGTAGAGCGCTTCCTGCACGCGCTGCGGGCGCAGGGCATCCAGCACGCGCAGGCGCAGGCCTGGCTGGTGGGCATTCAGCCAGGCGGCGGCTTGCTGCAGGCCGGCGGCGGCCTCGCGGCGCAGCCAGGCGCAGTCCAGCCCGCCGTAGACGGCGCGGCCGACGAAGTTGTCGCGCGTGGCGTAGCGCAGGTCCAGGTCGAGCTCGGGCAGGCCGAGCAGGTGCACGAAGTCCGGGTGGCCCGGGACGTCCTCACACAGGATCGAAGGCGCTTCACTCATAGCGTGGCCAGGCTGGCGCGGGTGGCGTCGGCAATCTGCTTGACGAGCTTGCGGCCCACCTGGGGCAGCGGGGCGGTGGCGGCGCTCAAGAGCACCAGGTTCACCGGCGCGCTGGGCTTGAGCGGACGCACGCGCACGCGGCTGCGGTCGGCCGCGGTGGCGGTGAACGGATCCACCACCGAAAGGCCCAGGCCCGCCTCGACGAGCGAGCGCGCCAGCTGGTAGGTCTGCACCGTGAAGCGGCTGCGCGGCTGCAGGCCAGCGGCCTCGAAGCCGGCCATCAACTGGCTGCCCAGCGGGTCGTCCTCGGCCATGGCGATGAGCTCGCTCTCGATCTCGGCCAGCGCCAGCGGGCCCTCGGCCTGGGCCTCGGGGCTGCCCAGCGGGCACAGGGCCATCAGCGGGCCGCTGGCCAGCACCTCGGCCTTGATGCCGGGGTGGCGCGGGTCCTGCAGGCTCAGGCCCAAATCGGCCTCGCCCACCAGCAGGGCGCTGACGATCTCGCGCGTGTGGTGCGTGGCCAGGCGGCAGTGGTTGTTCGGGAAGGCCTTGGCCCAGGCGGACATGGCGGCCGGCAGCACCGAAGCGCCCAGCGCCGGCGTGGCCATC
The DNA here is from genome assembly GCA_039808065.1 of Burkholderiaceae bacterium. Classification (GTDB taxonomy): domain Bacteria; phylum Pseudomonadota; class Gammaproteobacteria; order Burkholderiales; family Burkholderiaceae_C; genus Inhella. The sequence continues at coordinate 4,012 of JBDHSJ010000032.1, read as the reverse complement.
ACGCGCAGGGTTTCCGATTCCCCGGCGCGCAGGCTGGCCGCCAGGCGGCGGATGCCGATCAGGTCGCGGTTGAGCTTGTCCACCTCGACGAACAGGCGCTGCGCCTCGGGCGTGGGCACCAGCTTGCCCTTGATGCGGTCAAACAGCGGCAAGCCCAGTTGCAGCTCGGCGTGCTGCAGTACCTTGGTGACGGCCGGTTGCGAGATGTGCAAGATGTGCGCGGCCCCGCTGATGGAGCCCGCCTGCATGATGGCGTGGAAGACCTCGATGTGTCTGAGCCTCATTCTTGACTCCAGCGAAGGGCCGCTCCCGAGCGGAGTCGGCCCCCTCGGGGGGTGACGCAGGCCCAACGGGCCGAAGGCTGGAGGCTCATTCCCTGAACACTCCCTCAAAGTCCACGCTGCCATTCGGGGCCATCGTGAAGCCCCGCACCTCGCTGCGCACGGGAATGTAGATCGTCGAATGCGCCATGGTGATCCAGGGCCGCTCGCGTTTGAAGATCTCTTGCGCCTGCTCGTAGAGCCGATGGCGTGCCGGCGCGTCGGTGGTGCCGCGGGCCTGGTCGATCAGGCGCTCGAAGTCGGGGTGGCAGAACTTGATGCCGGTCTTGTTGGCGGCACAGCTGAGGTTGGGCGTGAGGAAGTCGTCGGCATCGCCGCTGTCGCCACTCCAGCCGCTCATGTAGACATCGTGCTCGCCCTTGTTGGCGCGCTTCAGGTACTCACCCCACTCGTAGGTCTTGATGTGGGCGCGCACGCCGATCCTGGCCCAGTCCTGCTGAATCAGCTGCGCCATCAGCTGGCCGTTCGGGTTGGTGGGGCGGGCCACCGGCAGGGCCCACAGGTCCAGCTCGAAGCCCTGGCCGAGGCCGGCTTCGGTCAGGAGCCGGCGCGCCCGCTCGGGGTTGAACTCATTCTTCAGGCCGCGGTGGAAGCCTGGGATCGCGGGCGGGAAGGCGCTGACGGCCTGCAGCGCATCGCCGCGTGGGAACAGGGCCTTGAAGATGGCGTCGCGGTCTACCGCGATGTCCAGCGCCTCGCGCACGCGGCGGTCGGTCAGCGGCGGCTTCTTCAAGTTGAAGGCCAGGTAGGAGATGTTCAGGGCCTGGATCTTTTCCAGCCGCACGCCGGGCCGCTTCATCACCGAGGCCACGTCCACGTCGCGGATCGGGCTGGTGACCTGGCATTCGCCGGCAATCAGCTTTTGCACCCGCACCGCCGGCTCGCGGCTGATGCTGTAGAGCAGCGCCGGCGTGCGCTGCGCCCCGCCCCAGTAGCCGGGGTGGGCCTGCATGCGCACCACATGGTCTTTTTCGTAGCGCTTGAACTGGTAGGGCCCGGTGCCCACCGGCAGCCGGTTGATCTGCGCGGCCTGCCCTTGCTGGAGCAGCTGTGCGCCGTACTCGGCCGATTGGATGCCGGCAAAGCTCATCGCAAAGGTGCTCAGAAAGGTGACGTTGGGTGCGTGCAGCGTAAAGCGCACGTGCAGGTCGTCGAGCTTCTCGATTGAGGCGATCTGCTTGGCCAGGCCCAGGTTCTGCGGGTAGATGAAGTTGGCCGGGAAGGCCTGGTTGAACGGGTGCTGCGGGTTGATGAAGCGCTGGTAGGTGAACAGCACGTCATCGGCATTGAAGGCGCGCGTGGGTGTGAACCAGGCGGTGCGGTGGAACTGCACCCCGGGGCGCAGGGTGAAGGTGAACACCGTCGCGTCGGGCGAGACCTCCCAGGCCGTGGCCAGTTTCGGGATCAGCTCGGTGCCGCCGCGCTTGAAGCCCAGCAGGCCCTGGAACATCTGGTTGTTCACATTGCTGGTGCTGCTGCTGTCCCACAGGCCGGGGTCGAAGCCCTCGGGGCTGGCGTCGGCGCAATAGACCAGGGGTTTGGCGGCCAGCGCGGGGCCGGCCAGGGCCAGCAGCAGAAAGAAGAGGCGGGGCAACTGCATGCGCGCGATTGTGGTCAGGCGCCGGAGTCGCCCGGCTGCCAAGCGCCGGCCCAGGCATAACCCCAGGCTATGCGGGCTTGGGGCCTTGACCCTGAACCGGGTTCAGGCTTTTCAATCCCGGCCATGCAAAGCCCGCTCGCGCTCCTGCGCCCCACCGCGCTGCTGGACTTCCAGCACCCCGCCCTGGCGGATCTCGTCGCCCGCGAGGGCTGGCCTGGGTTACTGCCGTTGGCGCGCGTGGGCGCGGCCTACGAGTTCGTGCGCAGCCTGCCCTTCGGCTACAACGCCCGCGACGAATGGCCCGCCTCCCAGGTGCTGGCCGATGGCTACGGCCAGTGCAACACCAAAAGCACACTGTTGATGGCGCTGCTGCGGGCGCTGGGGCAGCCTTGCCGCTTGCATGGCTTCACCATCCACAAGGCCTTGCAGCGCGGCGCGGTGCCGGAATGGGCCTACCCGCTGGCGCCGCGCCACATCCTGCACAGCTGGGTCGAGGTCTGGGTGGAGGGGCGCTGGATCGAGCTGGAGGGCTTCATCCTCGACCCGGCCTATCTGCAGGCCCTGCAGCAGCGCTTTCCGCAGGCGCGACAGTTCTGCGGCTTCGGCGCCGCCACGCCCGATCTGCAGAACCCCGGCGTGCAATGGCAGGGCTGCTCTACCTACATTCAGAGGGAAGGCATTGCCGAGGACTTTGGGCGGTTCGATGACCCCGATGCCTTCTTTGCCGCGCGCGGCGCCAATCTGTCGCCGGCGCGGCAGTGGCTGTTTGAGCATTTCGTGCGCCAGCGCATGAACGCGCGGGTGGCGGCCATTCGTCGTGGGGCGGCATTCCCAGCCGCCGCCTGAGCCCGCCTACACTCCCGCCGCCATGAAGCGCCTGCTGCTGCTCTTGCTCAATTTGCTGCTGCCGCTGCAGTTCAGTTGGGCAGCGCTGAGCCCGTACTGCGGGGACGAGCACGCGCTGGTGCCGACCCATGCGGTGCATGAGGGCCATGGGGATCATCACCATGCCCAGGCCGTTGCCGATGAACCGGACAACGCCGACCTCACGCCGGAATGCGGCCACTGCCATGGCCATCTGACCCCCTTGCCCCAGACCGTCACGCAGGCGCTGCGCATGCGCCAGTCCACCACCTGGCTGGAAGCGAGTACTGCCGCCACGCCGGCCCGCACCGGCCCCCGGCCCGAACGCCCGCAGTGGCTTGCCCTCGCCTGAACGGCGAGGGACCTCTGAGTTGACCTCCTTGCCGGGCTGCGTGGCAGCCCGTCCCTTGCCGATCGCCCCCATGGTTTGTTTCCACCTTGGAGCATCGGATGCATCGGACTTTTCAGGCCCGGTCGCTGGCGGCGCTGTGCAGCGCGCTGGCCCTGGGCTTCGTGGCCCCCACCTGGGCCGATACCCCCGCGCCCCTGGGCCTGGCCCAGGCCTTTGAGCGCGCCTGGGCGCGCCAGCCCGAGGCGCAGACCTTGGCTTCGCGCCGCGAGGCCGCCCAAGCCCTGAGCGCCGCGGCGGACGCCTGGACCCCCGGACCCGCCGCGCTCGAGGCGGCGCTGCGCAGTGATCGCTTCAACCGCCGCCAGGGCGCGCAGGAGCTGGAGCTGGGCCTGGCCCAGCCGCTGTGGCTGCCGAACGAGCGCGCGCGCAGCCAGGCGCTGGCGGCGGCGCAGGCGCAGAGCGTCGAGGCCGAGGCCCTGCGCGCGCAGTGGCAGCTGGCCCAACAACTGCGTGAGCACTGGTGGGCGCTGGCGCTGGCGCGCGAAGAGCAGCAGGCCGCACAGGAGCGCTGGCAGGCCAGCCAGGCCCTGGCCGCCGATGTGGCGCGCCGCACCCAGGCAGGTGAGCTGGCCCGCGCCGACCAACACCAGGCCGAAGCCGCCGCGGCGGGCGCGCGCGCCGAGCAGCTGCTGGCGCAAGCCCGCAGCACGGCCGCCGAACAAGCCCTGCGCGCCCTGCTGGGCCTGGCGACCGACGAGCCGCTGGCACTGGCGGATGCCCCCGAGCCCGAACCGGCCAAGGCCAGCAGCGCCCACCCGCTGCTGGCCGCCCTGGCCGCCAAGGCGCAGAGCGCGC
>JBDHSJ010000031.1:0-26782 GCA_039808065.1 Burkholderiaceae bacterium | reverse complement strand
TGGTACAGGATGACATGCCAGGTACTGGCCCAGATCAGCGTCGGGCCCAGGAACAGCAGCCAGGTCGGCATCAGGTCTTCTTGATGGTGGCCAGCAGCAGGCCCGCAGCCACGAACAGGCCGCCGAAGGCGCGGTTCATCATCTTGATCAGGCGCAGGTCCTTCAGCGCGCCCAGCACCTTGGCAGCCAGCGCGGTGTAGCCGCCCATGACCACCAGGTCCGTGAATCCGAGCGTGGCGGCGATGACGAGGTATTGCGGCGCCAGCGGCTGGTCCAGGTGCAGGAACTGCGGCACCACGGCCAGCAGGAACACCGTGCCCTTGGGGTTGATGGTGTTGACCATCCAGCCGCGCAGCACCAGGTCGCGCCGGCGTGCCTGGGTGCCGCCCGTCACGCCGTCATCGGCTGCCTTGAGCGCCACCGCTGGCGCGCGCCACTGCTGCACGCCCAGATAGATCAGATAGGCCACGCCGGCCCACTTGATGACGGTGAACAGCGTGGTGGAGGTGGCCACCAGCGCGCCCAGGCCCACGCCCACCAGCAGCACCTGGGTCCAGATGCCCAGGATCAGCCCGGCGGTCGTCCAGTAACCGCGCCGGAAACCGTGGCTGAGCCCGCTGCTCATGGCGGCCACCGCGCCGGCGCCGGGCGAGAGGCTGATCGCCCAGGAGGCGGCGAAAAAGGCGAGCCAGGTGCTCAGTTCCATGGGGGTCTCCAACAGCGGGGCGCCGATTGAAGCATGAAAGCCCTGGTTAACCCGGGGTCATGGGGCTTGACCCTGCACAGGCTTCAGGCTTTGCAATCCCGTCTGTTTGCACTTCCACTTGCACGCCATGGGCACCCACTGCTGCCACACCCCCACCACCCCGGCCGAGGACCCGCGCCTGCGCCGCGCGCTCTGGTTTGCGCTGGCCGTCAACGGCGCCATGTTCGGGCTGGAGATCCTGGCCGGTCTGCAAGCCGGCTCGCTGGCGCTCTGGGCCGATGCGATCGACTTTCTGGGTGACACCCTGACCTACGCCATGACCCTGGCCGTGCTGGGCGCCGGACTGGCCGCCCGCTTGCGCGTGGCGCGCGTCAAGGCCTTGATGATGGGCGGCCTGGGGCTGGCCGTGCTGGCCCAGGCCCTTTGGCGACTGGGCCAGACCGAGGTGCCGCAGGCCCCGGTGATGGGCGCGGTGGGCCTGCTGGCCCTGCTGGCCAACCTGGCCGTGGCCTGGGTGCTCTACCGTTACCGCACGGGCGATGCGAATCTGCAGTCTGTCTGGCTGTGCTCACGCAACGACGCCATTGGCAACCTGGCCGTGATGGCGGCGGCGCTGGGGGTGTTCGGCACCGGCACGGCCTGGCCGGACCTGGGCGTCGCGGCGCTGATGGCGGGGCTGGGCCTGAGTGCGGCGTTCAGCGTGTGGCGGCAGGCGGCCAGCGAGCAGGGCGAAGCAGGCCATTCCCACGCCCACTGAGAATGGCCGCATGGCCAAAGAGAAATCCGTCTACACCTGCAACGAATGCGGCGCCAGCAGCCCGCGCTGGCTGGGGAAGTGCCCGGGCTGCAATGCCTGGAACACCCTGGTGGAAGGCCCGGCCGAGCCGACCAGCAGTAGCAAGAGCCACCGCTTCCAAGCCCTGGCCAAGACCAGCGCCGTGGCCACGCTCTCCGAAATCGAGGCGGTGGACACCGCGCGCACGCCCACCGGCATCGAGGAGCTGGACCGCGTGCTCGGCGGCGGCATCGTGGCCGGCGGTGTCACGCTGATCGGCGGCGACCCGGGCGTGGGCAAATCGACCCTGCTGCTGCAGGCGCTGGATGCCTTGAGCCGCAACATGAAGGTGCTGTACGTGACGGGCGAGGAGAGCGGCGCCCAGGTGGCCATGCGCGCTCGGCGCCTGGGCCTGCCCGGCACGGCGGTGCGGGTGCTGGCCGAGATCAATCTGGAGCGCATCCTGGCCACGCTCGAAGCCGAGCAGCCGGCCTTCTGCGTCATCGACTCCATCCAGACCGTCTACACCGAGCAGCTGACCAGCGCGCCCGGCTCGGTGGCCCAGGTGCGCGAGTGCGCGGCCTTGCTTACCCGTGCCGCCAAGGGCAGCGGCTGCAGCATGGTGCTGGTGGGTCATGTGACCAAGGAAGGCGCCTTGGCCGGCCCGCGCGTGCTGGAGCACATCGTCGACACGGTGCTGTACTTCGAGGGCGACACGCACTCGTCCTTTCGCCTGGTGCGCGCCATCAAGAACCGCTTCGGTGCCGTCAACGAGATCGGCGTGTTCGCCATGACTGAGAAGGGGCTCAAGGGCGTCAGCAACCCGAGCGCGATCTTTCTTTCCGCCCACGCCGAGCCGGTGCCGGGCAGCTGCGTGCTGGTGACGCTGGAAGGCACGCGCCCGCTGCTGGTGGAGCTGCAGGCCTTGGTGGATGTGGGCGGCGCGCGCCGCCTCTCCGTGGGCCTGGATCGCGATCGCCTGGCCATGCTGCTGGCGGTGCTGCACCGCCATGCCGGCGTGGCCACGAACGATCAGGACGTGTTTGTCAACGCGGTGGGTGGCGTGCGCATCAGCGAACCGGCCGCCGACCTGGCGGTGCTGCTGGCGATCCAGAGCTCGCTGCGCGGCCGCCCTCTGCCGCGGGGCTTCCTGGCCTTTGGCGAGGTCGGCCTGGCCGGCGAGGTGCGCCCGGCGCCGCGTGGGCAGGAGCGCCTGAAGGAAGCCGCCAAGCTAGGCTTCTCGGTGGCCGTGATCCCCAAGGCCAATGCGCCCAAGAAGCCGATCGAGGGTCTGACCGTGCATGCGGTCGAGCGCATCGAGGAGGCGATGGACTGCGTGCGGGGCTTGTAGGGGGCTAGACCGAGCGGGCCGAGGTCGCCGGGTGGGCATCTCCGCTCATGTCCCCCGAGCGCAACCTGGCGGTTGCACTCTCCTCCTTTACTTCGCTGCGATGCCCACCCGACACCCTCGGCCTGTGGCACCGAGTGTGTCCTTAGGCATGCCATGGCCTCCGTGGAGCAGGACGGTAGGGTGCGGCTCGCAGCGAAGTAAAGGAGGAATCCGGTGCGCGGCAGCGCACCGGAGGGGGACATGAGCGGAGGGCCGCACCCTGGCGGCCTGATCTCGCTCGGTCCCCCCAGGGAGGTGCCTAAACCCCCCGCGACCGATCCGCGTGGAACTGCGCCTTCCACTCCGCAAAGCGCCCACCATCCAGCGCCTCGCGGATCTCGCGCATCAGGTTCAGGTAGTAGTGCAGGTTATGGATGCTGGTCAGCATCGGGCCCAGCATCTCGCCGCAGCGGTCCAGGTGGTGGAGGTAGGCGCGGCTGAAGCCCGTGCAGGCCTGGCAGCTGCAGGTCGGGTCGATGGGCGACTCGTCGCTCTTATAGCGGGCGTTGCGCAGGCGCAGGTCGCCAAAGCGGGTGAAAAGGTGGCCGTTGCGGGCGTTGCGCGTGGGCATCACGCAGTCGAACAGGTCGATGCCGTTGGCCACGCCTTCCACCAGGTCTTCGGGCGTGCCCACGCCCATCAGGTAGCGCGGCTTGTGGGTGGGCAGCAGCGGCGCGGTGTGGGCCAGGATGCGCTGCATCTCGGCCTTGGGCTCGCCCACCGACAGCCCGCCAATGGCGTAGCCGGGAAAGTCCAGCTCGACCAGGCCGGCGGCCGACACATCGCGCAGGCTCTCGAACATGCCGCCCTGCACGATGCCGAACAGGGCATTGGGGTTCTGCAGGCGCGCGAACTCGTCGGCGCAGCGCTTGGCCCAGCGCAGGCTCATCTCCATGCTGGCGCGGGCCTCGCGTTCGGTCGTCAGGCGGCCCTTGGTTTCGTAGGGCGTGCATTCGTCGAACTGCATGACGATGTCGCTGTTCAGCACGGTCTGGATCTGCATGCTGACCTCGGGCGTGAGGAACAGCTTGTCGCCGTTGATCGGGCTGGCGAACTTGACGCCTTCCTCGCTGATCTTGCGCATCGCCCCCAGGCTCCAGACCTGGAAGCCTCCGCTGTCGGTCAGGATGGGCTTGTTCCAGTTTTCGAAGCGGTGCAGGCCGCCGAACTGGGCCATCACGTCCAGCCCCGGGCGCAGCCAGAGGTGGAAGGTGTTGCCCAGAATGATCTGCGCGCCCATGGCCTCAAGGTCGCGCGGCATCACGCCCTTGACGGTGCCGTAGGTGCCCACGGGCATGAAGATAGGGGTTTCGACGACGCCGTGGTTCAGCGTCATGCGCCCGCGACGGGCGGCGCCTTCCTGGCGCAGGAGTTCATAGCGAAGCATGGGGCGATTGTCGGTGGCGCGGCGGCTGCATACTGGGCCTATGCGCTCGCTCACCAGCCTGCTTGCGGTCGTGCTCGGGTCCCAGGCCCTGGCCTGTGGGCCGCTGCGCATGGCGTACTACGAGTACCCCGGGCTGTACCAGCGCCAGGCCGATGGCCAGGAACTCGGGTTCGATGTGGACCTGCGCCAGGCCATGGCGGAGCGCAGCGGCTGTCGCATCGAGCCTGTGTACAGCAGCGCCAAGCGGGCCTGGCAGGCGATGGCCGAAGCGCAGATGGACCTGATGGTCTCGGCCCTGCAGACGCCCGAGCGTGCGGCGCATTACGAATTCCTGCTGTTTGCCCGCACCCGTGCGCTGCTGTTGATGGCCAAGCCGGTACCGGCTGGCCTGGGTTCGCGCGATGCCTTCGAGGCCTCGGCGGCGCGGGTGATGATCGTGCGCGGCACGTCCTACACCCCCCGGGTGGCGACTTGGCTGGAGCGCATGCGTGCGCAGGGGCGCGTCAGTGAAGCCGGCGACATGGCGGCTGCGCTGCGGGCCTTTGCCGCCGGGCGCGCCGACGCGATGCTGATCTACCCCATGGCCCTGGTGGGGCGCGACGCCCTGTGGCTGGAGCAGCATGCCCTGCTGGACTGGTGGCCTGAAGAGACGGCCTATGGCGGCTGGGCGCTGAACCGCCAGACGGTGAGTGCGGCGGACCGCCAGCGCCTGCGTGAGGCCGCCGAATCCCTGCGCGCCGACGGCACGCTGCAGCGCCTGGGCCGCAAGCACTTCGGCCCGCTGGCGGTTCACATGCTGAAGTAGGGCCTCAGCGCCACGGTGAGGCCCAGGCCTGCGGCAGGCTCCACCAGGCCAGCAAGCCCAGGCCGCACAGGCCCAGCAGGCCGGCTTCCACCGCGGCGCTGCCGCCGCTGCTCAGGGCCAGGGCCTGATCCGGCCACAGCGCCAGCAGCAGGGCCAGCAGGCAGCCCAGGGCGAGGGCCTGCAGATGGGGCAGCAGGCGGTGCTGGGCGGCCGGGCTGGTGTTGCGCGCCGGCGCCGGCAGGGCGGCCATCACGCGCTGCACAAAGGCCTCGTCGTCCAGCAGGTCGGTGTCGGGGCGGCTGAGCCAACGGTCGAGTTCGGGGTCCTTGACGTGCTCGGTCATGTTGGACTCTCCTGGGGAAGCTGGCCCTCGGTCAGCCAGGCGCGCAGCTTGGTGCGCGCGCGCAGCACCTGGGTCTTGAGCGTGCCCAAGGGCCAGCCCAGGGCCTCGGCCGCTTCGGCATGCGAGAGGTCGGCGTAGAAGCACATCAGCAAGGCCTCGCGCTCGGGTTCGCGCAGGCGCGCCAGTGCGCGCTGCAGGTCCAGGCGCTCGCCAGCAGCGGGGGCGAAATCGCTGTCGGGTGTGTCGGGCAGCTCCTCCGGCAGGGCTTCGGGCCAGACCCGGCGCGCATGCTGACGAAAGGCATTGATGGCCAGGCGCGTGAGCCAGGTGCGAAAGCGCGCCTCGCCGCGAAACCCGGGCAGGGCGCGCCAGGCCGCCACGAAGGCTTCCTGCGCCAGGTCGTCGGCCAGCGCGTGGTCGCCGCGGCAGAGCCGGCGCAACAGCTGGCGCAGGTAGGCCTGGTGCGCGCGCACCAGGCGCTCGAAGCTGGGCCGATCGCCGCGGCGGGCGGCGGCGAGGGTTTCGGCTTCCTGCTCAAGTGCGTGCACGACGGATCAAGCCGGGTGCTTGCTCTCGTACTTCCACAGCAGCAGGAAGGCCACGCCCAGGCAGAACGGGATCAGGCCGATGGCCCACAGCCAGGAGCCCGGGCGCATGACGAAGAACATGCCGGCCAGGCCCAGGCCCACCGCCAGGTTGATGGCGCCGGCGCGCAGCTGGTTGTGCGGGCTGTTCTTGACGGCGCTGGGGGCTTCGTCGCCGCGAAAGGCCGAGCCATCCAGCAGCTGCTGCGGAATGGGCTGGCCGGCGGCGCTGAGCTGGCGCACGGTTTCGTGGATGGCGCGCTCGCGGTTGGACTTGCTGACGTAATGGGCCACGATGGCCACGATGGGGATCAGCAGCGCCACGATGGGGATCATGAAGGGCAGGATGTGCTTCAGAACGAAAATGTCGCTTTCCATGGCCGTTGGGCTCCGAAAGGGTGGATGGTGATGCTTGGATGCATGCCGCGCCCGGTTTGGATTCAGGGCCGCGCAGAAAAATTTCGATGTCCGACACCCTGGCCGCGCCGGCCCACGCCGAAACCCTGATCAAGAAGAGCCGCTTCCTGGCCTGCGTGGAGCCTTGCGCCGACCGCGAACAGGCCTTGGGCCGCGTGGCCGCCCTGCGCGCCCAGCACCCGCAGGCGGCCCATGTCTGCTGGGCCCTGATGGCCGGTGGCCACAGCGCCGCCAATGACGATGGCGAACCCGGCGGCACGGCCGGGCGGCCGATGCTGGAGGTGCTGCGACATCAGCAGCTGGAAGGCGTGCTGGCCACCGTGGTGCGCTACTTCGGTGGCGTGAAGCTGGGGGCGGGCGGCCTGGTGCGCGCCTATGGCGACGCCGTTTCGCAGGCCCTGCAAGGGGCGTCGCGCATCACCCTGGTGCAGCGCCAGGCCCTGGCTGCGGCCGTGCCTTATGCGCTGGAAGGGGTGCTGCGGCGCGAGCTGGCTGCCGCTGGGCTGGACGTGGAAGGCGCCGAGCATGGCGCCCTGGCCCTGCTGCGCTGGCAGGCCCCGGCCGACCAGGTGGCGGCGCTGCGCCAGCGCCTCACCGACGCGACCCAGGGCCGCATCGACTGGCGCGATGCCGGCTGATCACCAGACGTTGCCAGCGCCCGGGGAGTAGGTGGCGGAAATCACCGAAGTCGCCTGCAAGGTGTTGCACTTCACGATGCCTGTGGCATCGGTCATCGCCGCATCCAGCTTCACCACCCCTGCCGCCAGCTCGACCACGCCGCCCTTCACTTGCGTCTGCGCGCCCAGCAGCTCCACGCGTGGCGCATCCACCTTGACCGTGCCGGAAGAGCGCACCGTCACCCCGCTGTTGTCGATCAGCAGCCGGCTGTTGCCCACCACCAGCTCGATGCGCCGGTGCGAACTCAGCTCGATGCTGCCGTCATTGCGCAGCAGGCCGTTCACGCGTTCCTCCAGCTGACGAATGCGCTGCTCCAGCAGGTTCTTCATCTGCATGGGGTCGAGGTTGTTGTTGCTCAGCGGGTTCGGTGGCATGGCGCGCTCCTGAAGGGGGAGGGCCATTCTGGGCAGCGCGGGCCCTTTGCGGGGCGCGAACATGCCCTGTCCGCCCGAACAGGTGGCAGCGCCTAAAGTACCGGGTTTTCCCGCTGACCCGCATTCAAGGAAGCTGCCCGTGTCCGCCACCATCCTGCAATCCATCCCCGCCGGCCAGCGTGTCGGCATCGCCTTCTCGGGCGGCCTGGACACCAGCGCGGCCGTGCACTGGATGCGCGCCAAGGGGGCCATCCCCTGCGCCTACACCGCCAACCTGGGCCAGCCGGACGAGAGCGATTACGAGGAGATCCCGCGCAAGGCCAAGGCCTACGGCGCCGAGATCGCCCGTCTGATCGACTGCCGCGCGCAGCTGGTGGCCGAGGGCATCGCCGCCATCCAGAGCGGCGCCTTCCACATCAGCACCGGCGGCGCCACCTACTTCAACACCACGCCGTTGGGCCGTGCCGTCACCGGTACCGCCCTGGTGGTGGCCATGAAGGAGGACGGCGTGAATGTGTGGGGCGACGGCAGCACCTACAAGGGCAACGACATCGAGCGCTTCTACCGTTACGGCCTGCTGGCCAACCCGGCGCTGAAGATCTACAAGCCCTGGCTGGACCAGCGCTTCATCGACGAGTTGGGCGGCCGCAAGGAGATGAGCGAGTACCTGATCGCCAACGGCTTCGACTACAAGATGTCGGTCGAGAAGGCCTACAGCACCGACTCCAACCTGCTCGGCGCGACGCATGAGGCCAAGGACCTGGAGTTCCTGAACGCCGGCATGCACATCGTCAAGCCCATCATGGGCGTGGCCTTCTGGCGCGAGGACGTGGCGGTGAAGGCCGAAACGGTCAGCGTGCGCTTTGAGGAAGGCGTACCGGTGGCCCTGAACGGCCGCGAGTTCGGCGACCCGGTGGAGCTGTTCCTGGAAGCCAACCGCATCGGCGGCCGCCACGGCCTGGGCATGTGCGACCAGATCGAGAACCGCATCATCGAAGCCAAGAGCCGCGGCATCTACGAGGCCCCGGGCATGGCGCTGCTGCACATCGCCTACGAGCGCCTGGTCACCGGCATCCACAACGAAGACACCATCGAGCAGTACCGCATCAACGGCCGCCGCCTGGGCCGCCTGCTCTACCAGGGCCGCTGGTTCGACCCGCAATGCCTGATGCTGCGCGAAACCGCCCAGCGCTGGGTGGCGCGCGCCATCACTGGCGAGGTGACGCTGGAACTGCGCCGCGGCAATGACTACTCGATCCTGAACACCGAGAGCCCGAACCTGACCTATGCGCCCGAGCGCCTGAGCATGGAAAAGGTCGAGGACGCCGCCTTCACCCCGGCCGACCGCATCGGCCAGCTGACCATGCGCAACCTCGACATCGCCGACACGCGCGAGAAGCTGGGCGTGTATGTGCGCAGCGGTTTGCTGGGCAAGGAATCGGGCGGAAGCATCCCGCTGCTGACCGGCGGCGCCGAGTAATCAGCCCAGCTCGGCCAGCAGCCAGGCGCGTGCCTCGCCCCCGGTGGCGAAGTGCGCGTAGCGCAGGCCAGCCTGCTCGAAGCATTGCTGAAAGGGGCGCCCCATCAATGTGGCGCCTTCCACCTCGGGCGGCAGCACATGGGCGGTGACCCGCGGGGCCAAGTTCTCGCGGCGCAGCGCGCACAACAGCAGCGTGAACTGCTCCAGCGTTTCCGGCGACGCCAATGCGCTCTCGTGAAATCGCACCAACTGGCCCCAGGGGGGACCGGCCGCCATCTCGCTGTTCACCTCGCGCACCAGGGCCTGCACGGCCAGCACCAGTTCGGCGTTGAAGGGCCCTACGGCCTCCGTCAGCAGCAGCCGGCCCTCGATGCGGAAATCCACCCGGCCGTGCGCGCGGAAGCGAGGGCGCGGGATCTCGGTGGTGCTGCGGGGGGCTTTCATGGGCGGACTCACCTTAGCACTGCGGGCCGGGGTGCTCCATCCATCGTTCGGCCGACCGGCTCAGCCCAGTGGCAGCTCGGGGTGCCGGCTGGCGAGCCACTGGCGCGCGGCGTCGTCGGTTTCAAAGGCGGCAAACACCAGCCCTGCGGCCTCGAAGCAGCGCTGAAAGTGCCGCGCCATGAGGTAGGCGCCCTCAACCTCGCTCGGCAGCACATAGGCACTGGCTTCCGGCACCTGGCCGCGCGCATTCAGATCGGCCAGGAAGGCAGAGAACTGGGCCAGGGTCTCGGGCGAGGCCAGGGCGCTGACATGGAATCGCGCCAGATGGACCCAAGGTCCGCCTTCAGCCATCTGGGCAAACAGGCCGAGCATGTCGCGCGCCATGACCTGCACCAGCTCCGCATTGAACGGCCCCGTGGCCTCGCAATACAGGCAGCGTCCCCGCCCGGAATAGGCCACCAGGCCATGTGCCGGGAAGCCCTTGCTCGGGGCCTCATCTGTGCGGAGCGGCACCGGCTTCATGGCTGTGGCGACCGCCGGTCGAGCAGCATGGCGTCGCCATAGCTGAAGAAGCGGTAGCGCTGTTCGACGGCGTGGCGGTACAGGGCGCGGATGTGTTCATAGCCCGCCAAGGCGCTCACCAGCATCATCAGCGTGCTCTTGGGCAGGTGGAAGTTGGTCAGCAGCCGGTCCACCACCTGGAAGCGGTAGCCCGGGGTGATGAAGAGCTGGGTTTCGGCCGCACCGGCCTGCAGCGTGCCGCTGGCGGCGGCCGATTCGAGCGCGCGCAGCGAGGTGGTGCCCACCGCCATCACCCGGCCCCCGCGCGCGCGGCAGGCCGCGATGGCGTCCACCGTGGCCTGAGGCACTTCGAACCACTCGCTGTGCATCTGGTGCTCGGCCAGGTTCTCGCTGCGCACCGGCTGGAATGTGCCGGCACCCACATGCAGGGTCACCTGGGTGCGCGGGCAGGGCAGGGCTGCGAGCAGGGCTTCGTCGAAATGCAGCGAGGCCGTGGGCGCCGCCACCGCACCGGGTTTGGCGGCGAAGACGGTCTGGTAGCGCTGCACGTCTTCCGCGCCGTCTTCGTGCGTGATGTAGGGCGGCAGCGGCACATGGCCGTACTGGTCCAGCAGCGCCAGCGGGGCGCCCGCAAAGCGCAGATGAAAGAGCGAGTTCTCCGGGCCACAACGGCCCAGCACCTCGGCGTCAAAGGCGCCGGCGAAGCGCACGCGGCTGCCGGGCTTGGGGCTCTTGCTGGCGCGCAAATGGGCCCAGACCTCATGCGTGCCCGGCAGCAGGCGCTCCACCAGGGCTTCGACGCTGCCGCCACTGGCCTTCTGCCCATGCAGACGAGCCTTGATGACCTGGGTGTCGTTGAACACGAGCAGGTCCCGGGCATCGAGCAGACCGGGCAGCTCCGGGAAGCGCCGGTTGACCGGCGTGTCGCCGCGGCCGTCCAGCAGCCGCGAGCCGGTGCGCTCCGCCGCGGGGTGCTGGGCGATCAGTTCGGGCGGCAGCTCGTAGTCGAAGTCGGACAGGGTGTAGGGCATGGCCACGATTGTCCCCGTGGCCCGGCTTCCCTGCTCAGCGCACCCGCTGCACCCAGTAGGTCAGGATCTCGGTGCGTGGGCGCAGGTCGGTGTCGCTGTAGCGGTAGACGGGCACGATGTTCATGGCGTCCAGCACCGGCAGGCCCGAGATGATCTTGCCGAAGATGGCATAGCCGCGCTTGGCGCTGGTGCCGTCCAGCCCGGCGTTGTCGCGCACGTTCAGGAACCATTCCGAAGTGGCGCTGTTGGGGTCGCTGCTGCGCGCCATGGCGATGGTGCCGCGCAGGTTGGACAGGATGGTGTTGTCCTCCAGCAGGATGGGCGCGAAGGGGCTGGGCTTGCGCACCATGCCCGGGCTGTAGCCGCCGCCCTGCACGACGAAATCACGGTCCACCCGGTGCACCAGGGTGTTGCGGTAGTAGTTGGTGTTCACATGGGCCAGGAAGTTGGCCACGGTGATGGGGGCGTATTCGTCGTAGAGCTCGATCACCAGCTCGCCACTGCTGGTCAGCATGCAGACCACCGGCCAGCGGCTTTGCGCGGCGGCGGCCAGGCCGGCCGTGCTGCAGTTCTGCGTCGGGGCGTTGGGCTGCGGGTTGGGTTGCGGAACCGGTGGCAGCGGCGGGGCGGGGTCGCCCACCTCGACATAGATGCCGCCACCGCAGGCGCTCAGCAACAGGGCCAGCAGGCTGGCGGCTAGAAGGCGGGTGTTTCGCATGATGACTCCCTTGGCAGGCATAGCGCCCGGCAACGGGGCATCACTCGCCAGCGTTGACCACCATGCGCCTCAGGCTTCCAAGTTGTCAATCAGCCGCGTGCTGCCCAGCCGGGCGGCACCCAGCGCCACCAGGGGCTCACCGGCCTGCGCGGGGCCCAGATCGTGCTGGCGGCGCAGGGTCAGGTAATCGGGCTGCCAGCCCTGTGCGGCCAGGCGGTCCATAGCCTCGCCTTCCATGCGCTCGCGGTCGCGCAGGCCGTTCTGCCATTCGGCAATCAAGGCGCGCAGCGCGGCGCTGAGCTGCAGGGCCTGCGCCTTCTGCTCGGCGCTGAGGTATTGGTTGCGGCTGGAAAGCGCCAGGCCTTCCGGGCTGCGCAGGGTCTCGCCGCCGTGGATCTGGACCGGCAGGCCCATCTGCGCCACCATGCGGCGCAGCACCATCAGCTGCTGGTAGTCCTTCTTGCCGAACACCGCGTGCGCCGGCTGCACCAGGTTGAAAAGCTTGTGCACCACCGTGCAGACGCCGGTGAAGAAGCCGGGGCGGAACTGGCCTTCCAGGATGTCGGCCAGCGCCGTCGGCGGCACCACCTTGTAGCCCTGCGGCTCGGGGTAGAGCTCCTGCTCGCTCGGCGCGAAGACGAGGTCGCAGGCGCCCTGGGCCTGCAGCTGCGCGCAGTCCGCTTCCAGCGTGCGCGGGTAGCGGTCAAAGTCTTCGTGCGGCAGGAACTGCAGGCGGTTGACGAACAAGGACACCACCACCGGCGCCTGCGGCCCCGCCACCGAGCGGGCCTGCGCCACCAGGGCCAGATGGCCGGCGTGCAAGTTGCCCATGGTGGGCACGAAGGCGGCCTGGCCGGGGCCGAGCGCGGCGCGCAGCTCGGCAATGGTGTGGATCACTCGCATCAGCTGAAGGCGTGCACCGCCTCGTCGGGGAACTGACCGGATTTGACCTCGGCCACATAGCGCCGGATGGCGGCGGCAATGGAGTCGGACCCCGACATGAAGTTCTTGACAAAGCGCGGCCGGCGGCCGGGCGTGATGTCCAGCATGTCGTGCAGCACCAGCACCTGGCCCGAGCAGCCCAGGCCCGCGCCGATGCCGATCACCGGCACCGGACTCCAGGCGGTGATCTCGCGCGCCAGCGCGGCCGGGATCATCTCGAACAGCAGCATCTGCGCGCCGGCCTCGACCATGGCCTTGGCCTGCGCCTTGACATGCTCGGCCGCCTCACCGCGGCCCTGCACCTTGAAGCCGCCCAGGGCCGACACGGTCTGCGGCGTGAAGCCCAGATGCGCGCAGACCGGCACGCCGCGCTGGGTCAGGAAGCGCACCGTGTCAGCGGCCCAGTCGCCGCATTCCAGCTTGACCATATGGGCGCCGGCCTGCATCAGCGCCAGGCTGCTGTGCCAGGCCTGCTCGGGGCTGGCGTGGTAGCTGCCGAAGGGCAGGTCACCGAGCAGCCAGGCGGTCTTGTTGCCGCGCGCCACGCAGCGCGTGTGATAGACCATGTCGGCCAGTTGCACCGGCGTGGTGGTGGGTTCGGCCTGCAGCACGGTGCCGAGCGAGTCGCCCACCAGCAGGATGTCCACCCCCGCCTCGTCCAGCACGCTGGCGAAGGCGGCGTCATAACAGGTCAGCATGGCGATCTTTTCGCCGCTGGCATGCATCTCCTGCAGCTTGTGCAGGGTCACAGCTTTGCGTTCGGGCATGGGGGTTTCCCGAGCTTCTGAGAGGGGGCGCAGTGTAGCCATGCGCGCGGCTTGGCGCCCTACGATCACCCCCCATGACCCTGACCGAACTGCGCTACCTGGTGGCCGTGGCGCGCGAACGCCACTTCGGCCGCGCCGCCGAGGCCTGCCATGTCTCCCAGCCCACCTTGTCGGTGGCGATCAAGAAGCTCGAGGAGGAGCTCGACGTCAAGATCTTCGAGCGCAGCAGCAACGAGATCGCCGTCACGCCGCTGGGCCAGGAGATCGTGCGCCAGGCCCAGGTGGTGATCGAGCAGGCGCAGCTGATCAAGGAGATCGCCAAGCGCGGCCGCGACCCGCTGGCGGGGCCGCTGCGCCTGGGCGTCATCTACACCATCGGCCCCTACCTGCTGCCGGACCTGGTGCGCCAGGTCATTGAGCGCACGCCGCAGATGCCGCTGCTGCTGCAGGAGAACTTCACCGTCAAGCTCTTGGACATGCTGCGCAGCGGCGAGCTGGATTGCGCCATCCTGGCCGAGCCCTTTCCGGACGCCGGGCTGGCGATTGCGCCGCTGTACGACGAGCCCTTCCGCATTGCCGTGCCCGCCAGCCACCCGCTGGCGCAGCGCCAGTCCCTGAGCGCCGAGGAGTTGAAGCAGGAAACGCTGCTGCTGCTCGGCAACGGCCACTGCTTCCGCGACCATGTGCTGGAGGTCTGCCCTGAATTCGCCCGTTTTGCCAGCGGGGCCGAAGGCATCCAGCGCAGCTTCGAGGGCTCCTCGCTGGAGACCATCAAGCACATGGTGGCCTCGGGCATGGGCATCACCGTGGTGCCCGAACTCTCGGTGCCGGCCGACCCGCCGCCGCACCTGAAATTCCTGCATTTCAGCGAGCCCGTGCCCAGCCGCCGTGTGGTGCTGGCCTGGCGGCGCAGCTTCACGCGCTACGAGGCCATTGCGGCCTTGCGCAATGCGGTGATGGCCTGCCGCCTGACCGGGGTGCAGCGCATCAACGCCTGAGCGACCGGGGCGTGGCGCCGCAGCGCCTACCCGCCGCCGGCTGCCTCGGGTTCCGGGGCCAGCTCGATGCGGTCGCGCCCGTTGCGCTTGGCCACCAGCAGGGCGATGTCGGCGCGTCGCACCAGATCCTGCGCCGTCTCGCTCGGCAGCCGCTCGGCCACGCCGCAGCTGGCCGTCATGCGCACCAGGCCTGACCCGCCACCCACCTCCAGCTGCCGGACGGCGGCCAACACGCGCTCCAGGGTGATGCGGGCGCCGGTCAGCGTGCTGCCGGGCAGCACCAGCAGAAACTCCTCGCCGCCCCAGCGGCCGCAGAAGTCCTGCCCGCGCAGGCTGGCCTTCAACACCTGCGCCAGGCTGGTGAGCGCGCGGTCGCCGACCGCGTGGCCGAAGTCGTCATTGATGCGCTTGAAGTGGTCCACGTCCAGCATGGCCACACACAGGGCCTGGCCGCGGCGGTGGGCGCGCGCCAACTCCTCGCCCAGCACGGCATCGATCTGGCGCCGGTTGGCCAGGCCGGTCAGCGGGTCGATGCTCGAGGCCTGCGTGAGATGCAGGTTCTGTTCGTGCATCAGCTCCTGGTAGCGGTCGGCGATGCGCGCGACCTTTTCGAGGCGCGAGCGTTGGCGTCGCAAGGCCGACGTGGAGTGGCCCAATGCGGCCGCATTGAAACCATCGGCGATGCGCAACATGCGTTCGATGCGGTGCTGCTGCTCACGGCAGAGCATGAGCGCCTGACGCAGCGGCTCCTGCAGGGGATTGCCGTCGTGCTCGGCCAGCTCGGCCAGGGCCTCCAGCTTCACCAGCAGCTCATCCCCGTGGACCTTGGACATGGCCCTCACTCCACCATGGCTTGGATCTGGAAGGGGAAGCTGCAGTCCTCCTTGAACTCCTCCGCCAGCTCGGCCACCCGTTCGTTGCGGGCGTCGTACAGCCAGAGCACGCCCACTTCGCGGCCGCTGCGGTGCTGGTCTTCCAGCAGGTCGAAGATGTCCATCATGATCTTGACGCTGCTGGTGTTGAGGTAGCGCAGCTTGAGGCGCAGCTGCAGGGGCCTGTCGTCGGCCTGGAAATAGGCCTCGATCCAGTCGATCAGGGGGCCGAAGAGCTCGAACGAGTTCTCCGGGTAGGAGTCGCCGGCCATCTCCAGCGTGCCGCGCTCGGCATCGGCATGAATCGAGGGCGAGGAGACGGAACCTTCAATGTGCAGGGAGTTCATGGTCAGCTCAGGCATTGGCAAAGACCGCGCGCAGGCAGAAGAAGCTGCGGCCGTCGGGCATCGGTCGAAGGGTGGCCTGCAGGGGCTCGGACGAACGGCGGGCCATGTCCAGCAGGCCCAGGCCGGCGCCGGACGGTGACTCGGCGTCGCGCGGGCGGCGCAGCTGCTCCTTGTAAGCGGCCTTGAGCTGCGCCTTGTCCATCGCGGCCAGTTGGTCGATGCGCTGCACCAGGCGTTCGGCGTCCGGCGCTTCCACCAGATTGCCCACCGAGATCATGTAGCGGCCCTGCTCGTCGCGCGAGACCACCACCGTGGCGGCGCCGTCCGCCTCGGAGTAATTCATCTTGCTGGCGTAATGGCGGATGTTCTGGGTCATCTCCACATAGACGGCAAACACATCCATGGCGCCGCCCGGTGAGGCTTCGGCGTCTTCCAGGTACTTGCGCAGCGCATGGCCGATTTCCTCGATCAGGCTGCGGGAGATGGGGCCGTTGAAACACAGCATCACGCGCTGCCGTATGCAGTTGGCGCGCATCTCGAACAAGTCCAGCGTCTCCATGGTCACTCCTGAGGTTGGCTTGCCTGGGGGCCCTGATCGACCCGGAAGCACATGACGGTGATGTCGTCGCGCTGCGCGAACCCGCCCTGGTAGCGGCGTAGGGCGCTGACGAAGGCCTCGCGCTGCTGGCTGGGCGGCAGCGCCGCGTGTTCGCGCACCAGCTCGGCGAAACGCCGGTTGCCGAAGCCGAAGCCATGCTCGCCGCCGGCCTGATCGAGGAAGCCGTCGGTGACGAGGTAGTAGCTGGTGCCGGCGGTCAGATCGAATTCGACGTTCGCGTACTCGCCACGCCGCGTCTCGTTGAGGGCGCGCCGGCCCGGCTTGATTTCCTCGACCGTGCGGCCATCGCTGCGGAACAGCGCGACCTTGGCGCCGGCAAAGCGGGCGCGCTGCGCCTGACGGTCGATGTGCACCAGACCGACATCCATGGTGGTGGCGATGGTGCGCGGGATGTCGGCCGCGGCCAGCATGCCGCGGATCGAGGCGTCGATGCGGTGCAGCAGCGTGGCCGGGTCGGTCGGCCCGACCTCTTCGAGCGCGTGGTCGATGGCGGAGCGCGCCAGCATCGTCATCAGCGCGCCCGGCACCCCATGGCCGGCACAGTCCACCACGCCCAGCAGTTCGCCCTCGGCGCTGCTGCGGAAGACATAGAAGTCGCCGCCGACGACATCGCGCGGCTGCCAGAGCACGAAGTGCTCGCTGCCGAGCTGCTCTTCGAGCAGGCGGTCGGGCAGGATGGCGCGCTGGATCAGGCGGGCGTAGTCGATCGAGTCGCTGATGGCGCGGTGCGCCTGCGCCATGTCGCGGTTGGCTTGCTCCAGCTCGCGCGTGCGCGCCTGCACCTCGCGCTCCAGGGACTCGGTGTGCCCGCGCACCTGGTTGGCCATGGTGCCGAAGGCGTGGGTCAGGTCGCCGATCTCATCGGCCCGCGGCGCGGGCAGCGACACGTCGTACTGGCCCGCCGCAATCGCCTGGGCCGAGCGCTGGAGCTGACGCAGCGGCGCCAGGATCAGGCGCTCCACCGAAAGCGCGATGCCCAGGAACAGGGCCAGGCCCAGCACGCCGATCGCAACCAGCGGCCCGGCCAGGGTGTCCAGCCGCAGCAGCGGCGCCACACGCAGGTCCAGGGTCGAGACCACATGCCAGCCCAGGTCGGGGATGTAGGCGCTGGCCAGCAGCTCGGGTACGCCCCGCACCTTGACGCTGACGACCTGCGCCGTGCCCGGTTCGGATTCGGCCTTGGCCATGGCGGTGCGAACCGCCTGGACATCGGTGGCGGAATCCAGCAGGGCGTCGATGGTGTGGTCGCGCGGAGCCTGGGCCTGGGTGCCGGAGTTCAGCGCGATGCGCGCCAGGTCGCGGTCGATCTGGATCGCGCCGGCGCGGTTGACGATCAGCACCTGCTGCCCCGGCGCCACATCGCTGACCAGGCGGCGCGTCAGATCGCCCAGGTCCAGGCTCGCGCCCACCGAGCCGAGTGCGCGGTCGGCGTCGCGCACCAGCACATTGATCCAGACCCGCGTGGCGCCCACCTGGTGGTTGACGTCCACATTGATGTTGTAGGGGCGATCGGATTTGAGGGTGTTGAAGAACCAGCTGTCCTTCTCGGCGTCCGGGCGCAGGCGCTCCAGCGGCTCGGTGCCGGGCTTGTCGTCCGACTGGAAGTAGTAGTTCAGGCTCTGCGCCGGGGTGATGGAAAAGGCCCGCGAGGCGAAGTCCTGCCGGAAGCTGGCGGCCTCGCGCCAGAAGGTTGCGCGCGCCTCGGGGTCGTCCTCGGCCAGTAGCCATTGGCGGGTGGCCTCGGAGCGGGCCTGGCGCAGCGACAGCGCCAGCTCGCGCGAGAGCAGACCGGCCACCTGTTCGCGCTTGAGCAGCACCGTGTCGCGGGCATAGGCGCTGCCGAGTTGGGCGCGCACGCTGTCGACGACCTGCCAGGCCAGCCAGAAGGCGGGCCCCAAGGCCAGCAGGCTGCTCAGGAAGAGCGCCAGCAGCGATTTGCCGCGCAGGCCCAGACGCGGTGCAGGCAAGGACATGGTCAGGCGAAGTGGGTCGGTGGGCGAGGGAGGGAACGAAGCGATGGCAGGCGGCAAGGCGCTGCGAAACGCAGCGCCACGCCAGTTTCCTTCAAACCGGGGCCCGCGATGGCGGGTCGCGAAAAGCAAAAAGGCCCCGCCGAGGCGGGGCCTTGCCGTTCAAGTGCCGGGGGCTTACTTGAACTGATACGACACGCTGCCGTAGACGAAGCGGCCGCGCGGGTCGGCAAACGAGCCAGCGAAGCCGGCGGCGTGCGAGCCGTAGCTCGACGAGGCCACGAACGGCGGATCGGCATCGAACACGTTGCGGGCGCCCAGGGTCAGCTTCAGGTCCTTGATGCCCTTGTAGCTGACCGACAGGTTCCAGCGGTTGGTGTCCTTGACGTCATACGCCTTGTCCACGCCCAGGTTGGTGTTCACCACGGCGGCCGACTCCTGCCAGCCCTTGGTGAACACGTTCTCCAGCGCCACGCTGATCGGGCCCATGGTCCAGTCGAAGCTCAGGGTGTGCTGCCACTCGGGCACCGGCGGGTTGCCGCCCAGGCTCTTGCCGACATAGTCGGTGAAGGGCAGGTCCTTGCCGTTCTGCAGGTCGTACTTGAGCGTGCGGGTGCCGCTGAAGCCAATGCCTAGCTTGCCCATGTCACCCAGGCTCCAGCCCGAACGCACATCGATGTCGATGCCCGAGGTCTTCAGCTCGCCCAGGTTCTCGACCGGCGTCTCGATGTACGAGATGAAACCGGCCGAGGTGCGCTTCACCCGGCTCTTGTACTTCTGGTACAGGCCCGGCTCAGCCATCAGGGTGTCGCCGGAGATCACGCCGATCTGGTCACGCTTCTGGATGTTCCAGTAGTCCAGCGCAATGCTCAGGTTGCGCGTGGGCTCGAACACCATGCCGAAGGCGAACTGGCGGCTCTTCTCGGGCTTCAGGTTGGGGTCGCTGGACAGACGAACGTTGAACTGCGTGTTGCACTTCGGATCGTCAGCCTTGCCGGGAGGGCAATCCGGATCCACTTGCGGATCGGCCGTGTTGGTGTTGGCCACCGGGCTGTTGACGTCCCACAGCGTCGGGGCGCGGAAGCCGGTGCCGGCGCTGGCGCGCAGCAGCCATTCCTTGCTGGGCTGGTAGCGCAGGGCCACACGCGGGTTGAAGCTGCCGCCGAAGTCGCTGTAGCGGTCATAGCGGGCCGCAGCCGTCAGTTCCAGGCCTTTGGCAAAAGGCATCGACAGCTCGGAGAACACCGCGTACACGTTGCGGCTGGCATTGGTGGCGGGCACCGAGCCCTCGCCGCCGATGTGCGAACCCTTCGAATACTCGATGTTGGTCGGGCGGTCGTCGGCCTTTTCCTTGCGCAGGTCGGCGCCGACGGCGATGGCCATCGCACCACCGTCCAGCTGGCCGATCTCGCGGCTGGCCTTCATGTCGGCCACGATGGTGGTGCCCTTGGACTTGCGCACCGTGCCGTTCAGCGCGGCGCCATCCAGCAGCGCCACGCCGGTGGCGTCGTTCGGGCCGAAGGGGTTGACGTTGCCGGTCTTCAGCGCTGCCAGGAAGGGCTCTTCCAGCAGGTAGCCGCTGTAGTTCAGCGTGCCACGCGCCTGGGCGATGTTGAGGCCGACGTCGTAGTCCCAGCCCTCCATCAGACCGTTGGCGCCGACCACCATGCGGAACTGCTCGTTGGTGTTGTCGCTGACGCGGTTGCCACGGTCCAGCGAGCGGTAGGCGATTTCCGTGTAGCCCTTGCCGGTGACCGGGTCGGTGTAGGAAACGTAATCGGCCGGCGTGTAGCCCAGGCGCGTCAGCAGCGCGGTGGGGAAGTACTTGCTGTCGACCGGCATCAGCACGTTCGGGTAGTTGCCGTCGGCGCGCACCTTCATGGCCGAACCGTCGATAGGCGTGGGCGCGGCGCGGCCGGTGGTGTGGTTGCGGGCAGCCGAGGCCTCGATGAACCACTGGTTGTCGGCGTTGATCTTGAACGTGCCGCGCGCGAACAGGTCGGTCTTGGTGCTGTCGGGCAGGTTGTCCAGCATGGCCGCGTAAATGGCGCGGCAGCGCTTCACATCGTCCACGCCATTGGGTGTCTTGCCGGCGACCTGGACCACCGTGTTGCCGGGGTCGCAGGCTGCCATGTTCGCGCCCGGGTTGCTGTAGGCGCCCGGGGTGATGCCGATGTCCATCAGGCGACCGGGGTAGGCGCGGAAGGAGGTCGGCGGGATCGAGCCCGGCACCTCGGTGGCATGGCGCCAGTACCAGCCCTGCTTGTTGGCTTCCAGGCGCTCTTGCTCCTTGATGTTGGCAGTGACCAGGAAGTTGTAGCCGTCCTGGCTCAGATTGCCCATGCCGAAGGCGACGCTGCCGCCGCTTTCGTCGCCACCGATGTTGTCCTTGGTCTTGCCGGCGCGAACGGTCAGCTCGCCCTTCTCGTAATCCTTGCGGGTGATGAAGTTGATCACCCCGCCCACGGCGTCGGTGCCGTACACGGCCGAGGCGCCGTCACGCAGCACTTCGATGCGCTCGATGGCGGCGAAAGGGATGCTGTTCAGGTCCACGGCAACCGAGCCGCCGATGGAGCCGAAGGGGTGGCCGGCCAGGCGGCGGCCGTTCAGCAGCACCAGGGTGGAGTTGGCGCCCAGGCCGCGCATGTTGGCGTTGCTGGTGGCATAGCCCGCGCCCTGGGTGGAGTCGGACAGCAGGGCCGAGTTGGCGTTGACGCGGCGCAGGATGTCTTCCACGTTGGTGGCGCCGCTCTTCTCGATCTGGTCGCGCGTGACGACGGTGACGGGCAGCGCGGTCTCGCTTTCCAGTCGCTTGATCGACGAGCCGGTGACAACCACGCGCTCAAGTTGCTGGCTGCCTTGATCCTGGGCCTGGGCCTGCACAGCCGCGAGGCCGCCAAAAGCCAGCGCCAGGGCGGCGCTTAGTCGGGTGGGGTGACGCATCAGAACTCCTCCAGATACAAACCGAAACAAATAGGCTGCTCGTGGCAGCACGGACCAGGGGCGAATGTCCCTTTGGGTGGGGCGGGATTGTTGAACTCCGGCCAAGGGGTGCCATCGGTGGGTAAACCCCTGTTGTGGCGTCCAGGCTGCACCTTGCTGTCGGGTGACTTTTGCAGTCGCCCCGGGGTCGGCGTAAGCGCCGCGGCGCTGGGCGGTCAGCTCTGCAGTTCCAGCCAGGCCTGCAGCTGGGTGAGTTGCAGGTCCAACGCGGCCTGCAGGCGCTGCAGCGCGCGCTGGGCGGCGGCGGGCTCGCTGCGCAGCTCGGCCTCGCAGGCGGCGGCCAGACGTGACAGGCCCATCAGGCCGAGGTTGGCCGCCGTGCCCTTGAGTCGGTGCACCCAGGCCAGTTGCGCCGTCGTCTCGCTGGGCAGGCCTTCCTGGCGGTATTGGCTGACGAAGCCACCCAGCAGCCGGCACAGCAGCTCCAGCTTGCCGGCGCAGCGCGCCAGCGCGGCTTCGTGGTCCCAGTCCAGCGGCAGGTCCGCGCCCAGTGGCGGGGGGGACGGTCGGGTGGGCGGCGGCGTCACCACCGGCGGTAGCGGCGCTGCCGGACTGCCCGGCGGCTCTACCTCGGCGCCGAGCCAGAGCCCGAGTGCTTGCGCCTGCTCGCGCAGGGTGCTGACGAGCTCGGAGAGTTCCACCGGTTTGGTGATGTGGCCCCGCATGCCGGCGGCGGCCGACTGGGCGCGTTGCTCGGGCAAGGCATTGGCGGTCAGGGCCAGAACCGGCAGCTGCGGGTGCACCTGGTGCAGGCGGCGCGTGGCTTCGTAGCCGTCCATGCCGGGCATCTGGATGTCCATCAGCACCAGGTCGATGCGGGCCACGCCGTGCTGAGCGACCCAGGCCAGCGCCTCGGCGCCGCCGCCCACCTGTTCGAACTGCGCGCCCAGCTGTTGCAGCATCTCGCCCAGGATCTCGCGGTTGATCGCCACGTCGTCGACGATCAGCACGCGCAGGCCCTGCAACGCGGTGCGGCCGAAGCGGCCACCCTCGGGGGGGGGAAGCACGGGGGCTGCGGCAGGCTTGTGCGCCACGGGGGCTGATGGGCGCCACGGCAGGTGCAGGCTGAACTGCGAGCCCAGGCCGGGTTGGCTGTGCAGGCGGATGTCGCCCCCCATGGCGCGCGCCAGCCGCCGGCTGATGGCCAGGCCCAGGCCGGTGCCGGGCTCGGCGACGGCGCCCTCGGCCTGCTCAAAATCCTGGAACACCCGTTCGCGCTCGGTGGCGGCAATGCCGGGGCCCGTGTCGTGCACGGTGAACACCAGCGTCTGGCCCTCGGTGTGCAGCTGCAGGCAGACCTCGCCCTGGCTGGTGAACTTGATGGCATTGCCGAGCAGATTGACCAGCACCTGGCGCACGCGCTGGCGGTCCAGCCGGGCCGCCGTCGGCAGCGGCGGATCGAGCTGCAGGCGCAGCGGCAGCTGCTTCTCGCGTGCCCGCGGCTCCACCAGGGCCAGCGCGTCGCGCGCCAGCTCGGCAGGGTCGAGCGGTTCGAGCGCCGGGCTGAACTTGTCGGCCTCCAGCTTGGCCAGGTCCAGCACCTCGTTGACCACGCCCAACAGGTGCTGGCCCGCGGTGTGGATGCGCTCGAAAGCCTGGCGGGTTTGAGTGGGCTCAGCCTGCCCATCAGGGGGCGCCATCAGCGCCATCTGGGCCAGACCGAGCACGGCGTTGAGCGGGGTGCGCAGCTCGTGGCTCATGCGCGCCAGCAGCTCGTGCTTGGCCTGTGCCTGGCGCAGCGCCTCGTCGCGTGCCTGCATCAGCTGCTCCTGCTGGCGCTTGAGTGCCGTGATGTCCACGCCCAGGCTCAGCACCTGGGCGCCGGTTTCGCCATCGGGCAGTGGGACGCCACTGACCAGCAGCGTGCGCGGCCCTTCCTTGGGGTGCAGCATGGCCTGTTCGAACTGCTGCATCCCGCCGCCGGCAAGCAGCTCGGCATCACGACGGTCCTGCTGCGCGCCCAGTTCGGCACCCAGCCACAGGCGGCTGTGCTGGCCCAGCGCCTGCTCACGGCGCCAGCCGGTGGCCAGCTCGAACTGACGGTTGACGAGCTGGTGGCGGCCGCCGGCATCGCGCACGGCCAGGGTGGCGGGCAGCGCATCCAGCACGG
Organism: Burkholderiaceae bacterium; assembly: GCA_039808065.1. GTDB lineage: Bacteria > Pseudomonadota > Gammaproteobacteria > Burkholderiales > Burkholderiaceae_C > Inhella. The sequence continues at coordinate 3,500 of JBDHSJ010000031.1, read as the reverse complement.
CCTGCAGGCGTTGCTGTTGCTGCTGCAGCTCGCGCGTGCGGCTGCGCACCTGCTGCTCCAACTCCTCGCGCGCATGGGCCAAGGCCGAGCGCGCCGCCACCTGGTCGCTGATGTCGTGGCCGAACACCACCACGGCGTCGCGGCCGTCGAGCTGCAGGCGCTGGGTCTTGATGTCCCACCACAGCAGGCCGCCGTCGCGACGGCGCGAGCACCACCATTGCTCCTGCGGACCCTTGTCCCGCGTGCGCTGGATCAGTGCTTGGGCTTCTTCAGGGCCGTAGCCATCGCCCGGAGCCAGCCAGGCCGGGTCCAGCTCGGCCAGGGTGCTGACGCCGTAACGGCCCAGGGCCTGCGGGTTGGCATAGAGCAGGCTGCCGTCCTGGCTGTCGTAGATCAGGATGGCGGTCAGCGAGGCATCGAGCAACTCGTGCTGGCGCCGTTCGGCCGCGTCCAGGCGTGCCGCCGATGCCTGCTGCTCCTGCTGGGCGCGGCCCAACAGCCCACGCGCTTCGTCGAGCGAGCGCGTGGCGCTCCAGAACAGGCGACCGTAGTGCACCACCAGGCAGCCACTCAGCAGCAGAGGCAACAGATGCCCCAGTGCCACCACCGGCAGCGGCGCGCGGCGCAGGTCGCTGGGGCCCTCGATCCACCCCAGCGCCTGCGCCAGCGTGACCAGCAGCAGACCGGCCACACCCAGCCACAAGGCTTGCCAAGCCGCCTTGGGCGAGACGAGCAGCCCCATGCAGACCACCACCACGCCCAATGCCGGCAGGCTGGGGTCGGAGAGCCCGTCGCCAGTGATCCAGGGCAGCACCAGCAGCACGGCCAGCGCGGCCCAGCTGAATCGCGCGGCGGCCACCGCCACGCCCTGGCGGCGCAGGCTGTGCTGGGCCAGCAGGGCCACCCCGCTCATGCCCACGCCGATGCCGCTCAGCAGCACCAGGCGCCAGGTGGCCATGGGCTGGCTGCCCGCGCCCCACCACGTGGCCAAGGCCTGCGCCAGCCCGGCGGCGAAGACCAGCCAGAGTGCGACGCGCAGCCCACGCCGGGTGCTGTCGTCCAGGCGCTGGCGCTGTTCGTCCAGTGCGGCTTCGATGTGCGGCTCGGTGGCGCTCATGCGTCAATGGCGCGGGTGCTGTGGCGGTGGCATCAGCCCTCCATCCGACCCGCACCGCTCCCTTGGTGCTCTTGTGCGTGTGAACTACTGTAACGAGGCCCGCCGGCCACACAGCCAGTCCCAGCAGCGGCGCCACCAGGGACGTGCCGCGGACGCCGCGGGCGGCGGCGTCGGCGGGCTGGCGGCGGCCGGTTCGCCGGTCCGTTCGCTGACCAGCTCGCCAGCCAGGGCGTCGAAGAAGGCCTGGCTGACTTGCCGGGCTGCCGGTTCGATGAGGCGCGCGCCCAGTTGCGCCAGGCGCCCACCCACCTGCACCTGGGCGCGGTACTGCAGGTGCGTGCCTTGGCCGGCCTCGGGCCGCAGCTCCACCTCGGCCTCGCCCTTGCCATGGCCGGCCGCGCCGCCCTGGGCCTGGGCGCGCAGGCGGTAGCGTTGCGGCGGCTGCAGGTCGTAGAGCTCCAGCCGCGTTTGGAAGCGCGCTTGGAGCGGGCCAACCTTGAGCAGCAGCTCCGCGCGGTAATGGCCAGGTCGTTCGTCGGCTTGCAGGGATTCGCAGCCTGGCAGGGCGGTGCGCAGGCGCTCGGGGTCGTGCAGCAGCGCCCAGGCCTGCTCGGGCGTGCCGGGCAGCAGGGTCTGGCCGCTCAGTTCCATGGGGCAAAGGGGTTGGGGCGCATGCACACTCCGCAGCTGGCGTGGCGATGCTGCCAGCGCCGCGGACGCCCGCCCAAGCGGGCAGACCCTTGCTTTTCCCCCCGAAGCGCCTGCGGCGCCCGCCGGGCCAGCCAGGGTCGGTAGCCTTGGCCTTCGGCAGGCACAGACAGCCCACTGGACTGTCTGTGTCCAGCCTCAGCCTGGCCCTTGGGGTGTGACGCGAACGAAGTGCGCCGCCCAGACAAATGGAGAACTGCGATGCAAGCCTGGATCTGTGAACACGCAACGGGCCTGGACGGCCTGCGTTGGGGCGAAGCGCCCGACCCCCAGCCCGGCCCGGGCCAGGTGCGCGTGGCCATCGAGGCCGCCAGCCTGAACTTCCCCGACTGGCTGATCGTGAACGGTCAGTACCAGATGAAGCCGCCGACGCCCTTCATTCCCGGCGCCGAGTTCTGTGGCCGGGTGGTGGAACTGGGCGCGGGTGCGGATGCCGCGCTGCTGGGTCGGCGGGTCGCCGGCTTTGCGGGCCTGGGCGGCTTTGCCACCCAAGCCGTGGCGCCCGCCGCCGCGCTGCTGCCCTTGCCCGACAGCCTGCCACCCGAGGCGGGCGCGGCCCTGCTGCTGACCTACGTCACGGTGGCGCACGCCCTGCAGCGCGCCGCGCTGCGGGCGGGCGAGACCCTGCTGGTGTTGGGTGCGGCGGGCGGCGTGGGCACGGCCGCCATCCAACTGGCCAAGGCGGCCGGGGCGCGCGTATTGGCCGTGGCCTCCACGCCGGCCAAGCGCCAGGCTTGCCTGGACATCGGCGCCGATCAGGCGCTGGCCCCGGAGGGCCTGCGCGATGCGCTCAAGGCGGCCGCATCCCAGGGCGTGGACGTGGTGCTGGACCCGGTGGGTGGCAGCCTGGCCGAGCCGGCGCTGCGTGCCCTGGCCTGGCGCGGGCGCTATCTGGTGGTGGGCTTTGCCGAGGGCCAGATCCCGGCCCTGCCCTGGAACCTGCTGCTGCTCAAGGAGGCGGCGCTGTTGGGGGTGTGGTGGGGCGAGTTCGCCAAGCGCGAACCGGCCGCCAACGCCGCCCTGCTGGCCGGCCTGCTGCCCCTGTGGGAGCAAGGCAGCGTGCGGCCGGTGCTCGATCAGGTGCTGCCGATGCAGGAGCTGCCGGCGGCGTTCGCGCGCATGACGGCACGCGCCGTCGTGGGCAAGCTGGTGCTGCGCAACGAATGACCCCAGCCTAATCAGGCGTGCGCCCGCAGCCAGGCCCGGCATTCGCCGGCGGGTAGCGGGCGTGCGAACAGATAGCCCTGGAAGCGCGCGCAGCCCATCGCCAGCAGCTGGGCGCGCTGGGCCTCGGTCTCCACGCCTTCGGCAATCACCTCCATCCCCAGCCGCTGGCCCAGCTGCACGACCGTGCGCGCCACCTCCACGGCTCGCTCGCTGCTGCCCAGGGCGCGTACAAAGCTCTGGTCGATCTTCAGCTGATCAAACGGCAGCTGGCTGAGGTAGGCGAGTGAGGCATAGCCGGTGCCGAAGTCGTCGAGCGAGGTGCACACGCCCCGCTCGCGGCAGCGCGCCAGCAGGCGGCGCAGGCGTTCGGGCTGGTCGGCCAAGACAGACTCCGTGAGCTCGAACTTGATGCTCTGCGGCCGCAGGCGGTGCTGGCGCACCAGCTCCAGCAGGCGTTCCAGGCCGGCGTCCTCGGCCAGCTGCAGGGCGCTCACGTTCACGGCCACCT
>JBDHSJ010000030.1:0-27652 GCA_039808065.1 Burkholderiaceae bacterium | reverse complement strand
CCGAACAACATGGCCAAGATCTTCTGCATCGCCAACCAGAAAGGCGGCGTCGGCAAGACCACCACCTGCGTCAACCTGGCCGCCGGCTTGGCCAAGATCGGCCAGCGCGCCCTGCTGGTGGACCTGGACCCGCAGGGCAATGCCACCATGGGTTCGGGCGTGGACAAGCGCAGCCTCGACCCCTCCGTGTACGACGTGCTGCTCGGCAACGCCTCGGCCGCCGAAACCCGCAAACGCAGTGAACTGGGCGGCTATGACGTGCTGGGCGCCAACCGCGAACTGGCCGGCGCGGAAGTGGAGCTGGTCGGCATGGAGCGCCGCGAGCGCCGCCTCAAGGAAGCGCTGGCGCTGGTGGACGCCGACTACGACGTCGTCCTGATCGACTGCCCGCCCTCCCTGAGCATGCTGACGCTGAACGGCCTGTGCAGCGCGCATGGCGTGCTGGTGCCGATGCAGTGCGAGTACTACGCGCTTGAAGGCCTGACCGATCTGGTCAACACCATCAAGCAGGTGCACGGCAATCTGAACGCCGACCTCAAGGTCATCGGCCTTCTGCGCGTCATGTTCGACCCCCGCATCACCCTGCAGAACCAGGTGGCCGAGCAGCTCAAGGGCCACTTCGGCGACAAGGTCTTCGACACCATCATCCCGCGCAATGTGCGCCTGGCCGAGGCGCCCAGCTACGGCCAGCCGGGCGTGGTGTTCGACCCCGGCTCCAAGGGTGCACAGGCCTACGTGGATTGCGCGCGCGAGATGGTGCAGCGCGTCCAGCAGCTCTGAGCGGCGGATGCCCCTGCGCCCGCGCGACGCCCCTCCGACCGCGACGCTGACGCGCCGCATCGAAGACGCCGGCCTGAACGCCAGCGCGCCGCCCCAGCAAGCCTTTGTGGATGGCTGGCTGCTGCGCCTCTCGCCCGGCAAGGCCAAGCGCTCGCGCTGCATCAATGCGCTGCAGCGCGGGCACCTGCCGCTGGACATCATGCTGGCGCGCTGCCGCGCGGCGTTCAGCTCGGCCGGTCTGCCGCTGATCGTGCGCATCACCCCCTTCACGCAGCCGCCGGATCTGGATGCCGAACTGGCCGTGCGCGGCTGGCGGCGATTTGACGAAACCCTGGTGCTGGCCAAGCTGGACCTGCAAGCCGAGAACCCGCAACTGCCGCCGCGCAGCCGCCTGCAAGCGGTGGGCCCGGCGCAGTACGCCGAGGTGGTGGGCCAGCTGCGCGGCAGCCCGCCGGACCAGATTGCCGCCCACTTCGAACGCCTGGCCGCCAGCCGTGTGCCCTACCAGGGCCATTTGCTGCTCAGCCACAAGGACGAGCTGCTGGCCTGCGGCCAGATCGCGCTGGAAGACGGCCTGGCCGGGCTGTACGACATCTTCACCCCCGAGGCCCAGCGCGGCCGCGGCCACGCCCGCGCGCTTTGCCAGGCCCTGCTGCAGCGCGCGCTGGAGCAGGGCAGCCGCCACGCCTACCTGCAGGTGGACGAAGCGAATGCCCCGGCGCTGAAGCTCTACCAGGGCCTGGGCTTTGTGCATGCCTACCGCTACCACTACCGCTCCGAAGCGGCCGATGCCCACTGACGACAGCACCCGGCGCGCCTTCGTGGCCCGCACCAGCAGCTACGCCCTGGCCGGCCTGCCCATCACGGCCAGCGCCATCAACACCCCGGCCACCGGCCTGCAGACGGCCGAGTTCACGATCACCCGGCCGGACGGGCATGCGCTGCCGGTCTACCGCGCCCAGCCCGCCGCGCTCCAGGGCAAGCTGCCGGTGGTGCTGCTGGTCAGCGAGATCTTTGGCGTGCACCAGCACATTGCCGATGTGGCGCGCCGCTTTGCCCAGGCCGGCTACCTCTGCCTGGCGCCCGAGCTGTTCGAACGCCAGGGCGACGCCCACCAGCAGCCGGACTCGCAGACCCTGCTGCGCGAGGTCATTGCCAAGGTGCCCGATGCCCAGGTGCTGGGCGATCTGGACGCCTGCCTGGACTGGGCGCTGGCCCACGGCGGCAACCCGCAGCGCGTGGCGGTGACGGGCTTCTGCTACGGCGGGCGTATCACCTGGCTGTACGCGGCGCACCAGCCCCGCCTGAAAGCCGGCGCGGCCTGGTACGGACGCCTGGTGGGCAAGGCCTCGGCCCTCACTCCGCACCACCCCATCGACTGCGTCGATGCGCTGCACGCACCCGTACTTGGCCTTTACGGCGGGGAAGACAGCGGCATTCCGCTCAGCAGCGTGGCGCTCATGCAGACCGCCCTGCATGCGTCGAAGAACATGAACGCAACACGCAGTCGGTTCGTGCTCTACCGCGACGCGCCACACGCCTTCCATGCCGACTATCGACCCAGCTACCGCGAGGCCGCCGCCAAGGACGCCTGGTCACACTGTCTGAGCTGGTTCCGGCAGCACGGCGTTTGACACTGCAGCGCGCGTGCGCGCAACGTGACGGCCCAGGTGCGCATCACCCAAAGCGGCTCGACCCGCGCGCACGTCGTCGATGGCGTTGACTTCAAGCACCCGGTCAGCGCCATGCGCATCTACGGGGGCCTTGAACCCGGCTGACCGCATGGCGCCTGCCCGAAGGGGCAGGAAGGGTCGCGCGCCGGCGCGCCCATAATCGGTTTCCTGCCGCCCGCTGCGCCGTGGACCTCCTGCTCATCGACGACCACCCGCTCTTTGGCCTCGGCTTTGCGCACGCCCTGGGCCACGCGCGGCCCGGTCTCACGGTGTACACCGCGCTCACGCTGGATGAAGGCCTGGCGCTCGCCGCTCGGAGCCCTTCACTTGACCTCGTGCTGCTGGACTACCGGCTCGGCGCCGCCCGGGGCGGTGACGGCCTGCAGGGCCTGCGCGAGTTCGGCAACCGACACCCTTTGCTGGCCCGCGCCCTCATCTCCGGCGACGAGGACCCCGTGCTGGCCCAACGCGCGCGCGCCGCCGGGGCGGCCGGTTGCCTGGGCAAGTCGGCCCCGGTGCAGCAGATGTTGGCCGCACTGGATTGCCTGGTCGGGGGCGGCGAGTGGTTTCCGCTGCTGGCCGCGCCGCGCGCCGACGGCCTGACGCCACGTCAACGCGAGGTGCTTGAACGCGTCGCACTGGGGCGGTTGAACAAGCAGATCGCGGACGACCTCGGCATTGCCGAGCGCACCGTCAAGCTGCACCTCACGGCCTTGTTTGAGCATCTGCAGGCTCGCAATCGCACCCATCTGCTGGTGCGCGCGCGCGAATCCGGCTTGCTGTGATGCACGGCGCCGTTGACGCCGAGGCGCTGGACCGGCAGATCCGCAGCACCTTGCTGGCGGCCCCCTCCAGCACCCTTGCGGCCCTTCTCACCTGCGCGGTGATGATGCAAGTTCTGGCCCCAGCGCAGCGGGTCTGGCTGGGCGCATGGGTGGCCGGCTTCGTGGCGGTGACCCTGCTGCGCCTGGCTGCCGGCTGGCAGTGGCGGCGGCACGCCTGCAGCGCCGATCGCGTGCGGCGCTGGGCCACGCCCTGGCTTGCCAGCACCCTGCTGCATGCCGCCCAGTGGGGCGCCCTGGGGGTATTCAGCCTGCCGCTGGCCCACAGCCCGGCCTCCATGGCTGAACAAGCGCTGCTGCACATCACGCTGCCCGGCGTGGCCTTGGGCGGCGCGCTGCGCCTGCAAGGCTTCGAGCGTCTGTTGCTGTTGCATGTGCTGCTGGTGCTCACCCCGATCACACTGTGTGATCTCACGGCAGGCGACCTGCCCCACCTCGCGATGGCAGCCGTCCAGGCGCTCTTCGGTGTCTATGCCGTGGTGCAGGGCCAGGCGCAATCGCGGCTGCTGCGCGAGATGGCGATGCAGCGCACGCGCACGCAGGAACTTGTAGAGGCCTTGCAACGCGAGTACCAACGCAGCGAGGCCGCCCGCCAGCACGCCGAAGAGCTCACTGCCGCACGTTCGCGCTTCTTTGCCGCCGCCAACCACGACCTGCGCCAGCCCCTGCACGCGCTCGGGCTCCTGGCCGAGTCGCTGCAGTCGCCGCGCTCGCTGGCCGAGGTGCAGCAGGTGGCCACCCACCTCAGCGAGTGCGTGGAAGGCATGGCCCAGGTGATCGACGAGCTGCTCGACATCACCCGCCTTGACCTCGGCCAGATTGCCACCCAGCCGGTCGGCGTGCGCCTCGCCGCCGTCGTCGAGGACGCCTGCCGCCCCTACCGGGCGCTGGCACGGCTCCAGGGGCTGACACTGGAGCTGGCGCTGCCCGACATCGCGGTGCGCAGCGACCCGGCGCTGCTCGCCCGCATCGTGGCCAACCTCGTCTCCAACGCCATTCGGTACACCCGCGAAGGCCGGGTCGTGGTGCGCGCCGAGCCCGTGCCCGAGGCCCTGCTGCTGCACGTTGAAGACAGCGGCATCGGAATCGCCGCCGAGCACCTGCCGCGCATCTTTGACGCGTTCTACCAAGTTGGCAACCCGGCCCGCGACCGCCGCCACGGACTGGGGCTGGGGCTCGCCACGGTGCAGCGCCTGTGCGCGCTGCTGGCCGTGCCCCTCGAGGTGCAGTCCACGCCCGGCCAGGGCAGCCGCTTCACGCTGCGCCTGCCACTGGCTACCGAGGCGCAGCACCCGCCTGAGGCGGCCGACGCCACCCCGCCGCGGCGGGGCGGCCCGCTTCAGGGGCGCCGCGTCCTGGTGGTGGAAGACGACCGCGATGCCCGGCAGGCCCTGATGCAGCTGCTGCGATCCTGGGGCTGCGAGGTGCAGGACGCCGTCGATGCCGATGCCGCTCAGGCCCTGCTGGGCAGCGGCTTCCGCGCCGAGGCCCTGCTGGTGGACCTGCGCTTGCCGGGTCGGCGCAACGGTCTGGTGTTCTTGCAGGAGTTGCGCGCGGCCAGCTCCCCGCCGGTGCCGGCCCTGCTGCTGACGGGCGACGCCGACGGCGCTGAGCGTCGCGCCGCCGAGGCGGCAGGCCTGCCCGTGTTGCTCAAACCGGCACGCCCAGCGTCCTTGCGCGCCTTCCTGGGCCAGGCCTTTGCGGGGGCGCCCAACAGCGCCCCTGCCGCCCCCGGGCCTCAGCTGCGCCAAGCCTGACACGCCCTTTCGGGCAGCCTGCCCTTTCGGACGCTCGCCAGGCTGGGCGCGGCTGCGAAGAATCGCCGCCATGCAACGCCTGCACCCTCTGCTCCCTCAGGTTCCGGCCCTCACGCTGTGGGCCTGCGTCCGCACCCGCAGGAACGAAGCAGCACACCCCGCTGCGGCCCTGTGCCCTTGCCCGTGAGCGCTGCCCTTGACCACTGGCTGGCCCGCGGCCGCTTTTGGCCTTGCCAGGGCTATCGTCACTTCGTGGCCAGCGCCGGCCACGGCCCCGCACTGCTGCTGCTGCACGGCTACCCGACCGGCTCGTTCGACTGGCAGCCCCTGTGGCCGCGCCTGAGCGCGCACCGGCGGCTGATCGCGCCCGACTTCCTGGGTCTGGGTTTTTCCGACAAGCCGGCAGAGGCGCTTTACACGATCAGCGCCCACGCCGATCGCATCGAGCAGTTGCTGGCCGAGGAGGGCATCGACGCGCTCAGCATCGTTGCGCACGACCTCGGCGTCAGCGTCGCCCAGGAGCTGCTGGCTCGCGTGCAGGAAGGGCGCAGCCGCCTGCACATCCACGCGCTGGTCCTGCTCAATGGCGGCCTGTGCCCGGAGGCCTACCAGCCGCGCTTCATCCAGCGGTTGCTCGCGTCACCGCTGGGCGCCTGGATCGGGCCCCGCGTGTCACGCGCCGCCTTCGAACGCACGCTGCGCGAACTCTTCGCCGCCCAGCCGCCGGCTGCGCTGCTGGACGACTTCTGGACCCTGCTCGAACACCAGCAGGGCCGCCGCGTGGCGCACCGTACCGGCGCCTTCTGGCGCGACCGCATGGCCCAGCGCGATCGCCTGGTGCAGGCCCTGCTCTCGCCCAGGCGCCCGCCGCTGCGCCTCATCAACGGCTCTGCCGACCCCAACTCCGGCCGGCACATGGCCGACGCCTTCCTCGCCCTCAGCCCCAGCACCGAGGTCGTGCACCTGCCCGACGTCGGCCACTGGCCCCAATGGGAAGCCGCCGACGCCGTGAGCGCCGCACTGCTGGGCTTCCTGGAGTCGCATCCCGCCGCCGCCACACCATGAGTCGTTCCCATTCGCCCCCGTCCTTCTGCACCGCTCCCAGCCCGATCGGCCCGATCGGCCTACTCGACCTCCTGGTGGAAGCGGCAGCAACCAGCGCCTGCTTGTGGCCTCGGCCTGGCGTTCGCCCAGCCCCGTCGGCGGGAGGGTCCGCATGAACGCGGCCCAAATCGTCGGCCTCAGCCTGGCCCTGCAGGCTTTGCTGCTGACCGGCCTGTCGCTGCAGGTCTCGCGATTGCGCCTGCGGCATCGGGTCAGCTTTGGCGACGGCGGTCACAAGGACCTGCTCGCCGCCATGCGCGCGCACGGCAACTGCCTGGAGCAAAGCAGCCTGTTCGGCCTTCTGGCCCTGGCCATGGCCGCGTTGGCACCGGCCGGCAGCCCGGGGCTGAGCCTGTGCTGCGCCGTCTTCGTCGGCGCCCGCGCGGTGCACGCGCTGGCCCTGTTCCAGCGCTGGCTGCCGCTTCGCCAAGGCGCCCATGCAGCCAGCGTGCTGGCGCAGCTGGGCCTGGCGCTGCTCGTGATTCGGGCGCTGGCATGAAGCGTCGTGCCTGCCTTCTGGGGGGCTCCCTCGTCTCTCTCACCGTCGCAGAACCGATGCAACTGCCCACCCCACGCCACTCGTCCTCGTCCCCCGAACCCAGCGCCGGCGACTACCTGGTGCTGGCGCAGGACGCCGACGGCGCGGGCGCGCGTCTGCTCGAACTGGCCGAGGTGCATTGGGCCTACACAGACCGCTTCCGCACCGAGCTGATTTTTCGCGGCCCCCTGCTGTCCGATGACGGGCTGCGCCACGCCGGCAGCTTGCACCTCCTGCGCGCCCCCAGCGTCGGGTTCGCCGAGCGCTTTGCGCACGAGGAGCCGTACCAGCGAGCCGGTCTCTTCAGCCAGGTGCAGGTGCTGCCGTTCATGGCGGTGCTGTCGCCCCGCCCGCCAGAACCCGACCAGCCTTCCGCCCAGGGCGCCTTCGTGCTGGCGCGCTGGGCCCCCGTGCCCCGCCCATCCGACTCGGCGACAGCCCTTCGGCCATCCGGTCCGGCGGCCGAACCCTGGCTGCTGCTGGGCTTGCTGCTCACGCCCGACGGGCATTGCACGGGCGCGGCCGGGGTGCTGGCGCAGAGCCCGGCCACCGCGCGCAACACGCTGCTGGCTTGGCGCGGCGCGGCCGGGCTGCCACACGGCCCGATACAGGCCTGGCGCTGGCGTCGTGGTGGGCGGCGTTGAAAAGCATGCGCCCCCCAGGTGCACCGCTTGCACGGACCTCAGGAGACCCGCCCATGTCCCGCTGGCTGGCCATCGTCGGCACGCTGCTGACAAGCCTGGCCCCGATCACGGCCGCGGCCGGCAACTGGCTGCTCATCGACCTGCAGGGCCAGAAGCCGCAGCGCAGCGTCTGGGTGGCCGAGCTGGAAAGCCTGCAGCGTCGGCTCGACGATGGCGTGGACCCCTTGCGTCCACCGCCACCGGGCGCGCCCTTGCCCTTGGTGCACCGCCTGCTGGTGGTCGCCGTGCACGAGGCGCCGGAACGCCCCGATGTCACGCACTTCCACGTTGAGCTGCGCTGCGCCGCCGCTCAGGCGCGGCTCGCGCAAGTCACCGACTGGCACCGCGACGGCAGCCCCAAGCGCCACCCGCCCACCGCCTGGGCGCCCATCGGCCAGGGCTGGTTGGCTGGCGCGCGGCTGCTCGCCTGCGACGAGCCGCGCTGGCAACACGCGCTGCAGGCGGCGCGGAGCCGTGGCAACCCGCAGCCGCTCGCCGAGCTGGGCCTGATGGACCTGGGCCTGCGCCTCATCGGCACCGACCTCGCCGACGCGGTGTGGGAGACGGTGCTGCGCGACGGCCAGCGACCCGCCTACGCGAACGCCGACTCACCGGCCGACCTGGAGCGGCGCCAGCGTGAGGGTCGCGCCCGGCTCGCGGCCGGCGCCGCGCAGCTGGAGCAGGAGGCCCGCAACCAGAGGGCGCTGATGGAGGTCACCGAACGCTTCAACGCCCGCCTGGCGCGCATGCCCGACACCGTGGTGCGCGCCTTCCAGGGCCTGGCCGGCCGCACCGAGGCCGAGCTGGTACGCGCCATGGGCCCGCCCGCCGACGTGGTGCGCGCCGAGGGCCGCATCAGCCTGGTATTCGAGGAAGAGGGGCGGCGCCATGGCGTGGTGGACACGCCGGTGGCCATCGTCAACCGGCACGGCCAGGCCATCGGTCAGAGCACGCAGGCGCAGCTGCAGACGCAGGCCACGCACTGCCGGCGCGTGCTCATCCTGCAAGCCATCGGCAGCAAGCCCGAGCCCCGGGTGGTGGACTTCGAGTCGATCTGCCGATGAGCAACGAGACCCTATTGCTGTTGCTGACTGAACCGCTGGCGCTTGCCTTCGCAGCGGCCCCATCGAGGCCCACCCCGGGCACATCCGGCGCCTCTAGCTTGGCGGCGGGCGCCGTGCGCACCCCAACCGCGGCCCGGCTTCGTGCCTTGGGCGTTTCCAACGCAGCCCTTCGCACGGCTCCTACGCCGCCGCGCGGGCTTTCTCAGACGCCATCACCATGAACTCACTCGCCGCCCCGCTCCTGCCCGCTACCGCCACCTCGACAAGCCCCTGGTTGCTTCGTCTGGGCCGGCTCTGCCTTTGGATCATGGTGATCGGGCAGACCGTCTTCGCCCTCTATGTGGCCCGCGTTCACCTGGCAGCCATGCTGGCCGGCCAGCCCGAGCAATGGAACCGGGTGCTGCCGCATGGCTACGTCGCCGCAGACCCACTCGGCAACGCGATGCTGGGCATGCACCTGGTGCTGGCCGTGCTGTTCATCGCCGGCGGCGCACTGCAGCTGCTGCCCAGGCTGCGCCGGGCTGCGCCAGCCGTTCACCGCTGGAATGGCCGCGCCTACCTGCTGGCGGCATCGCTGCTGGCGCTGGGCGGTCTGTGGCTGGTGTGGGTGCGCGGCGGGGTCGTGGGCGACCTCTCGCAGCACCTGGCCATCAGCGTCAACGCGCTGCTCATCCTCTTCTGCGCCGGCCTGGCCTGGCGACATGCACGCGCACGCCAGTTCAGTACCCACCGGCGCTGGGCGCTGCGCCTCTTCGTGGTGGCCAGCGGTGTCTGGTACTTCCGCATCGGGCTGATGGCCTGGGTCGTCTTCCACCGCGGGCCGGTCGGCTTCGACCCCAAGACCTTCAGCGGCCCCTTTCTCACCAGCCTGGCCCTCGCCGCCTACGTTCTCGTCCCGTTGACCGTGCTGCAGCTCTACTTTGCGGCGGCCGAGCGCAGTCAGGCCGCGCTGCGCACCGCGGCCATCGCGGTGCTTGCGCTGGTTGCCCTCTTTCTGCTGGTCGGCAGTGCGGCGGCAAGCCTGGGGATGTGGCTGCCGCGCATGGTCTAGCAGCCGAACCGCTCAAACCGCCGCGGTTGGCGGTTCAGAGCTGACGGCCCGGGGCTTTAAAGCCCCAGCCCTTCCTCAACGCCCAGGTGCACGTTCATGCTCTGCACCGCCGCGCCGCTGGCGCCCTTGCCCAGGTTGTCGAGGCGGGCCATCACCATGGCGTGGCGATCGCTGGCGAAGACAAAGAGATCAACGCGGTTGGTGTCATTGCAGCCCTGCACGTCGAAGAAGCCGTCCTTCAGCGTGTCGGCATCGCGCAGCGGCAGCACGCGCACGAAGGGCTCGCCGCGGTAGCGGTCGGCCAGCACGGCGTGGATCTGCTCGGGCGTGGTGCCGGGCTTCAGGTCGGCCAGGTGCAGGGGCAGGCTCACCGCCAGGCCCTTGTAGAAGGGGCCGACGATGGGCTGGAACAGCGGCAGGTGGGCCAGGCCGGTGTGCGCGGCCATCTCGGGCTGGTGCTTGTGCGTCAGCGTCAGCGCATAGGGGCGCGGGCTCATCAGCCTGGCGTCGCCCCCTGCCTCGTACTGGGCAATCATCGATTTGCCACCGCCCGAATAGCCGGTGATGGAGTTGGCCGTCACGCGCGCGTCGGCCGGCAGCAGGCCGGCATCCACCAGCGGGCGCACCGCCAGGATGAAGGCCGAGGCATGGCAGCCCGGGTTGGCGATGCGCTTGGACTGGCGCAGCTTGGCGCGCTGATCGGCCGCCAGCTCGGGCAGGCCGAAGGCCCAGCCGGGCTGGGTACGGTGCGCGGTGCTGGCGTCGATGACGCAGGTGTTGGGGTTCTCGATCAGGGCCACGGCCTCCTTGGCGGCGGCATCGGGCAGGCAGAGGAAGGCCACGTCGGCGGCGTTCAGCAGGCGGGCGCGCTCCTGCGCGTCTTTGCGCTTGTCGCTGTCGATCACCAGCAGCTCGATGTCGGCGCGGGCGGCCAGATACTCATGAATGCGAAGGCCGGTCGTGCCTTCATGACCGTCCACAAAAACGCGCGTTGCCATGGCTGTGATTCCTCATCCGGGGGTGGCGGATTCTCCGTCCCCCACGTCCCATCCCGTGCTGCTGCTGCCCGGTTGGTTGAACTCGGGCACGGGCCATTGGCAGACGCTGTGGGAAGCCTACTTCGGCGACCTGCGCGTGCAGCAGCACGACTGGGAGAGGCCGCGCCGCGGCGACTGGATGGCGCGCCTGGACGAGGTGCTGCTGGACCAAGCGCAACCCGTGCTGCTGGCCGCGCACAGCCTGGGCTGCCACCTGGTAGCCGCCTGGGCCAGCCACTCCCAGCACAAGGCCCGCGTGGCCGGCGCCCTGCTGGTGGCCCCGCCCGACCCCAGCCAGGACGACTGGCCCGCCGTCCTGCGCCCGAGCTGGAACGAGCCGGTGCTGCAGCCCCTGCCCTTCCCGGCCCTGCTGCTGCATAGCAGCGACGACCCCTTCGACCGCGCCGGCCGCGCCCCCGCCCTGGCGCAGGCCTGGGGGGCGCGCTGCGTCAACCTGGGGGCCCGCGGCCATGTCAATGCGGACAGCGGCCTGGGCCTGTGGCCACAGGGCCGCTCCTACCTGCGCAGCCTGCTGGAGCCTGCCTGATGCAGCGCGAACCCGACGACGATCCGCTGTGGCTGCACAGCCCCCTCAAGCGCCTGGCCTTTCGCGCCGCCTGCTATGCCTTGTTCGTCGCCCTGGGTTATCTGATTTCTGGCTGGGCCGGGGCGGTGGGCTTTCTGGCCCTGCTGATCGCCGCCCAGCACTGGCTGGACCGCAGCCTGGGCGAGGCCTGGCGGCGCTGGGTGCAGTGGCAGGAAGCGCCGCGCCAGGGCAAGCACTACGCCTTCGGTGGCCAGGCGCTGGACGTGTACGACGACGGCCGCGACTGCTGGATCGACGAGACCTCGGTGCGCCGCCTGCTCGGCCTGCAGAAGGATCCCGCCCTCAAGGCCCGCTTCCCCAATCAATGGCGCGAGGCGCATGAACTGGGGCTCAAGGGCAAGCTGTTGTGGATCAAGGTCAGCGCCCTGCACCAACACCTGGGCGAAGCGGCCGAGCGCATGGACCCGCGCCGCTTGAAGCTGCGCAGCTATCTGGACCGCGAGATCCTGCAACCAGCCGCGCGCAAGCGCGATCGCGGCCTCTAAGACAATCCGCGCCCATGGCGACCAAACGACCCAAAGGCCTCGGCCTCGGCCTGGATGCATTGCTCGGCCCCAAGGTGAGCGACAGCCCGGCCTCCGCTGGCCAACCCAGCACCCTGCGCGTCAACCAGCTGCAGGCCGGCAAGTACCAGCCGCGCACGCGCATGGACGAGGGCTCGCTCTACGAGCTGGCCGAAAGCATCAAGAGCCAGGGCGTGATGCAACCCATCCTGGTGCGGCCGGTGGCGCCGAACCGCTACGAGATCATTGCCGGCGAACGGCGCTTCCGCGCCAGCCAGCTCGCCGGTCTCTCCGAAGTGCCGGTGCTGGTCAAGGAAGTGCCGGACGAATCGGCCGCCGTGATGGCGCTGATCGAGAACATCCAGCGCGAGGACCTGAACCCGCTGGAAGAGGCGCAAGGCCTGAAGCGCCTGGTGGACGAGTTCCAGCTCACGCACGAGCAAGCCGCCCAGGCCGTGGGCCGCTCACGCACCGCCGCCACCAACCTGCTGCGCCTGCTGCAGCTCGCCGAGCCGGTGCAGAACCTCTTGATGGCCGGCGACCTGGACATGGGCCACGCCCGCGCTTTGCTGGCGCTGGACGGCGCGCACCAGATCACCACTGCCCATGAGGTGGTGGCCAAAAAGCTCAGCGTGCGCGACACCGAGAAGCTGGTGGCCCGCCAGGCCGCGGGCCGGCAAAAACCCCTGCTGCGCGTCAAGCACGAGAAGCCGCGTGACCTGCTGCGCCTGGAAGAGGAGCTGTCCGATCTGCTGGCCAGCCAGGTCGAGATTCGCGTGCTCAAAAGCGGCCGAAGCGGGCAATCGGGCGAGTTGGCCATCGCCTTCGGCTCGCTGGATGCGCTGCAGGGTGTGATTGAGCGGCTGCGGGCTGGCTCCGCTTGAATCGGTAGTCAGCGCTCCCATCGGCCCGAAGTCGCGCTTCGCAAAACCGCAGTAAACGCGGCAGGGCGCGCGTCGGGTGACGCGCGCCCCATCCATCGCCCTTCCGCACACCCTAGTCGGGTGTCGATTCCGGCACAAGCGCGCCGCGCCCATTTGATGCATGATGGGCTCAACGGTTTTGCTTGGATGCCGCATGGGCTGTGTGCCCGGTTTGAGCTCACACCCCATGCCGCCTGGACACAGGAGGATGCGATGGATGTGATCAGCCACTTCGCGGCGCGCTACGAGCGCACCAAGGTCGAGGAACTCACGATCGAGGAGTACCTGGCCGAATGCAAACGCAACCCGCTGGCTTACGCCTCCGCGCCCGAGCGCATGCTCAAGGCGATCGGCGAGCCGCAGATGATCGACACGCGCAACGACCCGCGCCTGTCGCGCATCTTTCAGAACAAGCTCATCAAGATCTACCCGGCCTTCGCCGAGTTCTACGGTCTTGAGGATGCGATCGAGCAAGTGGTCGCTTACTTCCGCCACGCCGCGCAGGGCCTGGAAGAGAAGAAGCAGATCCTTTACCTGCTGGGCCCGGTGGGCGGCGGCAAGAGCTCGATTGCCGAACGGCTCAAGCAGCTGATGGAGCAGGTGCCCTTCTATGCCATCAAGGGCTCACCGGTGAACGAATCGCCACTCGGACTGTTCGATGCCATCGAGGACGGCCCGGTGCTGGAGAAGGAATACGGCATCCCGCGCCGCTACCTGAACCGGATCATGAGCCCCTGGGCTGTGAAGCGCCTGGAAGAGTTCGGGGGTGACATCCGCCAGTTCAAGGTCGTCAAGCGCTACCCCTCCGTGCTCAAGCAGATCGGCGTGGCCAAGACCGAGCCGGGCGACGAAAACAACCAGGACATCTCCAGCCTGGTCGGCAAGGTCGACATCCGCAAGCTCGAAACCTTTGCCCAGGACGACCCCGACGCCTACAGCTTCAGCGGCGGCCTGTGCCTGGCCAACCAGGGCCTGCTGGAGTTCGTCGAGATGTTCAAGGCGCCCATCAAGGTGCTGCACCCGCTGCTGACGGCCACACAGGAAGGCAACTTCAAGGGCACCGAAGGCTTCGGCGCGATTCCCTTCGACGGCATCATCCTGGCGCACTCGAACGAGAGCGAGTGGAAGAGCTTCCGCAACAACAAGAACAACGAAGCCTTCCTCGACCGCATCTACATCGTCAAGGTGCCCTACTGCCTGCGCATTACCGAAGAGATCAAGATCTACGAGAAGCTGATCCGCAACTCCTCGCTGGCCGCCGCGCCCTGCGCGCCGGGCACGCTGAAGATGATGGCGCAATTCGCCGTGCTCACGCGCCTGAAGGAGCCCGAGAACAGCTCGCTCTACAGCAAGGCCCTGATCTACGACGGCGAGAACCTCAAGGACACCGATCCCAAGGCCAAGTCCATCCAGGAGTACCGCGACTACGCCGGCGTGGATGAAGGCATGGCCGGCATCAGCACGCGCTTCGCCTACAAGATCCTCTCCAAGGTCTTCAACTTCGACAGTCAGGAAGTCGCTGCCAATCCGGTGCATCTGATGTATGTGCTGGAGCAGCAGATCGAACGTGAGCAGTTCCCCAAAGAGACCGAGGAAAAGTTCGTCGGCTTCATCAAGGAAGTGCTGGCACCGCGCTATGCCGAGTTCATCGGCAAGGAGATCCAGACCGCCTACCTGGAGAGCTACAGCGAGTACGGGCAGAACCTGTTCGACCGCTATGTGACCTATGCCGACTATTGGATCCAGGACAGCGAGTACCGCGACACCGACACCGGCGAGGTGTTCGACCGCGCCGCGCTGAATGCCGAACTGGAGAAGATGGAGAAGCCCGCCGGCATTGCCAACCCGAAAGACTTCCGCAACGAGATCGTCAACTTCGTGCTGCGCGCGCGCGCCAACAACCAGGGCAAGAACCCGAGTTGGACCAGCTACGAGAAGCTGCGCGCCGTCATCGAGAAGAAGATGTTTTCGAACACCGAGGACCTGCTGCCCGTCATCAGCTTCAACGCCAAGGCCAGTGCCGAGGACGCCAAGAAGCACGAGAACTTCGTGCAACGCATGGTGGACAAGGGCTACACGGCCAAGCAGGTGCGGCTGTTGTGCGAGTGGTACCTGCGCGTGAGGAAGTCCAGCTAAGGAGAAGGCCTTGCTGCAATCGATCATCGATCGGCGCCTGTCGGGCAAGAACAAGTCCATCGGCAACCGCGAGCGCTTCCTGCGCCGTGTGAAGGAGCAGGTCAAGGAGGCCGTGCGCCGCGCGATTGATGGCCGGTCGATCAAGGACATCGAGAAGGGCGAGGACATCCGCATCCCGAAGAAGGACTTGAGCGAGCCGACTTTTCACCACGGCGAGGGCGGGACGCGCGAGATGGTGCGCCCGGGCAACAAGGAATTCGTCAAGGGCGACCGTAGCCCCAAACCGCAGGGCGGCCAAGGGCAGGGTGGTGGTTCGCAGGCTAGCGACAGCGGCGAAGGCGAGGACGACTTCGTCTTCCACCTCAGCCGCGAGGAGTTCATGGAGGTTTTCTTCGAGGACCTGGCCCTGCCGCATCTGGTGCGCACCGAACTGACCGAGCAGCCCGAATGGAAGACCCACCGCGCCGGCTTCGTCAGTGACGGCTCGCCCACCAATCTGCATGTGGTGCGCAGCATGCGGGGCGCACTGAGCCGGCGCATTGCGCTCGGCATGGACAAGCGCCGCCGCCTGCAGGAACTGGAAGAGGAACTGGAGCGTGCGATGGAGCAGCGCCGCACCGAGGTGTTGGCTGAGATCGCCGAGCTCAAGCGCCGCCTCGAGGCCATCCCCTACCTGGACCCGATCGACCTGCGCTTTCGCAACCGCGTGCGCGTGCCCGTGCCCAGCACCAATGCGGTGATGTTCTGCCTGATGGACGTCAGCGGCAGCATGGACGAAGGCCGCAAGGACCTGGCCAAGCGCTTCTTCATCCTGCTCTATCTGTTCCTGACCAAGCATTACGAGAAGGTCGAACTGGTCTTCATCCGCCACCACACCCAGGCGGCCGAGGTGGACGAGCAGAACTTCTTCCACGCCACCGAAACCGGCGGCACCGTGGTCAGCAGCGCCCTGGTGCTGATGGACGAGATCCAGAAGGCGCGCTACCCAGCCAGCCACTGGAACATCTACGGCGCCCAGGCCAGCGATGGCGACAACTGGCACCACGACAGCAGCCGCTGCAAGGAAATCCTGGAAACGCAGATCCTGCCGGTGTGCCGCTACTTCGCCTACGTTCAGGTCGCCGAGCCCGAGCAGAACCTCTGGGATGAGTACAGCCAGCTCGCTGACGAGGTGCCGCACTTTGCGATGCGCAAGGCCACCGCGGTGAACCAGATCTACCCCGTGTTCCGCGACCTGTTCCGCAAGGAAGGCCGCGCTGCTGCATGACGAAGACGCCGGAACTCAATGCCATGGGCTCGCTGGAAAACCGCCGCCACCTGAGCACCGGGCCGGATCGCCATGAATGGGGCGGCCGGCGCGTGCCGCCGCCGCTGCAGGAAATGAAGCCCCTGCTGCAGCGCCCCAGCCAGCCCCTGCCCAGCCCGAGCGACTGGAGCTTCGAGCTGATCGAGCAGTACCACGAGGTCATCCGCGCCACCGCCGAACGCTATGGCCTGGACACCTATGCGAACCAGCTGGAGATCATCAGCGCCGAGCAGATGATGGACGCCTATGCCAGCGTGGGCATGCCGGTGAACTACCGGCACTGGAGCTATGGCAAGGAGTTCATCGCCACCGAGCGCAACTACAAGCGTGGTCAGATGGGCCTGGCCTATGAGATCGTCATCAACTCCGACCCCTGCATCAGCTACCTGATGGAGGAAAACACCCTGGCCATGCAGGCCCTGGTGATCGCCCACGCAGCCTACGGGCACAACAGCTTCTTCAAGGGCAATTACCTCTTCCGCATGTGGACGGATGCCTCGTCGATCATCGACTACCTCGTCTACGCGAAAAAGTACGTGGCGCAGTGCGAGGAGCGCCATGGCGTGGAGGCCGTGGAGCAGGTGCTGGACAGCTGCCACGCGCTGATGAGCCATGGCGTGGATCGCTACCGCCGCCCGGCCAAGCTCTCGCTGGCGCAGGAACGCGCCAAGCTGGAAGAGCGTGAGAACTACATGCAGCGCCAGATCAACGACCTCTGGCGCACCCTTCCACGCCGCGCCGAGGAAGAGGAAGAGAAGGAGGTACGCCGCTTTCCAGCCGAACCGCAGGAGAACATCCTCTACTTCATCGAAAAGAACGCGCCGCTGCTGGAACCCTGGCAGCGCGAGATCGTGCGCATCGTGCGCAAGGTCGCCCAGTACTTCTACCCGCAGCGCCAGACGCAAGTGATGAACGAGGGCTGGGCCACCTTCTGGCATCACCGCCTGCTCAACCAGATGTATGACGACGGCTACTTGGCCGACGGCATGATGATTGAGTGGTTGAGCTCCCACACCAATGTGGTGATGCAACGCCCGATGCAGCCGCTGAACCCCTACGCGCTGGGCTTTGCGATGTACACCGACATCAAGCGCATCTGCGAGGCCCCGACGGCCGAAGACCGTGAATGGTTCCCCGACATGGCAGGCAGCCCCTGGCTGCCCACGCTGCAGCACGCCATGCGCAACTTCAAGGACGAAAGCTTTGTGGCCCAGTACCTGAGCCCGAAGCTGATGCGCGACTTCCGGCTCTTCTCGGTGCTGGACGACGAGGCCGAGAAGGACTACCTGATCAGCGCCATCCACGACCCCGAGGGCTACCGCCATGTGCGCCAGGTGCTGGCCGCCAATTACGACCTCGGCACGCGCGAACCCAACATCCAGGTGTGGAACGTCAACCTGCGCGGCGACCGCTCACTGACCCTGCGCCACACCCAGCATCAAAACCGCCCGCTGGACAAGAGCGCGCTCGAAGTGCTCAAGCATGTGGCCCGGCTCTGGGGCTTTGGCGTGCAGCTCGAATCCGTCAACGCCAAGGACGAGGTGGTGCAGCATTTCAGCGTGCCTGGCCCGGCGCCCTGAACGGAGTGCCGATCAAGCCGCGGCGCTGAAGATCTTGCCGGGGTTCATCACCCCATGCGGATCGAGCGCCGCCTTGATGGCGCGCATCGCCGCCACGGCCGGTGCACCCGCCTCCTGCAGCAAAAAGCCTTGCTTGTGCAGGCCCACTCCGTGTTCGCCACTGCAGGTGCCCTCCAGCGCCAGCGCGCAAGCCACCAGCTCGGAAGCCAGACGCTCGGCTCGGGCCAACTCTTCGGGCCGCGTAGGGTCGATCAGGTAGCCAATGTGAAAGTTGCCGTCGCCCACATGGCCGACGATGAAGTGCGGCTGCTGTGCCACCTCGGCCGCCGCCACCGCGGTTTCCACCGCTTCGGCCAGGCGCGAAATCGGTACGCAGACGTCGGTGGTGAGGCAGCGGCAACCCGGGCGGCTTTGTAGCGCGCTCCAGTAGGCGTGGTGGCGGGCACGCCAGAGCCTGCTGCGAGCCTCGGGGGTCTCGGCCCATTCGAACTGCAGCCCGCCCTGCTCGGCGGCACAGGATTGCACCGTTTCAATCTGCTCGCGCACGCCGCTGGCGCTGCCATGGAACTCCAGCAGCAGCAGCGGCGCCTCGGCCAGACCCAGACCATCGTGGGCATTGACAGCGCGTACCGCGTGCACATCCAACAGCTCGCAGCGCGCAATGGGCACGCCGCATTGCACCAGCGCGATGGTGGTGCGCACGGCCGCCGCCACGCTGGGGAACTGCACCGTCGCGGCCGCCACTTGCTCGGGCAGCGGATGCAGCTTCAGCGTCAGCTCGGTGATGACGCCCAGCGTGCCCTCGCTGCCCACCAGCAGCCGCGCCAGGTCGTAGCCTGCGCTGCTCTTCTTGGCACGGCTGCCGGCCCGGATCAGCTGGCCCGGCGGCAGCACCGCGTGCAGGCCCAGCACGTTCTCGCGCAGGGTGCCGTAGCGCACCGCGTTCGTGCCGCTGGCGCGCGTGGCCGCCATGCCGCCCAAGGAAGCGTTGGCACCGGGATCGATGGGGAAGAACAGGCCTTGATCACGCAAGGCCGCGTTGAGCTGCTCGCGCGTCACGCCCGGCTCCACCGAGCAGCTCAGGTCCTCGGCATCGATGCGCAGGATGCGGTTCATGCGCATCAGGTCCAGGCTGATGCCGCCTTGCACCGCGAGCACGTGGCCTTCCAGCGAAGTCCCGGCGCCAAAGGGAATCAACGGCACCCGCTCCCGATGACACCAGGCCACCAGGCTGATCACGTCCTCGGCCGATTCGGCAAACAGTACCGCCTCGGGTTCGGCCGGGGCGTAGAAGGACTCGTCGCGGCCGTGGCTGGCGCGGTCGGCCGCACGCAGGCTCAGGCGTTCACCAAACAGGGCTTGCAGCGCGGCCTGCCGCGCGGGGCTGAGGTGGGTCATGGATCTGATTCTTGTGCAGGCCTGCATCCGCTCCGCGCGCTCCTGCGTAGAAGGCGGACCGCAAGCCCCCGGAGACCGCCATGAGCCACGTCGTTGAAACCATCCAGGCCGTGTATGCCGCCTTCGGCCGCGGCGACATTCCCTCCATCCTGGCCCAGCTGGCCCCCGATGTGTCCTGGGAGCAATGGCCCAGCCACAGCGCCCAGGCGGCCCAGGTGCCCTGGATGCAGGAGCGCCATGGCCCCGCCGAGGCGCAGAAGTTCTTCGAGCTGATCGGTGGCTTCACTTTCCACCGCTTCGACGTGCAGCAGATCCTGGCCGGTGGCAACGAGGTCGTGGGCCGCGTCGCCATCGACGTCAGCCTGCCCAATGGCCGCCGGGTGCAGGACGAGGAGATCCACTGGTTCCGCTTCAACAGCGCCGGTCAGATCGACGCCTTCCGGCACTACCTGGACAGCGCCAAGCACATTGAGGCGGCAGGCTAGAGCGGTTCGAAAGATTGGCCGCCGCGGCGCAGCGCTGAACGGATCAGCTCCATCCAGGTGCGATTGGGGCTCCAGACGCGCGACAGATCGGCCCATGCCGCCTCCGCCGGCTCTTGCCGTTCGAGCACCCGGTGCAGAAACACCAGGCTGCTGCCGCGGAAGTTGACCTGGCAATGCACCAGCATCTTGCGCTTCTTGCCGCGCCACGCGGCCAAGATGCGCAGCACCTCGTCCACCTGCTCCAACGTCGGGCGCTCCCAGACCATGGGCACATTGACGAACTCGATGCCCTGGGCGCGCAGCCATTCCCCTTCCTGCGGCACGGCGTCGCCCACGGTCGGCGGGGCCAGATAGAGCACCGCGTCGAAACCCAGTTCGCCCAGGCGCTGCAGGCTGGCGGGCTTGGGCTGGCCGGAGCAGACCAGGTCGGGCGCCACCTGCAGCACATTGGGAGCTTCCAGGCCGGGCTCGGCCCCGACCGGGTCCAAGACCAGAGCGGGCAGGGCCGCCAGGACCCCGCGCCGCCCCAGACTCACGACTTGCCCTTCTTGCGCGGCGCCTCGGCCTTGGGCGGGGGTTCGGGCTTGGCACCCGCCTGGTCCCCGATCACGGACTTGAGCGGACAGATCGAAAACACCGGGCACTTGCGGCAGCCGGCCACCACGGCTATTGGACAGATCTTCATGGCCTTGCTCCGGGTCTGGTTGAAAGCAGGCATTCTGCGGCCGGCTTGCCAGCCCGGACCAGCGGTGCCAGCATCGCGGCATCCGTCAACGGAGCGGGGCGCATGACATCGGAACTGCCTTCGGGGGTGTGGCTGCTGGGTCTGGCCATCGGGCTGGCGCTCTTGTGGGCGCTGTGGACCGCCTGGTCCGGCGGCTGGCTCAAGCGCTGGCTGGGTGAATGGGGCAAGCAGGCCAGCGAGCAGTTCGTGCAGCCACGAGCCGAGGTGGAGCCGCCGCGCGAGCAGCGCGCCCACCCGGCCGATGCGGCGGGCCCGAGGCACAAGCAGGGCCATGCCGCCAAACCGGCACCGCACCGCAGCGGCCAACGCCACGGCTGATCAGCCGCCGTCGAACAGGTCCTCGCGCAGGCCCTTGTAGGGCGCGTAGAAGGCGCGCAGCTGGGTGATATCGGCCTCGGCATCCCCAGTGGGCCAGAACAGCGGGCCCAGGCCGACACGGCGACCGCCGAAGTCCAGGTACGAGGGCAGGATGGGCAGCTGGGCTCCCTGAGCGATGCGGTAAAAGCCCGTCTTCCATTCGCGCACCCGGCTGCGCGTGCCCTCGGGGGCAATCACCAGCTGCAGGGGTCCTTCGGCCGCCTGCACCGCCTGCACGGCCATCTCCACCTGGTTGCCCTTTTGCGCACCGCGCTGCACGGCAATACCGCCCAGCCAGCGCATCAGCGGCCCCCAGGGGAACTTGAAGATGCTGGCCTTGCCCATCCAGTGGACATCCATGCGCAGCGCAAAAGCGGCCAGCAGCATGTAGGGCAGGTCCCAGTTGCTGGTGTGCGGGGCGGCGATGAGCACGCAGCGCTGCGCCTCGGGCGGCAACTCGCCCTCGATGCGCCAGCCCTTGACGCGAAAGAACCAGCGGGCAAATGTCCGAAGGGGTGGCTGCAGCCAGGCCGTGTTGAAGATGGTGCGCGGCAATTTCATGGTGCCAGTGTCGGTGGCGGCATGCGTATTGACCAGGGCTGGCAAGATGCTGGCTTCCCCTGCAGAGAGCTCCCATGGGCAACCGACTCACACAGATCGCCACCCGCACCGGCGACGATGGCACCACCGGCCTGGGCGATGGCCGCCGGGTTCCCAAGACCCATCTGCGCATTGCCGCCCTGGGTGATGTAGACGAACTCAACTCCCAGCTCGGCCTGCTGCTTTGCGAACCCCTGCCCGAGGCGGTGCGCGAGCTGCTGGTCGTCATCCAGCACGAGCTCTTCAATCTGGGCGGCGAGCTTTCGATGCCAGGCTACAGCCTCTTGAAGGACGAGGCCGTCAGCGCGCTCGACCAGGCCCTGGAGCTGCACAACGCCGCCCTGCCACGCCTGAAGGAGTTCATCCTGCCGGCCGGGACGCGCAGTGCGGCACTGGCCCATGTGGCCCGCACCATCGCGCGCCGCGCCGAACGTGCCGTGGTGGCGCTGGCAGAAGCGGAAGAGGGCGTGAACGCTGCACCGCGCCAATACCTGAACCGCCTCTCCGACCTGCTCTTCGTGCTGGCCCGCGTGCTGAACCGGGCCAACCTCGACGGTCTGGGTGGCGACGACGTGTACTGGAAGAGCGAGCGACTGGCGCGCCACGAGGCGGACGAAGCTTGAGCGCTTTCGCCGAACTGGGTCTGCTGCCCGCGTTGGTGCATGCCGCCCGCCAGGCCGGGCTGGACGAACCCACCCCCGTGCAGGCTGCGGCCATCCCGGCCGTGCTGGCCGGGCGTGACCTGCTGGCCCTGGCCGAGACCGGCTCGGGCAAGACCGCCGCCTACGCACTGCCCTTGCTGCAACGCCTGCTGCAGACCGAAGCCGGCCGCCACCCGCGTGCCCTGGTGCTGGCGCCCACGCGCGAACTGGCGGTGCAGATCGGGGACACCCTGCGCGAGCTGGCCGGCGCGCTGCCGCAGCGACTGCGCGTGGCGGTGCTGTTCGGCGGCGTGTCCATCAACCCGCAGCTGATGGGCCTGCGCGGTGGCTGCGACTGCGTGGTGGCCACGCCCGGCCGCCTCCTCGATGTCATCGACCACAACGGCCTGCACCTGGACGCCGTGCAGATCCTCGTGCTGGACGAGGCCGACCGCCTGATGGCCAGCGGCTTCGCCGACGAATGGCAGGCCACCGAAGCCCTGCTGCCGCGGCCACGCCAGAACCTGCTCGTCAGCGCCACGCTGCCCGCTTCGCTGCAGTCCATCGCCGAGGCCCTGCTGAAGAACCCGCTGCGCGTGGATCTGGCCGCCCTGCCCAGCTTGCTGAGCCAGCGCGCCATCCAGGTGGACGCGGCCCAGCGCGGCCCATTGCTGCGCCAGTTGCTGAAGGAGCAGGACTGGCCGCGCGCCATGGTTTTCGTGGCCAGCCGCCATGCCGCCGAGCACGTGGCCGCCAAGCTCCAGCATCACGGGCTGCACGCCGCGGCCCTGCATGGCGAACTCAGCCAGGGCGCGCGCCGCGAGCTGCTGGCCGCGTTGAAGAGCAACAAGCTGCGTGTGCTGGTCTGCACCGATCTGGCCGCGCGTGGCCTGCATGTGCCCGGCCTGGCGGCCGTCATCAACTTTGACCTGCCCCGGGCCGCGGCCGACTACACGCACCGCATTGGCCGTGCCGGCCGCATGGGTCAGGAAGGGGTGGCCATCAGCTTCATCTGCGCCGACAGCCCGACCAATGCCGAATCGCATTTCCGCCTGATCGAGAAGCGCCAGGGCCAGCGCGTCGCGCGGGAGCAGATCGCTGGCTTCGAACCCCAGGCGGTCGCGAGCGAGGCGGCAGCAAGCGGCGGCATCAAGGGCAAACGGCCGAGCAAAAAAGACAGGCTGCGCGCGGCCGGCCTGCGCTGAAGGGCTCTGCCCCGGGGCGGCTTGCCGGGCTAGAGCTGAGCCACTGCCGCGCGCAAGCGCTCGGCAAAGGCCTGAGCCAGTTCAGCTGGCGCCAGCACCTGCACCTGGCCGGCATGGCGCAGCAGGTCCATCAGCAGCTCCGTCTTGTCTACATAGGGCAGGCGCAGCATCAGGCTGCCATCGGGGGCGCGCTCGGCCTGCTGCTTGGGGTGCCATTCCTCGTGCGCCACCCAGGCTGCGGCCTCGGGGCTGAAGCGCAACTCGGCCCATTGCTCGGTTCCGCCGGCAAAGATGCCGTAGCCCCGGTCGAGTTCGGCCTCCAGGGTCTTGAGGGGCAGGCGCTGCGCCTTGGCCTCCAGCAGCTTGGCCGAGGCCATCGCATCCAGCGCAAAGCGCCGCAAACCGGCGCTGCGGTGGCACCAGGCATCCAAATACCAGGCGTGGCGGTAATGCACCAGTCGCTGGGGCGAGAGCTCGCGCGTGTCGAGCCGGCTGCCCTGCGCGCCGCCGCTGCGCTTGCGATAGCCGATTTCCAGGCGCTGGCCCTTCAGCACAGCCGAGCAGACGAGCTCGAAATGCGCGGTGTTGCTGCGTCGACGCGCCGTGCTGATGAGCTTGATGCGGCGCTGCAGCTCGCGCGCCGCCGCCTCATCCAGCCCCAGCATGGCATGGATGCGCTCGAACACCGGCGCCAGGTGACGGCCCAGCAACTCACCCTCGTCCAGGCCTTCGAGCATCTGGTGCAGGGTCAGCAGCGCATGCAGCTCGTGTTCACTGAGCCAGACCCCGGGCAGCTCATGCTTGGTGCCACGCCAACTTTCTGCCCCGAAGCGGTAGCCGTTCGACTGCGGGTCGTACTCGATCGGCGCGTTCAGGCGCTCGCGCAGGTACTGCAGATCGCGCTTCAGCGTCGCACGCGAGACCTCCAGTTCGGCCAGCAGCGTGTCAATGTGCACGCAGCCACGCGAACGAATCAGCATCTCGATCTTGTAAAAGCGCTCGGTCCGGTCCATTGTTCAGGGTAGATACGGATCTGGAAATATTTCCAGTATCTCAGGTGGCTCACGCTCTGAGCCACTTGGTTTGCAGACTGTTCGACATCAACCCTTGTTGGAGACCGTCATGCACAAGCCACACGCCCTGCGCCGCGTCCTGCCCGCCGAGCCGCAGACCGATCTGCTGTTCGAAGACAGTGCCCTGCCGGTGCTGCCGCTGCCGCGCAGCGCCGAGGCGGTCTCCGATCCGGCCGGCTGGCAGCTGGGTTATGACCATGCACTTCACCATGTGGCCCTGCCAGCCGCGCACCTGCACCCGGCCTCACCGCTGTTCCAGGGCTTCCATGCTGCCCTCCAGACCCACAGCACGCCGCGCCAGCGCGAGGTGGCCGCCGGCACCCGCGCCTGGCTGGGGCTGCGCCTGCAGGCCTGGCAGGAAGGTCTGCCTTTTGAGGATCAGCTGCTGACCCCGCATTACCTGCGCCAGCTGCGCCGCAGCCATTGCCCGGTCAGCCGTGCGGCGCTGCAAGATGAACTGAACCACCCGCAGCAGCGCGTCTGGGCGCGCCTGCGCCAGGATCTCGGCTATGCCGCCGGTCATCTGGTGCAGCTGAGCCGCACGGCCGCGCAAGCCCTGGCCGGCCGGTCGGCGCCAGAACTGCAGGCCACGGCCGAACGGCTGGCCAGCCAGGGTGGCAGCGAGGCCGGCCTGGACGCCGCGGCCTGGGCCCGCTTGGCCGCGCTGGTGCGCCTGGTGACGCCGCACGATGCCGCGCTCTGCGCCCTGCCGGTGTTGCCGCCCAATCGCCTGCGCCTGCTGAACCCCCAGCAGGCCCTGCAAGCCTGGGTGGGCCGCCAGCTGGCTCTGGAAGGCTGGGCTTCACGGGGCACGGCCCTGCACGATGCCCTGCCCGGCGCAGCCGCTCGCCAGGCCGCCCATGGCCTGTGGGCCGCGCTGGCACCGCACGCCCTGCGCCTGCCACAACACCAGGGCATGGAGCTGCTGTGGCGCCTGGAGGATGTGTGGTGCGACGAACGCGTGCAGCGCCGCTGGACGCTTTTGCTGCAGTTGCTGCAAGGGGTGGACCTGGAAGCCCTGCTCTTGAAGCTGCCGGCGCCGGCCGGCTGCCATGTGGAGCACCACGCCGAAGCGGGTGCAATCGAGGGGTGGGTCGAACTGCACTGAAGGCGCGGGGCGCCTCAACCCGCTGTCGCGGGATCCCCAGCTTCAGCCGGGCAGGCCCTCACTCAGGCGCTCGATGTGCCCATCCTGGGCCTGCAAACCGATGTGATAGCCCTGGCGCATGTAGAACTGGGCCCAGCTTTCAGCCGCCGCCCGGTTGGGCAGCCAGGGGGCGGATTTGTCCACCACCATGCGCATGCCCTTGCGCTCGTAAAAGACCAGTTTCCACATCCCATCGGGACGTGCAGTACCAAGGCGGTTTCCCATAGCCGTGTCGTTGTCAGGGCCGGGAATCTAACAAAAGCTCACAAGCCCAGCGCCTGGCTGGGTCAAGAAGCTCATAACAAGCATTCGCCCTGTGCCAAAGACTTGGCATGGGCCCGTGCAGCGCGCGGCCACTGGGCGAAGGGCAGGGCCTGCAGCCGGTCTGCCAGCGCGAAATTGACCGGCGCGCCGCCCAGCTCGCTCCCCAGGTGGTGCTCGATGTCCTGGCGCATCTGCAGCCAGAGCAGTGCGGTGGTCAGGGCGTCGGCCAGCGCCCGGTGAGCCCGACCCTGCGGCGCCAGTTCATGGAAGGCGGCCAGCGTGCCGAGCTTGCAATTTGGCGCCTGCGGGTAGAGCCGGCGTGCCAGCTTGACGGTGCACAGGCGCGCCGGTTCCGCGTGGTCGGCGCAGTCGGCCCGCTGCATCTCGTCGCGCCAGAACTGGGCGTCAAAGCCGACGTTGTGCCCGATCAGCGGGCAGGGCGGCTGGCGCTGGGCCAGTGCCCTCATCACCGTGGCGGCCGGGTTGGCGGTTTCCAGCATGCGGTTGCTGATGCCCGTCAGCCGCTCGATGAACGGCGGGATCGGCACGCCGGTGTGCATCAGGCTGCTGTACTGGTCCACCAGTTCGTTCCCGCGCACCCAGACCACGGCCACCTCCGTGGCCCGGGCCCCGTGCTTGGGCGACATGCCGGTGGTCTCGAAATCCACGACCGCCAGCAGCTCACGGTCCTGCCACGTCATGGTGCCGGGTACTTCAGGGCATTGCGCTTGAGCTTGGCCTCACAGGCGGCTTCCAGGTCAATGCCTGTTTCGCGGGCCAGATGCAGCAAATACATCAGCACATCGGCCATTTCCTCAGCCACTTGGGTGCGTCCTGGTTCGCCCTCCGTCAGCTGGCGTGCTTGCTCAAGGTCCAGCCATTGGTAGCACTCCACCAGCTCGGCCACTTCGACGCTGAGCGCCATCGCCAGGTTCTTGGGGTTGAGGTAGGGCGGCCACTCGCGCTCAGCGGCGAAGGCAAGCAGACGCTGCTGCCAGACAGAAAGGTCCATGGGCTCAAAAAGTGATCTGGAAAGAGGCGGATGGGGCGCGGCGGAAGGGGAACTTCTGCCTTTGGTATTCACATGCAGTTTTAGATTTTTAGATTGGTGGTGGTAGTAGAGGCCGCCCGATTCTGTGGATAAGTCAAAAAACCAAACGCTGATAAGGAGTTGAGTGCCGCTTCAGGCTGTGGGCGGAGGGCCTGCGCCGCTGCACCCGAAACGACAACAACTCCGCCCAAACGGCCGCACCTGTGGATAAGCCCCCTCTTGTTCTTCAGCCATCCACAGGCTTGTCCCGCGCGGCCGATTCCAGCTTGGGCACGACCTCGAAATCCGGCAGTTCCGGCCGGTTGGGCTCGGCTTCCGGCAGGGGTTGCACCTCGCGCAGCGATGCCAGGCAGCGTGTCGTCAGCTGTTGATACGTGGCGGTGCCGGCCGCCTTCCAGGCGATTTCCTCGGGCTTGAGCGGGCGCAGCACCTTGGCCGGGCTGCCGACGATCAGGTGCTCGGCCGGCAGCTGCTGGCCGGCCGCCACAAAGGCATGCGCCGCCACGATGGCGCGTGCGCCCAGCACCACCTCGTCCATCAGCACCGCGTTCATGCCCACCAAGGCGCCTTCGCCCACCCGGCAGCCGTGCAGGATGGCGCCATGGCCGACATGGCCGTCCCGCTCCACCACGCAGAGCTTGCGCGGGAAGCCGTGCAGCACGCAGCAGTCCTGCACATTGGCGCCGGCATGGATCTCGATGCGGCCGAAGTCGCCGCGCAGGCTGGCGTTCGGACCGATGTAGGCGCCGGGCCCGATGTGCACATCGCCAATCAGCACCGCCGTGGGGTGCACATGGGCGCTGGGGTGGACGACGGGGATCACACCGTCAATGGCATAGCAGGGCATGGGGTTTCCTGATGGCGGTCAAAGAAGCAGACCGTATGATCGACCGACCGGTCGGTCAGGCGTTGGAACAAGTCCAAGCATCGCACCGTCCACAGCCCATCCACTTGTTGTCCCGCCCGTGCGCAAAGGCTTTGCACAGCCTTGTCCACAGGCTTCCGGAGCCCCACCCATGGCCGAGCCGCAGATCCTGATCGAGCGCGAAGAGAACATCGCCATCCTGCGTTTGAACCGCCCGCAGGCCCTGAACGCCTTCAC
>JBDHSJ010000029.1:0-28182 GCA_039808065.1 Burkholderiaceae bacterium | reverse complement strand
CTGCCACGTCGATGAAGCCCTGGCTGCTCGCCCTGGCCCTGCCCGCGCTGGTGGCAGCGGCCGAAGCCTGCGAGCGGCCGGTCTATCTGAGCTTTGACACCGGCCACATGGGGGTGGCCGACCAAGTGGCCGCCACGCTGGACAAGCACCAGGTGCCGGCCACCTTCTTCCTGGCCAGCGAACCCACGCTGGAGGGCGGGCACAGTCTGGACGAGCGCTGGGCGCCGTTCTGGCGCCGCCTGGCCGCCAGCGGCCGGCACGATTTCGGCAGCCACACTTGGGCGCATGACATCTGGGTGGCGGATT
This sequence comes from Burkholderiaceae bacterium, assembly GCA_039808065.1. GTDB lineage: Bacteria > Pseudomonadota > Gammaproteobacteria > Burkholderiales > Burkholderiaceae_C > Inhella. Next base: position 27,876 of record JBDHSJ010000029.1, on the reverse strand, counting down.
TGCCGAACGGTGCGATGCGCTTTCGCACCCAGGCCGGCCGCCAAGCGCCGAGCTGGCGCCGGCTCGACGCCGCGGCCTACTGCGCCGAACTGCGGCGCGTGGACACACGTTTCCAGCAGATGACCGGCCGAGCCCTCGATCCGCTCTTCCGTGCCCCGGCCGGCAAGACCTCGCCGCGCCTGCTGGCCGCGGCCCAGGCCTGCGGTTTCCGCCACGTGGGCTGGAGCCCGGCGGGTTTCCTGGGCGACGAACTGCCCAGCGAGCAGATTTCGAACGAGCAACTGCTGCAGCGGGCGCTGGCGCGCATCCAGCCCGGCGATGTGCTGCTGGCCCACCTGGGCATCTGGGACCGCCGCGAACCCTGGGCGCCGGCGGTGCTGGAGCCGCTCATCGTCGGTCTCAAGGCCAAAGGCCTTTGTTTCGCGCGCCTGCGCGAGCATCCGGATTACCGTTCGGCATGGACTCCCTGATCGAGTACTTCGACCGCGCCCAGCAGGCCCTCTTCGAGGCCTTGGTGCTGCCCCTGGTGCAGGCGCTTGGCCTGGCTTCGGTGGCGGGCGAAGCCTTCAGTGGCACCGGCTGGCTGCTGGCCGGCCTGCTGCAGCTGAGTTTCATTGCCGTGGTGCTGGGTGCGCTGGAGCGCTGGCGCCCGGTGGAGCGCTGGACGGACCCGCGGCCGGTGCGGACGGACTTCATTTACACCTTGATCCAGCGTCTTGGCCTGTTCCGTCTGGCGCTGTTCTTCACGCTCGACCCGCTGGTGGACGAACTGGCCGTGCAGGGGCGGCTCTGGGGCTGGCAACCCTGGCATCTGGACGGCCTGTGGCCGGGCGTGACCGACCAGCCCTGGATCGCTTTCGTGCTCTACCTGGTGGTGTTCGACTTTGCCGGCTACTGGCTGCACCGCGCCCAGCACGCCTGGAACTGGTGGTGGGCCCTGCATGCCCTGCACCACAGCCAGCGGCAGATGGGCCGCTGGACCGATAACCGCAACCATTTCCTGGATGACCTGCTCGGCGCCGCGCTGTTCGCGCTGCTGGGCCTGCTGCTCGGCACCGAACCGGCCCAGTTCATGGCCATCACGCTGGTGACGCAGACCTTCGAGAGCCTGCAGCATTCGAATGCGCGCCTGCATTTCGGCCCGCTGGAGCGGCTCTGGGTCAGCCCGCGCTTTCACCGTCTGCACCATGCCATCGGCCTGGGTCATGAGTCGACCGGGCCGGGCACGCTGGGCGGGCACAACTTCGGTGTGTTGTTGCCCTGGTGGGATCAGCTCTTCGGTACCGCCCGCTTCGACGACGCCTACCCCCCCACCGGCATCCGCGACCAACTGCCCGAGGCGGGCGGCCGCGACTATGGTGGCGGCCTGTGGGCGCAGCAGAAGCTGGGTCTGCAGCGTCTGTGGTCTGCCCTGATGAAAAGGTCTGCATGAACGTCCAACCCATGCCCCCCGCCGCCCACCGTGTGCTGGATGCCGGCTGGCGCGCGGCCGCCTACTGCCTGCATCCGCGTGTCATTGGCTGGAGTCTGTTGCCGCTGCTCATTGCGGCCGTGCTGACGTTTGGCCTGGCCTGGTTCTTCTGGGAGCCCGCGGTGTCGGCGGTGCGCGCCAGCCTGGAGGACTGGCGGCTCGTGGACGCGGCGTTGCGCTGGCTGGAGCAACTGGGCGCCACTGGCTTTCGCAGTGTCATCGCGCCGGTCATCACCCTGGCCCTGGCCTTGCCGCTGGTGATGGGCCTGGCCATCGTGCTGGTGGCGGCGCTGATGACGCCGGCGCTCACACGCCTGGTGGCCGAGCGCCGTTTCCCCAAGCTGGAGCAGCGCCGCGGCGGCAGCTTTCTGGGCGGCCTGCTGGGTTCGCTGGGCGCCACGCTGCTGGCCCTCGTGCTGCTGCTGTTCAGCATGCCTTTCTGGCTGATTCCGCCCGTGGCCCTGGTGGTGCCGCCCCTGATCTGGGGCTGGCTGACCTACCGCGTATTTGCCTACGACGTGCTGGCCGACCACGCCAGTGCCGAGGAACGCCGTCAGCTGATGCGCGAGCAGCGCTGGCCGCTGCTGGGCATTGGCGTGCTCACCGGCTTTCTGGGCGCGGCGCCCGCGCTGATCTTTGCGTTTGGCGCGCTCTCCATCGTGCTGGCGCCGCTGCTGCTGCCCATCGCGATCTGGCTCTACATGCTGGTCTTTGCCTTCGCAGCGCTGTGGTTCGCGCACTTCGGCCTGGCCGCGCTGCAGGCCCTGCGCCAGGCGCCGCTGGAAGTGCCGGCGCGCGTGATCGACCCCGTGCAGCTGCCGCAGGAGTGAGTCGATGCTGAAGTTCGGATTGATCGTGTTCGGCGATGAGCTGCTCAGCGGCAAGCGCCAGGACGCCCATGCACCCAAGCTGATCGAGCTGCTGGCCGCACGCGGCCTGGAGCTGGACTGGGCCCGCTACGTGCGCGACGACCCGGCCCAGCAGGCCGCCGCGCTGCGTGCCGCTTTGGCCAGCGGCGACGCGGTGATCTGCTGTGGCGGCATCGGCGCCACGCCCGACGACCACACCCGCCAGGCCGCCGCCCAGGCCCTGGGCGTGCCGCTGCAAGCCCATGCCGAAGCCCAAGCCCTGATCCGCCAGCGCGCCGCCGAGATGGCTGCCGAGCGCGGCCAGGCACTGGAATCCGACGAGCACCCTGACATGCAGCGCCGCCTGCAGATGGGGGTGCTGCCGCGGGGCGCCACGCTCATCCCGAACCCCTACAACCGCATCCCCGGCTTCAGCCTGGGGCGCCTGCATTTCGTGCCCGGCTTTCCCGTGATGGCCCACCCCATGATGGCCTGGGTGCTGGACACGCTCTACGCCGCCCATGTCCAACCCGTGGGCGTGCGCGAACGCTCCTGCGTGGTGCAGGGCGCCTACGAGGCCCAGCTGACCCCGCTGATGGAGCGCATCGAGGCCGAGCACGCCCCGGTCAAGGTGTTCAGCTTGCCCAGCGTCGACCACCCCCAGTGGGGCCGCTGCATCGAGCTCGGTGTCAAGGCGCTGCCCGACCCCGCGTTGCAGGTGGCCTACGCCGCGCTGCGCGAGGGCCTTGTCCAGTTTGGTGCATCGATTTGCACCGAACTGGTGCGCTGAGTGGCTTGCGCACTGTTGCGGTGCGTCGCCGCCCATAATGGTTCTCCCGCCCCCAGGCAATGCCGCTGCCGGGGTGCTGGCATGAACGCTGCTTAGTAATCCGTATCGCAGCCTCCGGCACCTTCCGGGGCTGACGAGTCCGCACAACCCGCCCCCGATTTGGAGAGTTTGGATGGCCACCAAGACCGTTGCCGATGTGATGAAGATGGTGAAGGAGAACGAGGTCAAGTTCGTTGACTTCCGCTTCACCGATACCCGCGGCAAGGAACAGCACGTCTCCGTGCCCGTTTCGCACTTCGACGAAGACAAGTTCAGCAGCGGCCACGCGTTCGACGGTTCGTCGATCGCCGGCTGGAAGGGCATCGAGGCCAGCGACATGCTGCTGATGCCCGATCCGAACACCGCCAACATCGACCCCTTCTTCGAAGAGCCGACCCTGATCCTGACCTGCGACGTCATCGATCCGGCCGACGGCAAGGCCTACGAGCGCGACCCGCGCAGCCTGGCCAAGCGCGCCGAGGCCTACCTGAAGGCCTCTGGCCTGGGCGATGCCGCCTACTTCGGCCCCGAGCCCGAGTTCTTCATCTTTGACTCGGTGCGCTGGGCCAATGACATGTCGGGCTGCTTCTTCAAGATCGAGTCGGAAGAAGCCGCCTGGAACACCGGCAAGGAATACGAGCACGGCAACAGCGGCTACCGTCCCACCGTCAAGGGCGGCTACTTCCCCGTACCTCCGGTCGACAGCGGCCAGGACATGCGCTCGGAGATGTGCCTGATCCTCGAACAGCTGGGCATCCCGGTCGAGGTGCACCACCACGAGGTGGCCAACGCCGGCCAGATGGAAATCGGCACCAAGTTCAGCTCGCTGGTGCAGCGCGCCGACTGGACCCAGCTGCAGAAGTACGTGATCCAGAACGTCGCCCACGCTTATGGCAAGACGGCGACCTTCATGCCCAAGCCCATCGTCGGCGACAACGGCAGCGGCATGCACGTGCACCAGTCCGTGTGGAAGGATGGCAAGAACCTGTTCGCCGGTGAAGGCTATGCCGGCCTGAGCGAGTTCGCCCTGTACTACATCGGCGGCATCATCAAGCACGCCCGTGCGCTGAACGCCATCACCAACCCCGGCACCAACAGCTACAAGCGCCTGGTGCCAGGCTTCGAAGCCCCGGTGAAGCTGGCCTATTCGGCCAAGAACCGCTCGGCCTCGATCCGCATCCCCTACGTGGCCAACCCCAAGGGCCGTCGCGTCGAGGCCCGCTTCCCGGACCCCAGCGCCAACCCCTACCTGTGCTTTGCCGCCCTGCTGATGGCCGGTCTGGACGGCGTGGAAAACAAGATCCACCCGGGCGAGGCCGCCACCAAGGACCTGTACCACCTGCCGCCTGAAGAAGACGCGAAGATCCCGACCGTCTGCCACAGCCTGGACCAGGCCCTGGACTATCTGGACAAGGACCGTGCCTTCCTGACCAAGGGCGGCGTGTTCACCGATGCCTTCATCGATGCCTACATCGACCTGAAGATGCAGGAGGTGACCCGCTTCCGCATGGCCACGCACCCGGTCGAATACGACATGTACTACGCGCTGTAAGCCCAGGAGGGCTGAGGTGTGAAGGGGAGGGCGGATGTCCTCCCCTTTTTTCTTGACAATCGCGCGCATGAAGCTGCTGCCCACCCTGCTGATGCTCCTTGCCACCGCCCAGGCCCAAGCGGTCGTGTACCGCTGCCCGGGGCCGCCGGTGCTCTACACCGACCAGCTCTCGCCGCGCGAGGCGCAGGAAAAGGGCTGCCGTTCGATCGAGGGCGCACCGATCACGGTGGTCTCGCCGGTCAAGCCCAAGGCGCCCGCGCCGACCGCGGGTGGCGGCGCGACCGACAAGCGTGAGCGTGTGGCCGACGACACCCAGAAGGCGCGCGACAGCGAGCGCCGCAAGGTGCTGGAAGCCGAGCTGCGCGAAGCCACGGCCAAGTTGGAGCAGTTGAAGAAGGACTTCAACGACGGCCAGCCCGAGCGCACCGAGCGCAACTTCGCCATCTATCAGCAAAAGGTCACGGACATGCGCGCCGCGATCGCGCGGCAAGAGGTCGATATTGAGGCCCTGAAGCGCGAACTGGCCAAGCTGCCCTGACCCCAAGAACTTGACCGACTACGCGGCCTTCGACCAACTGGCCACCCTGATCGCGGTGGTGCGGCCCGACGGCCAGGTGCGCTTCGCCAACGCCGCGTTTGAAGACCAGCTGCGCCTGTCACGCCGCGCCGCCCAGCAGCGCACCCTGTTCGAGTGGTTTGCCGACGACGGGCGGCTGCGCGAAACGCTGGCCGCGGTGCAGGGCAACCGTTTCGCCACCGCCCGCTTCGAAGCCCAGCTGCGCCGCGCGCCGCACGAGGAGCTGCTGGACGTGCTGGTGCTGGTCTCGCAGACCGACGACCCGCAGCATCTGGTGGTCGAGATGATCGAGGCCACCCAGCAGGCGCGCCATGAGCGCGAAGAGCGCAACCTGGACCAGGTGCGCAGCAGCAAGGACTTGATCCGCAACCTCGCGCACGAGATCAAGAACCCGCTCGGCGGCCTGCGCGGTGCGGCGCAACTGCTGGCGCTGGAGCTGGGCCAGGAATCCGAACTGCTGGAGTACACCCAGGTCATCGTGCATGAGGCCGACCGTCTGCAGGTGCTGGTGGACCGGCTGCTGGCGCCGCATCGCCAGGCCCAGGTGGTGGGTGATGTCAACATCCACGAGGTCTGCGAGCGCGTGCGTGCGTTGGTGCTGATCGAGTTCCCGAAGCTCACGATCCGGCGCGACTACGACATCTCCCTGCCAGAGTTCCGTGGCGACCGCGAACAGCTCATCCAGGCCTTGCTGAATGTGGTGCAGAACGCAGCCCAGGCCCTGCAGCCGCAGCTCGCGGCGGGGCAGCCCGCGCAGATCGTGCTGCGCACCCGGGCCGCGCGCCAGGTCACCTTGGGCAAGCAGCGCTGGCGCCTGGCACTCGAATTGCATGTGGAAGACAACGGCCCCGGCGTACCGAGCGAGATTCGTGATCGGCTGTTCTTCCCTCTGGTGACGGGGCGGGAGGGCGGCACCGGATTGGGCCTGCATCTGGCGCAGACCATCGTGCAGGCTCATCAAGGGATCATTGACTGCGACAGTGAACCGGGGCGAACCGACTTCCGCATCCTGCTGCCCCTGCCTTGATGAAACCAATCTGGGTTGTAGACGACGACCACTCGATCCGCTTCGTGCTGGAAAAGGCCCTGGCGCGTGAGGGCCTGCCCGTGCGCAGCTTCTCCAATACCCGCGATGTGCGCAGCGCCCTGGCCGACGAGGGGCCGCCGGCGCTCTTGATCAGTGACATCCGCATGCCCGGCGGTTCGGGCCTGGACCTGTTGGCCGAGGTCAAAGCCCAGCACCCGCAGCTGCCGGTCATCGTCATGACCGCCTTCTCCGACCTCGACAGCGCCGTCTCGGCCTTCCAGGGCGGCGCCTTTGACTATCTGGCCAAGCCCTTTGATCTGGGCAAGGCGGTGGAGCTGGTGCAGCGCGCGCTCGAGCAGGGCCGCAGCGAGGCCGCCGCCGCCGAGGCCCAGGCGCAGACGCCCGAGATGCTGGGCCAGGCGCCGGCCATGCAGGAGCTGTTCCGTGCCATCGGGCGGCTCAGCCAGAGCCAGGTCACGGTGCTGATCACCGGCGAGAGCGGCGCTGGCAAGGAGCTGGTGGCGCGCGCTCTGCACAAGCACAGCCCGCGTGCCAACGGGCCCTTCGTGGCCATCAACACGGCGGCGATCCCGAAAGACCTGCTGGAAAGCGAGCTGTTCGGCCATGAACGCGGTGCCTTCACCGGCGCCCAGGCCACGCGCCGCGGCCGCTTCGAGCAGGCCGAAGGGGGCACGCTGTTCCTCGATGAAATCGGCGACATGCCGTTGGAGCTGCAGACGCGGCTGCTGCGCGTGCTCAGCGACGGCCACTACTACCGCGTCGGCGGCCACAGCCCGATCAAGAGCCAGGTGCGCGTCATCGCCGCCACGCACCAGCACCTGGAGCAGCGGGTGCGCGAGGGCGCCTTTCGCGAGGACCTGTTCCACCGCTTGAACGTCATCCGCCTGCGCCTGCCGCCGCTGCGTGAGCGGCGCGAGGACATCCCGCTGCTGGCGCGCTTCTTCCTGGCGCAGAGCGCGCAGGAGCTGGGCGTCGAACCCAAGCGCCTGAGCGAAGCGGCACTGGCCGCGCTGACCGCCTTCGACTTCCCCGGCAATGTGCGCCAGCTGCAGAACCTCTGCCACTGGTTGAGCGTGATGGCACCCAGCCAGGTGGTGGAGCCGCGCGACCTGCCACCCGAGGTGCTGGAGCGGCGCGAGCCGGAAGCCGCGGCGGAGGCGGTGCCTGCGCTTGCGCCGGCACAGGCAGCGCCGGTCCTGGCGCAGGCGGCCCTGCCGCCGCCAGTCTCCGACTGGGCCCAGGCCATGGCCGTGCAGGCGCGCGAACTCTTGCGCGCCGGTGCCCCCGAGGTCTGGGACCAGCTCACCCGCCGCTTTGAGGCCACGCTGATTGAGGCGGCACTGGCCCATACGCAGGGGCGGCGCGTGGATGCCGCGCGCCAACTTGGCATCGGCCGCAACACCATCACCCGCAAGATCCAGGAATTGGGCCTCGACCATCGGGACGACGAAGCCTGAGCTAGGCTGTGGGTCCATCTTGACGGAGGACCCATGGCGAAGAAGAGCAAGGCCGGCAGCGCGGGCGACGGCATGGACATTGGCATCAGCGGCAAGGAGCGTGCGGCCATCGTGGCGGGTCTGAGCCGCTTGCTGGCCGACACCTACACCCTCTACCTGACCACGCACAACTTCCACTGGAACGTCACCGGACCGCAGTTCAACTCGCTGCATGCGATGTTCATGGCGCAGTACACCGAGCTGTGGAATGCGGTGGACCCGATTGCCGAGCGCATCCGTTCGCTGGGCCACGTGGCGCCCGGTAGCTACGCCCAGTTCGCCGCTCTCTCCAGCCTGCCCGATGCGCCGGCCGATCCGCCCAAGGCCGACGAGATGGTGCGCCTGCTGATGCAGGGCCACGAGGCCGTGGCGCGCACCGCCCGGGCGGTGTTTCCCATCGCCGAAGCGGCCAACGACCAGCCCAGCTGCGACCTGCTGACGCAGCGCCTGGACGTGCACGAGAAGACCGCCTGGATGCTGCGCAGCCTGCTGCAGGGCTGAGCAGGTGACGCCGCAGCCCGCCCAGACCCAGCAGACGGTGGGCTTGCGCGCCTTCTGGCGCGCCGCCAGCCCGGCCGAGCGCCGCTGGGTGGGTCTGGGCTGGCTGCTATCGCTGGCGTTCTGCATTGCCAGCGGCCTGGCCACGGTGATCCTGGCCTGGTCGGGGCTGCCGCTGCGCTTCGCCGGCTTCACTGTCTATGTGACGGTCTATCCACCGCTGCTGCTGGCCAGTTGGTGGGCACTGTGCTTCGGCTGGGCCTGGGCCGCGCCCCTGGTCTATGCCGCCACCTTCACGCTGGCGCTGTATGCCGGCATGCCGCTGGCCTGGGCACTGCTGTTCGCCTGCAGCAATCCGCTGGGCCTGGCGGTCTACGCCCTGGGCTACCGCGCCATCGACCGGCGCCCCGAACTGCACAGCGGGAGTGCCTGGTTGTACTTCGTCATGCTGGCCTTTGCCGCCAGCGTGTTTGGTTCGGCGGGCGCCCTGATCTGGAGCTACACCAACCGCATTGACAGCACCGGCCTGCTGCCAATTTGGCAGGGCTGGTGGCTCGGTGGGTTTCTGCAGGCCGTGCTGCTGGTGGGGCCGCTGCTGTGGCTGACACGGCCGCGCATCAGTGCGTGGCTGGCGCGGCGTCCGGACCTGCTGGCTCCACCTCCGGCGGATTCACGCCGCTTGGCCCTGCGGCTGATCCTGGTGATCGTCTGCGCCGTGCTGGCCTACGGCGCCGGCACCCTGGGCCTGGCCGAGGGCTGGGTGCAGCGGCGCCTGGCCGACGCCGACGCCCGGCAGCTCGAAACCGTGCAGACCTTGCTCTCCACCGCCTGGAGCTTCTACTGGGTGATGGCGCTGTTCGTGCTCTTCGTCGGCTTCTTTGGTTACCGCAGCTTCCGGCATTGGAGCGCGGCCAATGACCGTCTGCTGGCCGAGCTGGAGCTGCTGGCGCGAACCGACCGACTCAGCGGCCTGCTGAACCGCCGCGCCATGGAAGAAGCTTTGGATGAACAACTGCAACGGGGCCGCCGACATGGCGAGCCGGCGGCGCTGCTGATGGTGGACATCGACCACTTCAAGCGCATCAACGACGCGCATGGCCACGCGGTGGGCGACGCCGCCATCGTCGCACTGGCCGACACCCTGCGCGCAGGCCTGCGCAGCCTGGACCGTGCAGCCCGCTGGGGCGGTGAGGAGTTTCTGGTACTGCTGCCCCAGCAGGACGCTGCGGCCGCCTGGGCGGTGGCCGAGCGCCTGCGCGCGGCGCTGGCCACGCTGCCGGGGCCCGAACTGCCGCGCTTCACGGTGAGCGTGGGTGTGGCCGCGCTGCAGCGCGGTGACCGCGAATGGGGTGACTGGCTCAAGCGCGCCGATGGCGCGCTCTACGCGGCCAAGGCGGCGGGGCGCGACCGGGTGCTGGCCGCTGATTAGGTCTTGCCCAACCAGACCTCCAGCCCTTGGGCATTGAGCTCCAGGTCGGTGGACAACAGGGCTTCGATCTCGTCCGCGCCCCGTTCGCTCCCATGAGCACGGAGGCTGTCGGCATAGAGCGCCAGCAGGCCCTGCTTGATCCGCTCGTGCCGCTCGGCCTGGGCCTGGCGGGCCACGGCCGTCATGCCGTCGATCAGCCCGTTGAGCAGCGCAGCCAGGCGTGCCACCTCACGCACGCGGCCGTAATGGGTCAGGTAAAGGCAGTCGGGCTCGGCGGCCAGCATGCGAGCGATGGAGGCCTTCATGGCCTCGGGTTCGAACTGCACCGGCGTGCTGGTGGGCAGGGCCCAGGGCCTGCCGCCTTCGTCGAACTCGCGATACGACAGGCCGAAGGTGTCTCCGGTGAACCAGCCGCGGCTGCGAGCGTCCCAGATGCAATGGTGGTGCTTGGCGTGCCCGGGCGTGTCGATGAAGCGCAGTGGCCGGCCGGCCAGCGCCAGCACCAGTTCGTCGCTGCTCGGGCGGGCTCGCTCAGCCGGCACCGGCACCAGCTCGCCATAGCTGCGCGCCATCTCTTCCGGGCCGTAGACGGCGGTGGCGCTGGCCCAGAGCTGGGTCGGGTCCACCATGTGGCGTAGGCCGCGCGGGTGGCAGATCAGCGTGGCGGCGGGCAGTTCGCGCATCAGGAGGCCCACGCCGCCGGCGTGGTCCAGGTGCACATGGGTGGGAATCACGAAGTCCACCGCCGTGCGCGCCAGCCCCAGGGCTTCCAGCGATTCAAGCAGGCGCGGCACCGAGTGGTTGGTGCCGGTGTCGATGAAGGCCGCCCGGCCGGCCTCGACCATCAGGTAAGCGGCATCGAAGCGCGGACGCTGAAAGCCGGTGTCGATGGCGTAAATGCCGTGGCCCAGGGCCTCGGTGTGATCGGGAAGAATCGCGTCCTTTGACATGGAGCGGAATTAGGCCATGGCCGTGCGCGAGATTTTGAGAATGGGCGATTCGCGCCTGCTGCTGGTCGCCCAGCCCGTCACCGCCTTTGACACGCCTGAACTGCACGACCTGGTGCTGGACCTGCGCGACACCATGCAGGCCGCCGGTGGCGCCGGCCTGGCGGCGCCGCAGATCGGCGTGGACCTGCGGGTGGTGCTGTTCGGATTTGAGAAGCTGGCGCGCTACCCCGAGGCTGAGCCGGTGCCCGAGACCCTGCTGATCAACCCCGAAATCGAGATCCTGGGACCGGAAGAGGCGGAGGGCTGGGAAGGCTGCCTGTCAGTGCCGGGGCTGCGCGGCGTGGTGGCCCGCCCCAGCCACATCCGCTACCGCGGGCGGGCGCTGGATGGCAGCTGGATCGAGCGCGAGGCGCGCGGCTTCCATGCCCGTGTCGTCCAGCATGAGTGCGACCATCTCGACGGCCAGCTTTACCCCATGAAAGTGCGCGACTTCCGCCGCTTTGGCTTCACCGAGGTGCTGTTCCCCGGTTTGTAAAGTCTTGCAAGCCGGTGCACCGAAACGGGGCTGGCCGCGTTGCGCGCATCATCCGTGCACCCCTGGAGAAGGGCACCATGAAGAACAAGCAGCTCCCTACACCTCTGCGCACTTGGTTCGGCCTGCAGCTGCTGGCCCTGCTGGTGTTGCTGGCCCTGCTCATGCAGCCCGCCTGGGCCGACCCGCCCACGCGCGTGGCGCGAGTGGCCGAAGTGAGCGGCCAGGCTTGGTGGTTCGATGCCGAACAGCGCGAATGGCAGCCCCTGATGCGCAACCAGTCCCTGGCCGAGGGTGACCGCCTGCGTGTCGAAGACAACGGCCGCGTCGGTCTTCGCATCGGTGCCAGTGCGCTCTGGCTGGACGAGCGCAGCCAGATGGAGTTGATGCGCCTGGACGAGGACCGCATCGATATCGCACTGGACCGCGGCGCCTTGGCGCTGCGCTGGGTCAGCGCCGAGCATGCCCGCGAAGCCCTGGTGCGCACGCAGGAAGGCCGCTTCCTGTTCGAGCGCCCGGGCGCCTACCGCATCGACCAACTCGCCAAGGCCAGCCGCGCCCAGGCCTTCGAAGGCCGGCTGCGGTTTGAGGGCCGGGCCAATGGCGATGCCCCGGTCTGGCTGGATGCCCCCGAACAGGCCGAGCTGTGGTGGGACGGCGGCCCGCGCGCCGAGCGCGGCCGCCTGCTGCGCCAGGATGACTTTGGTCAATGGCTGGTGAGTGAACTGGGCTTCGGCCGAGGCGACGACCGCTATGCCCGCTTGGATCGCCCGGCCTACCGCTATGTTTCACCTGATCTGACCGGCGCCGACGAGCTGGATGCCAACGGCCGCTGGGAAGACAGCGGCGACTACGGCGCCGTCTGGATCCCGCTGCGCGTGGCAGTGGACTGGGCGCCTTACCGCCATGGCCGCTGGACCTGGACCCGCCACTGGGGCTGGACCTGGGTGGACGACCTGCCCTGGGGCTATGCGACTTCGCACTACGGCCGCTGGGTGCACTGGCGTGGCCGCTGGTGCTGGGCGCCGGGCCAGCGCGTCGTGCGCCCGGTGTTCGCGCCGGCCCTGGTGGCCTGGGTGGGCGGCGGCTCGGTGTCGGTGGGCGTGCAGATCGGCAGCCGCTGGGCGCCGCCGGTGGCCTGGGTGCCGCTGGCTCCGCGCGAGGTCTTCGTCCCTTGGTACCGCCACAGCCCGCAGTACGTGCGCCGCTTCAATCCCGACCCGGTGACCGTGCAGCGCCCCGAAACCTATGTGCACCGCAACCGCCAGGTGCCGGGTGCCGTGAGTTCGCTGGTGGTCTCGGCCGACACGCCGCTGCGCGATGCCCGCCCGAGTCCGGTGCGCGACGAGCGCGTGCTGCGCGAGCTCACACCGCTGCCGCTCGGCCCGGCACACCAGGGCCCGCTCCCGGTACGCGCCGCGCAAACGCAGGACGACTGGCGCGACCGCGGCAACCCGCGCGGCCGCCCGGCACCGCCGGTGCTGAGCCAGGAGCCGCTGCCCCGCGCCGAGTCGCGTCCTGATAACGGTCTGCCGGCACGCACCGACACGGTGCGCCCGGGGGCACCTGAACAGGGCTTTTCGCGCCGCGACCGTGCGGAACAGGAATCGGCCACCAGCGGCAATGGGACTGCCTGGCCGCGCCGCGCGCCGGATGCGCCCCGCGTGGAGCCGGCCCCGGTGCTCCGCCAGGAGCCACCGCAGCGAATCGAGCCGCGTCAGGACTGGCCGATGCCGCAGCGCGCCGAGCCGCAGCGCCAGGCCCCGCCTGTGCTGTCGCCCCAGCCGATGCAAGCAATGCCGCCGGCGCAGCCGACGCAGCCAGAAAGCGGCTTCTCGCGCCGCGACCGTGCCGAGCGCGACGCCGAGATGCCTGCGCGGCGTGCCCCGGAGCAACGCTTTGAAGCCCCCCGCGCCGAGCGCCAGCCCAGTCCGCCGGTGCGCATGGAGCCACCGCGGCCGGCTCCGCAGCCGCAGGAGTCGCGCCGCCCCGAGCCCCGCAAGGAGCGCGAGCGCGACAAGGACGACGGCGTGCCGCGCCGCGACAACCGCTGATCAGAGCAGGGGCTTGAGCGCCGCCCAGATGTTGTCGAGCATGACCGGATGGGCGCGCGCCAGTGGGTGGATGCGGTCCGGCTGGAACCAGGCCTCGGCATCGGGGCGGTCGGCCACGCCGGCCAGCAGGAAGGGTGCGAGCGCCGCGCCTTCCTCCTTGGCCAGCTCGGCAAAAAGCTGGAAGAACTCGCGCCCATAGCGGGCGCCGTAATTGGGCGGCACCTGCATGCCCACCAGCAGGGGTTTGGCCTTGGCCGCCTTGACGGCGCGCACCATCGCCCGCAGGTTGTCGCGCGTATGCGCCAGCGGCATGCCACGCAGGGCGTCGTTGCCCCCCAGTTCGATCACCACCAGACTGGGCCGGTGCTCTTTCAGCAGCGCCGGCAGCCGGCTCAGGCCGCCTGCGGTGGTGTCTCCGCTGATGCTGGCGTTGAAGACTTCGTAGCGCCGGCCGGTTTCCGCCAGGCGCTTCTCCAGCAGCGCCACCCAACCACTGCCGCGCGCCAGCCCGTACTCGGCCGACAGGCTGTCACCTACCACCAGCAGCTTGCGTGCCGACGCAGCCGCCAGCGGCAGTGGCCTGACGATCAGCGCGGCCACAGCCGCGCGGCTACAGTGCGCGACCCATTGCCGCCTTCCCGTCATGTCCGATTCCGTCCTGCTTGAAGTCAAGGCCCTGTGCAAGCGCGTGCGCGACGCCCAAGGGGAGCTGACGATTCTGCATGAGCTGTCCTTTTCCCTACAGGCGCAGACCTCGGTCGCCATCGTCGGCGCCTCGGGCTCGGGCAAGAGCACCCTGCTGGGTTTGCTGGCTGGTTTGGATACGCCCAGCTCCGGCTCGGTGCGCATCCAGGGTCAGGAGCTGTTTGCACTGAACGAGGACGAGCGTGCCGCGCTGCGCGCGCGGGTGATGGGCTTTGTGTTCCAGAGCTTTCAGCTGTTGCCGAACCTGACCGCGCTGGAAAACGTCATGCTGCCGTTGGAACTGCGCGGCGACCGGGACGCCGCCGAGCAGGCGCGGCAGATGCTGCGCCGCGTGGGCCTGGGTGAGCGCCTGAACCATCGCCCGCGCGTGCTCTCGGGCGGTGAGCAGCAGCGTGTAGCGCTGGCGCGCGCCTTCGTCGTCAAGCCGGCCCTGCTGCTGGCCGACGAACCCACCGGCAGCCTGGACCACGCCACAGGTGCCCAGGTGATGGAGTTGATGTTCGAGTTGAACCGTGCCGAAGGCACGACGCTGGTGCTTGTGACGCACGACCCGGCGGTGGCCGCTCGCTGCCAGCGTCAGCTCAAGATCGAGGCCGGGCGGCTCGTAGCCTGAGCCGGCGGCGCCGCTCGAAGCGGATCACCCACCACCAGCCGACGTAGATCAGCACGTAAGCCAGGGCGCCGATCACCAGACCCGACAGCGGCAGGCCCACCAAGAGCGCCGGGCCCATGTCCAGAGCCCACACCTTGAAGGCCGGCCACCACGTGGCGGGGGCCGTCCATTGCAGGGCCAGCACGGCCGGCTCGGCCGTCACGCCGCCATCGCCGATCACCAGGCTGCCCAGCCACAGGGCCAGACCCCAGATGGGGAACATGGTGAAGGGGTTGGTCAGCCAGGTCGCAGCCACGGCGGCTGCGACGTTGCAGCGCAGCGCCAGCGCACAGACGGCGGCCAGCGCCATCTGCAAGGGCAGGGGGATGACGCCGACGGCCAGCCCGACCGCCACGCCGAGCGCAACGCGTCGGCGATGCGCCACCCAGAGCCAGGGGCGCGGCTGCAGGTAGTGGCCCAGCCACCGCAGTCCCTTGGTTTCGGCCAGGCGGTCCGGGGTCGGCAGCCAGCGGCGGGCGATTCGAGAAGCGGGCATAAGAAAAGCCGCCGGCTTGTGAGAGCGGGCGGCTTGGATCCGGTTGACGGCTTACTGGAACTTGTAGTCCGTCTTGGCGCTGTCGAACAGCTTCTTCTGGAACTCGGCCCAACGCATTTGCTTCAGGCGCTCGACCACTTGCGGCTTGACGTCGGCGAAAGCGGGGAACTGCGACTCACGCGTGTCGTCCAGGCGGATGATGTGGTAGCCGAACTGGCTCTTGACCGGGTTCTGCGTCATTTCACCCTTCTTCAGGGCCATCATGGCCTGGCTGAACTCGGGCACATAGGCGCTGGCATTGGCCCAGTCCAGGTCGCCACCGCGGGCGGCGGAGCCCGGGTCCTTGCTCTTGGCGGCCAGGTCTTCGAACTTGGCGCCGCCGTTGAGCTGCTTGATCAGGTCCACGGCTTCGGCCTCGGTCTCAACCAGGATGTGGCGGGCGCGGTACTCGGGGCCGCCCTGCTGGGCCTTGACCTTGTCGTACTCGGCCTGCGCGTCGGCGTCGCTGACCGGGGCGGTCTTCAGGTAGTTCTGCTGCAGCTCGCGCACCATGATGGCCTGGCGGGCCAGTTCCATCTGGGCCTTGAAGTCAGGGCTGGCAGGGATGCCGCGGCGCTCCGCCTCTTGCATCAGGATTTCACGGCGCACCACTTCGTCCTTGACCTGCTTCTCCATTTCAGGGGAACGCGGCTGGCCGTTCTTGGTGACCTGCTGGATCAGGGTCTCGGCGCGGGCCTTCGGCACCGCCTTGCCATTGACGATGGCGATGTTCTGGGCTTGCGCGGCAAACGAGGCCGACAGCAGCAGGGCGAGCAGGGACAGTTTCATCGGGACAGTCTCAGAACAGGGCGCGCAATGGCGCCAAACAGAGGTTCAGGGGAGGGTGGCTCAGAACTCGCCCGGGGCCAGGGCCTTGATGTTCAGCGCGTGGATGCGCTGCGCGGGCAGGGGGCCAAGGGCATCATAAATGAGCCGGTGCCGGGCGATCCGGTTGAGATTTGTAA
This sequence comes from Burkholderiaceae bacterium, assembly GCA_039808065.1. Classification (GTDB taxonomy): domain Bacteria; phylum Pseudomonadota; class Gammaproteobacteria; order Burkholderiales; family Burkholderiaceae_C; genus Inhella. Next base: position 11,735 of record JBDHSJ010000029.1, on the reverse strand, counting down.
AGCGCGGGCTGACCACGCGCAATTGGTAATGACCTCCTTCGCGCGCACCCGCATGACCGGCGTGGGCCGCGCTGTCGTCGATCAGTTCGAACTCGGTGGCCTGCAATTGCAGGCGCAGGGCTTCGGCCCAGGCGGGGCGGCTCATGGCTGCTTGTCCTGGGGTTCTTCGGGCAGATGGCGGGACAGATACAGCCCTTGAGCCAGCGTGAAGATCAGCATCAGCCCGGTGGCGCCGAAGACCTTGAAGTTCGTCCAGGCGGCGGTGCTGAAGTTGTAGGCCACGGCCAGGTTCAGCACGCCCATGGCGGCGAAGAACGCGATCCAGGCCTGACAGAGCCGGGCCCAGACGGGATCCGGCAATTCCAGGTCCTTCAGCATGGCCTTGAGCGGGTTGGTGCCGAAGAAGCGGGCGCTGACCCAGAAGCCCAGGCCCATGGCCCAGTAGAGGCCGGTGGGCTTCCACTTGATGAAGGTTTCGCTGTGGAAGTAGACGGTCAGCGCGCCCAGCACCACCACCAGGGCCAGGCTGACCCAGAGGATGGCGTCGACCTTCTGCCGCGTCAGCTTCAGGTAGAGCACCTGCAGGAGCGTGGCCAGCACGACGACCACCGTGGCCAGCAGCACCGGGGCTTCCTCGGCACCCACGACGCCACCGGCCACCATGAAGCCGAGCTGCGAAGTGGCAAACGCGGCGGCCCATTCACGGTTGGCATCGGCGTACTTGAAGGCCGCAAAGAACAGGGCCAGCGGCAGGAAGTCGAGCAGCAGCTTCATGGACGCAGGGCCGGCAGCGCCGGCCCTGGGGGTTCACTTGGAGGGCGCGAATGTTAAGGCGGCCGAGTTGATGCAGAAGCGCTCGCCAGTGGGTTCCGGTCCGTCGGGGAACACATGGCCCAGGTGGCTGCCGCACTGGCTGCAACGCACCTCGATGCGCACCATGCCATGGCTGCGATCGACCACGCGCTCAATGATCTCGGCGTTCACCGGCTCGTAATAGCTGGGCCAGCCGCAGCCGGCGTCGAACTTGGTGTCGGAGCGGAACAGCGTGGCACCGCAGCCGACGCAGTGGTACTCGCCGTCCTTCCAGTGATCCCAGAAGGCGCCAGTGAAGGCGCGTTCAGTCGCGGCGTGGCGCGCCACTTCGTAGGCCATCGGGTCGAGCTGGGCGCGCCATTCGGCGTCGGTCTTCTGAATGGGGTAGTCCTTGTCCATGATGGGGTCCGGTTGAGTTGGCGGGCGCGGGTGAACCCGTAGCGCAGCCCTGGGGCTTCCTGCGGGGCCGCGGCCTAAGATCGGTCGCGATGATGCGCGTCTCCTTACATCTGTCCAGTCTGCTGCGCCACGCTGCGCGCGAGCACGGACGCACCGAAGTGGTGACCTTGGACGGCCAAGGTCACCTCCACCGCAGCAACTGGGCTTTGCTGGAGCGCCGGGCGCGCCAATGGGGTCAGGCGTGGGAGCGGCTGGCGCTACCGATGCGTGCGCCGGTGGCCTTGTTGGGCTGGAACGCCCAGGGCCTGCTGGAGGCCGTGCTGGGCACCGCCGCCAGCGGCCGTCAGGCGCTTACGCTGAACCCGCGCCAGTTTCCCGAGCAGCTGATCTGGGCCGTCAACCAAACGCAGGCGCAGGCCCTGGTGTTCGACCAGGCGCTGGCGCCACTGATCGACGCGATGCAGCTGCAGATGGCGAGCGTCAAGCACTATGTGCAGCTGGGGGGGCCTGACATGCTGCCCGAGCCCGGCACGCTGATGGTGGAGCCCATGGATGCCGAATCCCTGCTGGGCTTTGACGACCCGGATTGGCACTGGCCCGATCAGGTCGAGACCGATACCGCACTGATCTCCTTCACGGCGGCCAGCAGCGGCTGGCCCCGCGGCGTGCCCACCAGCCACCGTGCCGCGGTGCTGCAGGCCATGGCCGCGGCGCTGCCGGATGCCTATGGCATCGGCTACGAAGACGCCGTCATGCCCCTGCTGCCGGTGGCGCACAGTGGCGGCTGGGCCATGTGCCTGTGTGCGGCCATGGTCGGCTCGCGCCTGGTGCTGGTGCCGCCCGGCCTGGCGCCCGCCACGCTGGCCGAGACCATGGCCACGCTCGGCGTGTCCCTGGCGGCCGGCCCTCCGAACGTCTGGCAGGAGGTGATGAACCATATGGATGCCAGCGGCCTGAGGCTGCCGGCCTTGCGCCGTGCGGTGGTGGGCAGCGCCGCCTTCCCGCCGGAGCTGCTCACGCGCATGCGCGCCGTGCCCGGCCTGGATGTGATGCACACCTGGGGCATGAGCGAGATTGCCCCGCCCGCCTTGGTGGCGCGTGGCTCTGCCCTGGTGCTCGGGCCCGATGGCCGGCTGCCGCAGGGCCGGGCGCGCTTTGGCGTCGAGCTGGCGCTGGTGGACGACGACGGCCGCTCGCTGCCGCGGGACGGCCACACCGAAGGCCTGCTGGTGGCGCGCGGCCCCTGGACGCTGGACGCTTACATCGGCGAAGCCGATTCACCCCTGGTCTCCGTCGACGGGGTGTATGGCTGGTTCCCCACCGGTGACATCGCCCGCATCGACCCCGAAGGCTGGGTCACCATCACCGACCGGCGCAAGGACCTGATCCGCTGCGGCGGCGAATGGATCAGCGCCGCACAGCTCGAGCGCATCGCGCTCAGCCTGCCTGAAGTCGCCGAGGCTGCTGCGATTGCCCGCAACGACCCGCTGCTCGGCGAACGCCCGCTGATGGTGGTGGTGCTGCAGCCCGGCGCCAGCCTCAGCACCGAGGAGTTGCTGGCCTACTTCCAAGGCCGGGTGGCCGACTGGCAACAACCTGCCGCGGCGCTGGTCTTCCCGGAGCTGCCGCGCCTGGGCAATGGCGAGGTCGACAAGCGTGAGCTGCGCGCCCTCGTCGATACCGTGCTCGACTGACTATCCCCCGCACCCATGAGCCTTGTTGAGTCCACCCGCGACGGCGAACTGCTGTTGCTGCAATTCGCCAACCCACCCGTCAATGGCCTCAGCCATGCACTGCGCAGCGGCCTCTACGCCGCGCTGGAGCAGGCGGACGCCGACCCCGGCGTCGCGGCCGTGGTGCTGTACGGCGGCCCGAAGGCCTTCTCGGGCGGGGCCGATATCCGTGAGTTCGGCCAGCCGCAGGCGCTGGCCGAGCCCAATCTGCCGGGTCTGTGCGCGCGCCTGGATGCGATGAGCAAGCCGGTAGTGGCCGCCGTGGATGGCCTGGCGCTGGGCGGCGGCCTGGAGTTGGCCTTGAGCTGTCACCACCGCGTGGTGGTGGGCACGGCGCAGATCGGCCTGCCCGAGGTGAATCTGGGCTTGCTGCCGGGTGCCGGTGGCACGCAGCGCTTCCCGCGCGCCGTGGGCCTGACCACGGCGCTGCAGATGGTGCCCAGCGGCCAGCCGCGGCGCGCCGCCCAGTTGGCTGCGTTACCAGGGCAGGCCCTGGTGGACGAACTGGCCGAGAGCGCCACCTTGCTGGAGCAGGCCAAGGCGCTGGCGCGCCGCGTGGCGGCGCAGCGGCCACTGGCGCGCCTGCGCGACCGGCAAGTTGAAGCCGCGCCGGCCGAGCTGGCCGCGGCCGAAGCCCAGGCGGCTGCTCTTCCATACCCCGCCCCGCTGGCTTGCGTGCAGGCCGTCCGCGGTGCGCTGGAGCTGCCCTTTGACGAGGGCATCGCTGCCGAGCGCGCCGGCTTCCAGCGCCTGATGGCCAGCCCCGAATCCGCCGCGTTGCGACACGCTTTTTTCGCCGAGCGAGCCGCCGCCAAGGTGCCCGGCATCGAGGCCGACACGCCGCGGCGCGCCATCCGCCGCGTCGGCGTGCTGGGGGCGGGCACCATGGGCAGTGGCATTGCCACCGCCTGCCTGATGGGCGGGTTGCTGGTCGATCTGGTCGAGCCCGACGCAGCAGCGCTAGCACGCGGTGTGGCGGCGCTGGACAAGCACCTGCAGGCGCAAGTGAGCAAGGGCCGCTTGAGCGCCGACAAGGCCGCCGCCCTGCGCGCCAATCTGCGCAGCGGGGTCGATGACACCGTGCTGGCCGATGCCGACCTCATCATCGAGGCCGTCTTCGAGGACATGGCGCTCAAGCAGTCGGTGTTCCGCCGCCTGGATGCCCTGGGCAAGCCCGGGGCCATCCTCGCCACCAACACTTCGACGCTGGACGTGAACGCCATCGCGGCGGTGACGCAGCGCCCGGCCGATGTGCTGGGCCTGCACTTCTTCAGCCCGGCCGCGGTGATGAAGCTGCTCGAAGTGGTGCGCGGCGCGGCCACCGCGCCGGGCGTGCTGGCTTCAGCCCTGGGCTTTGGCAAGCAGATCGGCAAGACCAGCGTGGTGGCCGGTGTGTGTGACGGCTTCATCGGCAACCGCATGATCGACCGCTACCTGGAGCAGGCCCTGTTCCTGCTGGACGAGGGCTGCAGCCCGCAGCAGGTCGATCAGGCCATCGAGGCCTGGGGCTTTGCGATGGGGCCCTTCCGGATGATCGACTTGGCCGGCAACGACGTGAGCTGGCGCATCCGTCAGCAGCGCGCCAAGGACGGCACGCTGCGCCGCGCGCAACCGCTGGCGGATCGCCTGTGCGAACTGGGCCGTTTCGGGCAAAAGAGTGGTGGCGGCTGGTACGACTACGAAGGCCGCGAGCCCAAGCCCAGCAAGGCGGTGGCCGCGTTGATCGCCGCGCATCGCGAACAACTGGGCCGTGCGCCGCGCACCGTACCGGCGGATGAGATCGTCGATCGCCTGCTGCTGGCCCTGAGCACCGAAGGCGAGCGTCTGCTGGCCGAGGGCGTGGCCCTGCGTGCTTCCGATATCGACCTCGTCTACCTCAGCGGCTACGGCTTTCCGCGCTGGAAGGGCGGGCCGATGTTCGAAGCGCAGCGGCGCGGGCCTGAGGCCGTGGCCGCACGGCGGCGCGCGTTCGCGGCGCTAGCGCACGACGACCCGCCGTTCTGGATGCCCTGATCCCTCCTTCAACCCTGCCATTGCCCAGCCATGCTCGCCAACCTCACCATCAAGCAGCGCGTGTTCATCAATGTCGGGCTCAGCCTGGCCCTGCAGGCCTTTGTGATCACCGGCGTGCTGGCCGGCTGGAGCGCGAGCACCTTGATCATCGGCAGCCTGCTGATCGGCGGCTTGATCCTCTGGCTCTACCTGGACAGCGCCGCCCAGACCGGCCAGTTCGTGGTGCGCCTGATGCAAGGAGCGCAGCGCATGTCCGAGGGTGATTTGCGCGAGGACGTGCCCATCACCGGCAGCCACACCGCGCGTGAGGGCCTGCAGGTGATGCAGCAGTTGCAGGAAAACCTGCGCGACATGATGGGCACGCTGAAGGATGGCTCCGAGCAGGTGTCCACCGCCGCCAGCGAAATCGCCGCCGGCAATCTGGACCTCAGCCAGCGTACCGAACAGGGCAGCGCCGACCTGCAGGCCTGCGCCCATTCGCTGCGCAGCATGACGGAAGCCGCCCAGCACAGCTCCGAAGCCATGGGCGAGGCCAGCGGTCTGGCCCAGAACACTGCCCGCCTGGCCAAGGACAGCGGAGCCGTGGTGGGGCGTGCGGTGGAGGTGATGGGGCAGGTCAGCCACAGCAGCCGCAAGATCGCCGACATCATTGGCGTCATCGATGGCATTGCCTTCCAGACCAACATCCTGGCCTTGAACGCGGCGGTTGAGGCCGCCCGGGCCGGCGAGATGGGGCGCGGCTTTGCGGTGGTGGCCGGTGAGGTGCGCTCGCTGGCCGGCCGCAGCGCCGATGCGGCCAAGGAGATCAAGAGCCTGATCACCAGCTCGGTCGAGCAGGTCGAGCAGGGCTCGCAGCTGGTGAACGACACCGGCGCGCGCATGCAGGAAGTGGTGGGCGCGGTGGAGCGCGTGGCGGCCTTGATTGCCGACTCCACCGCCATGGCGCGCACCCAGAGCAATGGCCTGCAGGAAATTGCCGACTCGGTGGACCGTCTGGACCAATCGATGCAGCAGAACGCCGCCTTGGTGGAGGAGGGCGCGGCGGCGGCCGAAAGCCTCAAGGCCCAGGCACAGCGTCTGAACGAGCTGGTGCAACGCTTCCGCACCCGCTGAGGCGCCGCGACTCCCCGCAGGGCGTGCGAGGATCGCCCGCCCTGCCTGCCCCGGAGCCGCCGCCGTGAACCTGCGCCAGACCCTCGCCTTCCTGTTGTTCGACTGGCTGCAGGTGCAGAAGCTTTGCGAACGCCCGCGCTTTGCCGAGCACTCGCGCGAACAGTTCGAGGCCATGCTGGACGCCGCGGAGCGCAGCGCCCGCGAGCAGGTGGCGCCCGCCAACCGGGCCTGTGACACCGAAGAGCCGCACCTGGACGCCCAGGGCCGCGTGGTGCTGCCCGCCAGCACCGCAGCGGCGCTGCAGGCCTACCGTGACAGCGGCCTGCTGGCCGCCACGGCCGATGCCGAATGGGGCGGGCTGCAACTGCCCTGTGCCGTCGCCATGGCCGCCAAGGCCTTCTTCAGCCAGGCCAGCGTGGGCGTGGCCGGCTACGGCCTGCTGACCAGCGGGAACGCGCACCTGGTGTTGGCCCATGGCACGCCGCGCCAGCGCGAGGTGTTCGCGCGGCCCTGCCTGGAGGGGCGCTGGTTCGGCACCATGTGCCTGAGCGAGCCGGCGGTAGGTTCCTCGCTGGGCGACCTGACCACCCGTGCGCGGCCGGATGGCGCCGATTTCGAAGCCGACCCGCTCGGCCCCCGCTACCGGCTCAAAGGCAATAAGACCTGGATCTCTGGCGCCGACCACGAACTGGCCGAGAACATCGTGCATCTGGTGCTGGCCAAGGTCGTCGGGCCCGACGGCACCCTGCCGCCGGGTTCGGCCGGCGTCTCGCTTTTCATCGTGCCCAAGTACCGCGTGGAGGATGGCCGCCGCAACGGGGTGACCCTGGCCGGGCTGAACCACAAGCTGGGCTGGCGCGGCACGGTCAATGGGCTCTTGAACTTTGGCGAGGCGGACGACTGCCTGGGCTATCGCGTCGGGGCCGAAGGGCAGGGCCTGGCCTGCATGTTCCACATGATGAACGAGGCGCGCATCGGCGTGGGGCTGGGCGCGGCGCTGCTGGCCTACGCCGGCTTCGAGACCAGCCTGGGCTACGCCAAGGAGCGCACGCAAGGCCGCCCGGTGGGCCGACGCGAGGGCCCGATGGTGCCCATCGCCGAGCACCCCGATGTACGCCGCATGCTGCTGGCGCAGAAGGCGATTGCCGAAGGTGCGCTGGCCCTGTGCCTGTACTGCGCCCAGCTGGTGGATGCCGAGGACGAAGCCAGCCAGGAGCTGCTGGCCCTGCTGACGCCCATCGCCAAGTCCTGGCCCAGCCAGTGGGGGCTGGAGAGCAACAGCTTGGCCATCCAGGTGCTGGGCGGCGCCGGCTACACGCGCGACTGGCCGCTGGAGCAGCATTGGCGCGACCAGCGCCTCAATATGATCCACGAGGGTACGCATGGCATCCAGGCGCTGGACCTGCTGCTGCGCAAGGCCAGCCGGCCGCAGGCCCTGGGCCTGCTGGCAGCGCGCATCAACGCCACGGTGGAAGCCGCGCTGCAGAAGCCTGAGCTGGCCGAGGCCGCCAACCAGCTCGCCGCTGCCTTGGCCCTGGTGGGGAAGGCCACCAAGGCCGCCTGGGCCAGCGGCGACCCGGCCCAGGCCGCGCTGCAGGCCACGCCCTACCTTCAGGCCTTCGGGCACACCGTGATCGCCTGGATCTGGCTGGATCTGGGCCTGAAGGACCAAGACCCCGGGCGTGCCGCTGCGCGCCAGTACTTTTTTGCCTATGAACTCCCGTTGGTGGCCGCCTGGCTGACGCCCGTGCTGGCGCGCCAGAGCCTGCTGGCCGATGTGAACCCTGACGCCCTATGAGCGAACTGACCTGGGCCTGCCGCCCCTTTGCCGAACTGAGCGGCGCCGAGCTGTACGAAATCCTGCGCCTGCGCTGTGAGGTCTTCGTCGTGGAGCAGCGTTGTCTCTATTTGGACGTGGATGGCGCCGACCCTCAAGCCCTGCACCTGATGGCCTGGCAGGCCGGCCGCCTGCAGGCTTATGCGCGCCTGTTTGCGCCGGGCTTGAAGACGGCCGACGTCTGCTTCGGTCGCGTGCTCACCGCGCCGGCCGCGCGCGGCACCGGCCTGGGCCATGAGCTGGTGCGCCGCCTCCTGGCCGAGTGCGAACGTCACTGGCCAGGGCAGGGCATCACCATCTTTGCCCAGTCCCACCTACAGCGCTATTACGGCGCGCATGGCTTCGAGCCCGTCGGCGCGGAGTTCATGGAAGACGACATCCCCCATCAGGAAATGCAGCGAAAGGCACAGCCATGAAGGATTTGCAGGGCAAGACGGCGGTCATCACCGGCGCGGGTTCGGGCTTCGGCCTGGAGCTGGCGCGCCTGTGTGCGCTTGAAGGCATGAAGCTGGTGCTGATCGACGTTCAGGCCGATGCCCTGGCCCGCGTGGCCGATGAGCTGGCCGCCCACCAGCCGATGGCGCAGCGCGTGGACGTTTCCAGCGCCGCCGAAATGGAAACCCTGGCCGCCGCCGTGCAGGCCCGCTTCGGCGCGCCGCACCTGGTGTTCAACAACGCCGGCGTGGGCTTCGGCGGCCTGATCTGGGAAGCCCGCGTGGCCGACTGGAACTGGGTGATGGGCGTCAACCTGATGGGCGTGGTGCATGGCGTGCGCCTCTTCACCCCGCTGATGCTGGCCGCGGCCAAGGCCGACCCGCACTGGCAGGGCCATATCGTCAACACCGCCAGCATGGCCGGCATGCTGGATGCGCCGAACCTGGGCGTCTACAACGTCTCCAAGCACGCCGTGGTGTCGTTGAGCGAGACCCTCTACCAGGACCTGGCGCTGGTCAGCGACCAGGTCAGCTGCTCGGTGCTCTGCCCATACTTCGTGCCCACCGGCATCCACCAAAGCCACCGCAACCGCGACAAGGCCGAGCTGGCCGCCCCCACGCCCAGCCAGCGCATCTCGCAGGCCATGGTCAACAAGGCGGTCGAGTCCGGGCGCCTGACGGCCGCTGATGTGGCGAAACTGGTGCTGGACGGCGTGCGCGAGCGCCGCTTCTGGCTCTTCAGCCACCCGCAGGCGCTGCAGCCTGTTCAGGAGCGTGCCGAGGCCATCCTGGCCGGACGCAACCCGCCGGATCCGTTTGCGGACAAGCCCGAGGTGGGCCAGCAACTTCGCGAGGCGCTGCGCCGCCACTGAGCCCCTGCAAAGCGGCTGGCAGAATCCGCGCCTCTCGCGTTTGCCCCCGGGCGCCTCCCCAGGCGCCCTTGTTGTTTGTGGATCGAATTCTTTCCCAGATTGCCGCCGAACTGAAGGTTCGGCCGGCTCAGGTGCAGGCCGCAGTGGACCTGCTCGACGGCGGGGCCACGGTGCCCTTCATTGCGCGCTACCGCAAGGAGGCCACCGATGGCCTTGATGACATCCAGCTGCGCGAGCTAGAGGCAAGGCTGGGCTACCTGCGCGAGCTGGAAGACCGCCGCACGGCCGTCATCAAGAGCGTCGAGGAACAGGGCAAGCTCACGGCTGAGCTGCGGGCCGCCTTCGAGGCCGCCGACACCAAGCAGCTGCTCGAAGACCTCTACGCGCCCTACAAACCCAAGCGCCGCACCAAGGGCCAGATCGCCCGCGAGGCGGGGCTGGCGCCGCTGGCCGACAAGCTGTTTGCCGACCCGAGCCTGGACCCGATGGCCGAGGCCGCCGGCTTCATCAACGCCGAGGCCGGTTTTGCCGACGCGCTGGCCGTGCTGGACGGCGTGCGCGATCTGCTGAGCGAAACCTGGGCAGAGGACGCCGCCCTGGTGGGCAAGCTGCGCGACTGGCTGTGGGCCGAGGGCCTGTTCCAGAGCAAGCGCGTAGAGGGCGCAAACGAGAACGACGCCGAAGTGGCCAAGTTCCGCGACTACTTCGACTACGACGAACCGATTGCCAAGGTGCCCAGCCACCGCGCGCTGGCGGTGTTCCGCGGCCGCACGGCGGGCTACCTGGATGCCAAGCTGGTGGTGGATGAAGAGCTGCTGCCCGGCAAGCCGACGCTGGCCGAGATGCGCATCGCCCGCCATCTGAACTGGTCCAACGAGAACCGCCCCGGCGACGCCCTGATCAAGAAGACGGTGGCCTGGACCTGGAAGGTCAAGCTCAGCATGAGTCTGGAGCGCGACCTCTTCACCCGCCTGCGCGAGGCCGCCGAGGCCACCGCCATCAAGGTGTTTGCCGAGAATCTGCGCGACCTGTTGCTGGCCGCCCCGGCCGGCCGCAAGGTCGTGATGGGCCTGGACCCGGGCATCCGCACCGGCGTCAAGGTGGCGGTGGTGGGCGAGACCGGCAAAGTGCTGGATATGAGCACGGTCTACCCGCATGAACCGCGCCGCGACTGGGAGGGAAGCCTGCACACCCTGGCCAAGCTCTGCGCAGCCCATGGCGTGAACCTGATCGCCATCGGCAATGGCACCGCCAGCCGCGAAACCGACAAGCTGGCCGCCGACCTGATCAAGCGCCTGCAGAGCCTGGCGCCGGGTGTGGCGATTCAGAAGGTGGTGGTCAGCGAGGCCGGTGCCTCGGTCTACTCGGCCTCGGAAGTGGCGAGCAAGGAACTGCCCGAGCTGGATGTGAGCCTGCGCGGCGCGGTGTCCATCGCCCGCCGCTTGCAGGATCCGCTGGCGGAGCTCGTGAAGATCGACCCCAAGAGCATCGGCGTGGGCCAGTACCAGCACGATGTGAACCAGAGCGAGCTGGCGCGCAGCCTGGGCGCGGTGGTGGAGGACTGCGTGAACGGCGTGGGCGTGGACCTGAACCTGGCGTCTGCGCCGCTGCTGGCGCGGGTGTCGGGCCTGACGCAGAGCCTGGCCGGCGCCATCGTGCGCCACCGTGATGCCCAAGGCCCGTTCAAGAACCGCAAGCAACTGCTGGATGTGACGGGCCTGGGCCCCAAGACCTTCGAGCTGGCGGCGGGCTTTCTGCGCATCCGTGAGGGCGACAACCCGCTCGACCAGAGCGGGGTGCACCCCGAAACCTACCCGGTGGTGCAGCGCTTGCTCGATCAGCTCAAGCTGCCCATCCAGGACGTGATGGGCCGCAGCGACGTGCTGCGCAAGGTCAAGCCCGAGGCCCTGGCCGACGAGAAGTTCGGCGCCATCACCGTCAAGGACGTGCTGGCCGAGCTGGAAAAGCCCGGCCGCGACCCGCGCCCGGACTTCAAGGTGGCGCGCTTCAATGACGGCGTGGAGGACATCAAGGACCTCCAGCCCGGCATGGTGCTGGAAGGCACGGTCAGCAACGTCGCCCAGTTCGGTGCCTTTGTGGACCTCGGCGTGCACCAGGACGGGCTGATTCACGTCAGCCAGCTCAGCAACAAGTTCGTCAACGACGCCCGCGAGGTGGTGAAGACGGGCGACATCGTGCGTGTGAAGGTGCTGGAAGTGGACCTGCAGCGCCAGCGCATTTCGCTGACCATGAAGCTGGACGCCCAGTCCGAGCGCCGCGCCCCGCAGGGCGAGCGCCCAGGCCCGCGCACCCCGAGTGCGGGCATGACGAACGCCAAGAACGCGCCGATGGGCAATGCTTTCGCCGCTGCGTTTGCAAAAGCGCAAACCACCAAGCGCTGAACCCGGCGCGCCGAAAGCCTCTCCAATGAACTTGAAGCCCATCGCCCTGGCGGCCGCCATGCTGGCCGCCCAGACCGCCCATGCCCAGCAGGAAGTGGGCGCCGACGACAACCGCGCCA
>JBDHSJ010000028.1:0-28296 GCA_039808065.1 Burkholderiaceae bacterium | reverse complement strand
CAGTTGCCGCCCAACGCCTATGGCGACCCGGGCTTCAACGAGTACCTGGACGAAGACGCACAGAAATCCGACAAGGAAGCGCGCCCCGAAGACGACCAGAAGGACGAAGGCGCATGACGATGCGGGGGGTGTTCGCAGTGCTGACGCTGCTGGGACTGCTCGCGCAGTCCGCAGTCAGTGCCGAGGAATTGCCCGCGCCCGCCCCCTTGCTGGCTGCCGCCCGCCCCTGGAGTTCGCTCAGCGCGCCCCAGCGAGAGGCGTTGCGGCCTCTGAGTGCCCAGTGGTCGGAACTGGATGCGGCCACGCAGGAGAAGTGGTTGAAGGTGGCGGCGCGCTACCCCAGCTTGGCGGCTGACGAGCAGCAGCGCCTGCAGCTGCGTATGGCTGAGTGGTCTCGCCTGAGCCCACAGGAGCGCTTGCGCGCCCGCATCGGTTGGCAGGACGCCAAGCGTGTGACCGCCGCCGAGCGCCAAGCCAAGTGGGAGCGCTACCAGGCGCTGCCCCAAGAGGAACGTCAGGCCCTGCAAGAGCGTGCCGCGCAGCGCCGCGCGCCCACCGCGCAGAAGCCCGCAACACCCTTGCTGGTGCAGGGCGGCCCCGGGGTCAGCACCGTGCCGCTGACCCAGCTCGCCGTCAAGCCGACTGCGCCGCGCAAGCGGCCGCTCCAGGTATCCGGGCTTGACCCGGTGACCCTGCTGCCGAAGGCGCCTGCGCGCGCAGCCAGCGCGCCGTGAGCCCGGCTGCGATCACCCAGGCGCCGAGCCTGCGGCGCCGCTTGGCCTGTCTGTTCTACGAGAGCTTTCTGGTCTTCGGCCTGCTGATGGTGGCGGGCTTCGCGCATTACGCGCTGACGCGCCGCAGCTTCGAACCCGGACAGACCACGGGAGCGAGTCTGGTGTTCCTTGGGGTGCTGGCGCTGTATTTCAGCTGGTGCTGGTCACGCGGCGAGACCTTGGCCATGAAGACTTGGTACATCGGCGTGCGCGATGTGCGGAGCGGCCAACCGCCTGCATGGCGCCAAGCGCTGAAGCGCTTTGCCTGGTCCTGGCTGATGTTCCTGCCAGCGCTGGCGGTCTCGCACCTGCTGGCTTTGGAATCGCAGCGGCGCTGGATTTACATCGCCCTGCTGATCAATCTGCTGGTCTATGCCTTGAGCAGCCGCTGGCTGCCCGGTCGTCAGTACCTGCACGACCGGCTGGCGGGCACCGAGTTGGTGGACCTGCGCCAGCCGCCAGCCGTGAAGGCCTGATCAGATCGCCGCGTCGTCGGTCTCGCCGGTGCGGATGCGCACCACCTGCTCGATCGGCGTGACGAAGATCTTGCCGTCGCCAATCTTGCCGGTCTTGGCGGCGCGCAGGATGCCATCGATGCAGCGCTCCACGTCCTCGTCCTTGACCACCACTTCCACCTTGATCTTGGGCAGGAAGTCGACCACGTACTCGGCGCCGCGGTAGAGCTCGGTATGGCCCTTCTGGCGGCCAAAACCCTTGACCTCGGTCACCGTCAGCCCGGAGACGCCCAACTCCGCCAGGGCCTCGCGCACCTCGTCGAGCTTGAAGGGTTTGATGACGGCGGTGATCTGCTTCATGGTGGGGTCTCCTGGGGTTCGGATGATTTAAGCACGGAAGCGGTTGGTGATCGGGTAGCGCCAGTCGCGGCCGAAGCTGCGGTGGGTGATGCGGATGCCGATCGGTGCCTGGCGGCGCTTGTACTCGTTGAGCTTGATCAGCCGGGTGACGCGTTCCACGGCTGCCGGGTCGAAGCCTTCGGCCAGCAGCTGCTCCACCGAGGCGTCCTCTTCCATGTAGCGCGCCAGGATGGCGTCCAGCACGGCGTAAGGCGGCAGGCTGTCTTCGTCCTTCTGGTCGGGGCGCAGCTCGGCCGAGGGCGGGCGCTCGATGATGCGTTCGGGGATCACCGGCCCCACTGAACCATCGGCGCGCAAGCTGGGTTGGCGGTTCTTCCAGCGCGCCAGCTCGAACACCAGGGTCTTGGCCACGTCCTTGATGACCGCGAAGCCGCCGGCCATGTCGCCGTACAGCGTGCAATAGCCGGTCGCCATCTCGCTCTTGTTGCCGGTGGTCAGCACCAAGCTGCCGAACTTGTTCGAGAGCGCCATCAGCAGGGTGCCGCGGATGCGGGCCTGCAGGTTTTCCTCGGTGGTGTCGGCACTGCGGCCCACGAACTGCGGCGCCAGCGCCGTGTTGAACTGCTCGAACAGCTCTGCGATGGCGATTTCGTCGTAACGCACCCCCAGGCGCTCTGCCATGTCGCGGGCGTCGATCCAGGAGATGTCAGCCGTGTAGGGCGAGGGCATCATGACGGCGCGCACCTTGTCCGCGCCCAAGGCGTCCACGGCGATGGCCAGCACCAGGGCCGAGTCGATGCCGCCCGAGAGGCCAATCACCACGCCAGGGAAGCCGTTCTTGCCGATGTAGTCGCGCACCCCAGCCACCAGGGCCTGCCAGACCTGCGCGAGCGGCTCGGGCGATGCGGCCACGGTGCCCTGCGGCTGCGGGTCGAGATCGACCAGCAGCAACGCTTCTTCGGCAAAGGGGGCGCGCGCCCGCACCTGGCCGGTGGCGTCGACGGCAAAAGAGGCCCCATCGAACACGACTTCGTCCTGCCCGCCACACAGGTGGGCGTAAAGCAGGGGCAAGCCGAGCTGGCGCGCGGTGTCGCCCATGCGCGCTTCACGCTCGACGGTCTTGCCCATGTGGAAGGGCGAGGCATTGATGACGGCCAGCACTTCGGCACCCGCGGCTTTGGCCGCTTCGGCCGGCTCGTCGAACCACGCGTCTTCGCAAATCAGCAGACCGACCCGACGACCGGCCACTTCGAAGACCAAGGGGCTCAATCCAGCCTCGCGGCCGCTGCAGAAATAGCGGCATTCGTCGAACACTTGGTAGTTCGGCAGCTCGCGCTTGGCGTAGCGGCCGATCACCTGACCATCGCGCAGCAGCGCGGCGGCATTCAGCGCCGGCGCCTGCTGCTGCGAACGCCCACGCGCCACGCCCTCGCGTGCCATCGGCAGGCCCACCACCACACTCAGCCCAGGCAAGGCGGCCAGTTCAGCGGCCAGTGCCTGCAATTGCGCTTCACAGGCGGCCAGGAAGGCCGGGCGCAGCAGCAGGTCTTCAGGCGGGTAGCCGCACAGCGCCAGCTCGGGCGTCAGCAGCAGCTGGGCGCCCTGCGCATGGGCTTGCTGTGCGACGGCCAGGATGCGCGCGGCATTGCCGGCCAGGTCACCCACGGTGACGTTGATCTGACCCAGCGCGACGCGAAGGCTCATGGTGCTCAAACTCCAAACTAGCCCAATAGAAAAGGCGGCCGAAGCCGCCTTGCCATCATGCCTGGAGGATCAGGCCTTCTTCTGCTTGGCCGCCCAGGCGGCCATGCCCTCGCGGATCTCGGCCACGGCGCCTTCCGGGCCTTCCCAGCCCTGCACCTTGACCCACTTGCCCTCTTCGAGATCCTTGTAGTGCTCGAAGAAGTGCTGGATGGCCTTGAGGCGCATCGGGTTCAGGTCTTCGTGGGTCTTCCACTGCGAGTAGATCGGCAGGATCTTGGTGGTCGGAACCGCCAGCAGCTTGCTGTCGCCACCGGCCTCGTCTTCCATCTTCAGGATGCCCAGGGGGCGGCAGGTCACCACCACACCGGGGATCAGCGGCACCGGGGTGATCACCAGCACGTCCACCGGGTCGCCGTCGGCGGCCAGGGTCTGGGGGATGTAGCCGTAATTGCACGGGTAGTGCATGGCCGTGCCCATGAAACGGTCCACAAACAGCGCGCCGCTGTCCTCGTCGACCTCGTACTTGATCGGGTCGCCATTCATCGGGATTTCGATGATGACGTTGAACTCTTCGGGCGCCTTGGCGCCGGGCGTGACGTTGTGCAGGCTCATGGTGGGCTTCTCAAGGGGAAACCCGGATTCTAGGCAAGGCCCCCGAGGGCAAGCGCCGGGGGAGCAAACCCGAACTTCGCTGGTTATTACGCAGCCTTCGCGCAAGACGGGCTGCCTAGCATCCGCGCGCGGCGTCAAGGCGCCTGGGTCTTCTTTCTCTCTGTTCGGCAAATTGGAGTGGTACGCATGACTACGGACTTGGCGCTGTACTTCGCGCTGGCCTGCGGCCTGGCCGCAGTGATTTACGGTTTCATCCAGCGCAGCTGGATCCTTTCGCAAGACGCGGGCAACGCACGCATGCAGGAGATCGCCGCGGCGATCCAGCAGGGTGCCGCCGCCTATCTGGGGCGGCAGTACCGCACCATCGCCATCGTCGGCGTGGTGCTGGCGGTGGCCATCGCCGTGGTGCCGGGCCTGGGCCTGAAGACGGCCGCCGGCTTCGTGCTTGGCGCGGTGCTGTCCGGCATCTGCGGCTTCATCGGCATGAACATCTCGGTGCGTGCCAATGTGCGCACCGCGCAGGCCGCCACCAAGGGCATCGGCCCTGCGCTGGATGTTGCCTTCAAGGGCGGCGCCATCACCGGCATGCTGGTGGTTGGGCTGGGCCTGCTCGGCGTGGGGGGCTTCTTCTACGCGATCAGTGGCGGCACCGGCGCCACCAGTGCCGACCTGAAGCCCATGCTGGGTCTCGCCTTCGGCTCGTCGCTGATTTCCATCTTTGCCCGCCTGGGCGGCGGCATCTTCACCAAGGGGGCGGACGTGGGCGCCGACCTGGTCGGCAAGGTGGAGGCCGGCATCCCCGAGGATGACCCGCGCAATCCGGCCGTGATTGCCGACAACGTGGGCGACAACGTGGGCGACTGCGCCGGCATGGCGGCAGACCTGTTCGAGACCTATGCGGTGACCCTGATCGCCGCCATGGCCCTGGGCGTGCTGATGCTGGCCCCGAGCGCCGCACTGAATGGCGTGATCTACCCGCTGGCCCTGGGCGGCGTGTCCATCATCGCGTCCATCATCGGCTGCTTCTTCGTCAAGGCCAGCCCGGGCATGAAGAACGTAATGCCGGCGCTGTACCGCGGCCTGATCGTGGCCGGTGCGCTGAGCGCGGTGGCCTTCTTCTTCGTCACCAAGGCGATGTTCCCCGGCGAAGTGGCGCTGGTGGGCGGCGGCAGCACCAGCGCGATGGCACTGTTCGGCGCCTGCATGGTCGGCCTGGTGCTGACGGCCGCGATGGTCTGGATCACCGAGTACTACACCGGCACCCAGTACCACCCGGTGCAGCATGTGGCGCAGGCCTCGACGACCGGCCACGGCACCAATGTGATCGCCGGCATCGGCGTATCGATGAAGTCCACTGCCTGGCCGGTGCTGTTCGTTTGTGCCGCCATCTTTGCCTCGTACCAGCTGGCCGGCCTGTACGGCATTGCGGTGGCCGCCACGGCGATGCTGAGCATGGCCGGCATCATCGTGGCGCTGGACGCCTATGGCCCCATCACCGACAACGCCGGCGGCATTGCCGAGATGAGCGAGCTGCCCGACAGCGTGCGTGACGTGACCGACCCGCTGGACGCGGTGGGCAACACCACCAAGGCGGTGACCAAGGGCTATGCCATCGGCTCGGCCGGCCTGGCCGCGCTGGTACTGTTCGCCGACTACACGCACGCCCTGCACGAGCGCGGCATGAGCGTGGCCTTCGATCTGAGCGACTACAAGGTGATCCTGGGTCTCTTCATCGGCGGCCTGATTCCCTATCTGTTCGGTGCCATGGCCATGGAGGCCGTGGGCCGCGCCGCCGGCTCGGTGGTGGTGGAGGTGCGCAAGCAGTTCGCCGACGGCCAGATCATGGCCGGCCAGCGCAAGCCGGACTACAGCGCCGCAGTCGACATGCTGACCACCGCGGCCATCAAGGAAATGATCGTGCCCTCGCTGCTGCCGGTGATCGCACCGATCGTGGTGGGCATGACGCTCGGCCCCGCGGCCCTGGGTGGCCTGCTCATGGGCACCATCGTCACCGGCCTGTTCGTCGGCATCTCGATGTGCACCGGCGGCGGCGCCTGGGACAACGCCAAGAAGCTGATCGAGGAAGGCTTCAAGGACGACAAGGGCGTGGTGCACAAGAAGGGCTCGGAGGCGCACAAGGCCGCCGTGACCGGCGACACCGTGGGCGACCCCTACAAGGACACTGCCGGCCCGGCCGTGAACCCCCTGATCAAAATCATCAATATCGTCGCCCTGCTGATCGTGCCCCTGCTGCCGATGACGGCGCCCAAGGCGATGCCCGAGCCGACCCCGGCTGCGGCCACGGTGGCGGCGCCGGAGGCGGCCTCCATGCCGGCACCGGTGGCTGAGGCCGCCAGCGTGGCGGCGCCGGCCAGCGAGGCGGCTTCGCAGTAAACGGCCCGTCCCATGAAGGATGCCCGCTTCGGCGGGCATTTTTCTTGGGGCCGCGCCCGCAAAATCCAGCGCAATGACGCCCGACGCTTCCCAGGCCTTGCTCAACCCGCAGCTGTGGCGGTTGGAAGTCGCGCGCCGCCGCCGGCAGCTCGAGGAGCTGCAGGGCTACCTGACGCGAATGGAGGCCGAGTTCACGGCGCTGGAGCAGCAGGTGCTGGCCTTCCAGGCCGACTACCAACAGCGCCTGGGTGCCGGCTGGGCGGAAGTGGAAAGCCTACAGGGCGAACTGCTGCGCACCCTGGAGAGCCTGGCCCGCGCCGATGGCGCCCCCCTGCCGCCAGTCCCCCCGCAACGCCGCCAGCAGGCCCTGCCCCAGCTGCCACCGGCCGTGCCCTGGCCAGACGCACCGCCCCAGGAGGCCGAGTTGGCCGCCCCCAGCCTGAAGGACCTGCACCGCCGCGCAGCGATGCGCCTGCACCCGGACCGCGCGAGCAACGAGCACGACCGCCAGCGCCGCGAGGGCCTGATGCGAGATGCCAACCTCGCCTACGCCGACCAGGACCGCGCCACGCTCGAAGCACTGCTGATCGCTGCCGGCGAGTCGCCGCAGCGCTTGGGTGGCTTTGACATCCACGCCCATTGGCGCTGGCTGGAGCGCTGCGAGCAGCTCGCCCAGGGGCGACTGCGCCTGCTGCGCGCGCATCTGGTGCTACTGCGCCAGCACCCTGTCACCGTGTTTGCGGAGCATGTCGAGCGCGCTCGCGCCCGCGGGTTGGATGCGCTGGCCATCATGGAGCTGCGCCTGCGCGCCCAGGCGCAGGAGCTGCGCCGCCAGCTCTACATCGGTGAACGCCTGCAGCCGCGCAGCCCCTTGAGCCGCGACTTCCTGGCGCAGTGGCAGGCGCGCTGGGGCGAAGTGGCCAGTACCGGCCCGGCTCACGCCAAGGGATTGCGCGGCACCGGTGGTTTGAAGGGCGAACGGGCGGCCAGTTCCTCTTCGTAGGCACCCATCGCCTGCTGCTCGGCCTCGGTGAAGCGGGCCACGGCATCCTGGAACTCTGGGGGGACCAGCCAGTGTTGGCTGTGGGTGCTCACCGGCAGCAGGCCGCGCGCCATTTTGTGTTCGCCCTGGGCACCGCCTTCGAAGCGCTGGACGCCCTGCTCCAGGCACCAGGTCAGCGGGGCGTAGTAGCA
Source organism: Burkholderiaceae bacterium (assembly GCA_039808065.1). Lineage (GTDB taxonomy): Bacteria > Pseudomonadota > Gammaproteobacteria > Burkholderiales > Burkholderiaceae_C > Inhella. Next base: position 20,804 of record JBDHSJ010000028.1, on the reverse strand, counting down.
GAGCTCGAAGTGCAGGCAGTCCAGCTCGCGCAACGCCCCCCAGTGGCGCCCGAATGCGGTGCTGGCGCGCCAGTCCACTGCCACCAGGGCGGCGGCCACGCGCTCGCCACCCTGCCAAGCGACGAAGAGAACCCACTCCGCCTGCTCACCGAGGCCCTGCTCGAACACCGAGCGCGGCAGGTAGGCAGACATGCCGCGCAGTGCGTAGGTGCGCGTGTAGCAAGCGTAGAAGAAGTCCCAATCGACCGCTGAGATGTCCTGGCCGCGCAGCACCTGCACCTGCACACCCGCGTCGGCCACGCGGCGGCGCTCCTGCTGAATCTTCTTGCGCTTGTCGCGCCGCAAGTCCGTCAAGAAATCGCCAAAGCCCTGCCACTGCGGCGCCCGCTGCCAGTGGAACTGGGGTTGCTCGCGCCGGCTGAAGCCAAGGGCCTGCAAAGCCTGCATGTCGGCCGAGCTGCCAAACAGCACATGCAGGCCAGATAGCCCCTGCTGCTGCACCCAAACCTGGAGATGCTCAACGAGCGCCAGCCGCTCCGACGGGCCGATGGCCAGCAGGCGGCTGCCCGGGACCGGCGTGAACGGCACGGCCACCACGGCCTTGGGGTAGTAACGCAGGCCATGGGCCTCGTAGGCCCGGGCCCAGGCCTGGTCGAACACGAACTCGCCCCAGGAGTGCGCCTTCAGGTAGAGGGGGCATGCGGCCACCAGCCGATCCCCCCGCCACAAGGTGGCAAAGCGGGCCCGCCAGCCGCGATCCGGCCGCGCCGCCAGCGCCTGCAGAAAGCCCGCCCGCATGAAGGGAGTAGGGGCGTCCGCCTGCTCCAGCAGCGCATCCCATTCGGCCGATGGCAGCTCCGTCAGATCCGTGAACCAGCGCAGCGCGTCCGCGCCGGAAATGCCCTCGCAACCTGACCGCAACAAATGAAACCCCTCCCGAAATCCCACGAAACCCAGCTGACACCGCCCGCTTCGAGCATGGCGCCATCGATCCAAACGGTCGCATCCGGCAACAGGAGTTCATCATGGAACAAGCTCGCAGCATCCGCTTCACCGTCCCCGGCAGCAACGGCAGTCCCAGTGTGGAAATTCAGGCCGCCGAGGCCGCAGGCGGCAAGATCGACTTCACCGTCACCGTCCTGCAAACCGCCAGCCTGACGGCCGAATTGCGCGGCCTGTTCTTTGACTTGGCCGATGCGGCCAAGCTGGCCGGCCTGAGCTTCAGCCAGAGCGGCAACAAGATCAGCGACTTTGACACCGTTGACGTCATCCAGCTGAAGAACGGCGCCAACATGAATGGCGCCGCCTCGCCCTTCGACGTCGGCTTCGAATTCGGCACCTCCGGCATTGGCAAAGACGACATCAAGACCGCCAGCTTCACGCTTGACAACGCCGCCCACAACCTGACGCTGGACGACATCGCCCACACCCAGTTCGGCCTGCGTCTGACCAGCATCGGCAGCCCCAGCGACAACAAGCGCAGCGAAAAGGACGGCGCCAAGCTCGTTGCCACGTCCCCCGCCGCCCCGCATGCCTTCGACGACGCGATGCAGATCTTCGAAGACGGCGCCAGCGGCCTGGGCGAAGCCCGCAGCATCGCCCAGGGCGTGAAGCTGCTGGTGCTGGCCAATGACAGCGATGCCGATGCGGCCGATGTGCTGAAGATCGTCGAGGTGGAGAACGGCGCGCATGGCACGGTCAAGATCGTTGACGGCCCCGATGCCTACAACCTGCCGGGCGACGCCCTGGAGTACACCCCCGCCACCGACTACGCCGGCAACGACAGCTTCAACTACCGCATCAGCGACGGCAAGGGCGGCTTCGACACCGCCAAAGTCAGCCTGACCATCACCCCGGTGGCCGACAAGGCGGAAATGCACATCCAAGTGGTGGACGCCGCCGACGCCGTGAACCAGGTGCGCGTGCTCGTCACGGCCACCCAGAGCGACAACGACGGCAGCGAGTACCTCACCGCCCTCACTGCCGGTGCCCTGCCGGCCGGCGTCAGCATCAGCCCGGCCAGCGTGCCGGTGCAAGGCCAGCCCGGCCAGATCCAGCAGGAGTTCATGATCACCCTGCCGGCCAACGGCAACGTCAATTACAGCCAGCTCTTCAGCGCCAGTTCCCGCGAGGCGGCCAATGGCGACACCGAAACGAATACCGCCAGCCTGCCCATCCAGCAGTTCCACAAGCTCAACGAGATGGATGCAGCCCTGAAGCTGGACGACGCCAGCCTGTGGGCCAACGGCAACGACCCACAAGCCGACATCAACGGGCCCTTCGTGGGCATCGAGCTCGGTCCTGATCTCGACCTCTATGCCTGGCCGCTGTACTACTCCGCCACCGCGCAGGTGAAGACCGGTCTGCAATCCTTCATCGACATCCAGGGCGGCACCCTGGACGCCCAACTGACCTACGACGTGACGGCCGAATCGGTGATGAACAAGACCACCGACACCCTCAAGCTCACGACCAATGCGGTTCTCAGTGGTGGCAGCTTCAGCACCCAGGGCCCGGGCGGCAGCATGGGGCTGGACTGGGTGTTCGGCTACGAGCTCGGCCTCAAGGTCGGGCTGGACTTCGACACCCCGGACATCGACCTCATCCCCACCGTCGACTTCATCGACATGGGCATCAAGGACACCTGGACATTGGTGAACCTGTTTGACCTCGCCAAGGGCGATCCCAGCATCAGCCTGGACCTGCTGAACGGCACCAGCGGCCTGATGCAATGGGCCGACGTTTCCATGAACGGCGCATTCAACGCCAACACCCAGACCATCAAGGGCACCGGTTCGGCCAATTTCCTGAGCATGCAGTCCGACCTGGACGCAGCCCTCTTCAGTGCCGTGCTGGGCTTTGGCCTCAGCCCCTTCGACATCCCGATCGTGGTGTACGACGGCATCGACCTGGACATCGAGCCGGAGACTCCGGACATCGCCGGCTTCCTGTCGCTGTTCGACATGGATCTGAATGCCGCACTTGGCCTGCAGCAACAGCTCGAACTCAGCGCCAAGACCCTGACCGGCAAGGTGGTGTTCGAGAACGGCGCGGCCCTGCCCATCACCTTTGGCAACGAGCTGCTGATCCAGAACGCGGCCGCCACCTACGACGCGATTGCGCAGGGCGGCAATGGCAACGGCATCGTCGAATACAAGATCGTGCTCGACGGCGCGGCCACGCTGCACAACAAAACCGACTTGTCCTACGACCGCGGCTTCTCGCTCGACCTCTTCAAACTGGACCTGGACGTTGATCTCGAATATGGCGTCGACAGCTACAACGGCCCGGTGGAGTACACGGTGTTCCACACCGACGACCAAACGGTCAGCCTGATCGGCGTGGCCGACGAAACCACGGATCTGAACCTCGGCAGCTGGGGCTCGGGCCAACTCAGCACTGAGCCCTGAGGGGACTTGAGAAAGCAAAAAGCCCGGTTCCTTTCGGAACCGGGCTTTGCTCTATCTATGGTCGGGGTGGCGGGATTCGAACTCGCTACCCCTTGCACCCCATGCAATACGGGATGCATTTTCATCTCTCAACATGGCCACCAGACGGATGGCCGGATCGTTTTACATCAACAACTTACCGATTTAACTGATCCACAAAGGCTCAAATGGCGCCGCATTGATCCAGAATCATTCTGTTGCCCATTCTGTTGCCAGGATCTATGCCACGCCCCGCCAGACTGAATCAGCTCACCGCTGCCGCCGTCGAAAGCTACATGGCAGACGACAAGAAGACGAGCCCGCTCCATGACGGTGGCGGCCTCTACTTGCGCAAGCGGCAACGGTTGGCCTACTGGTACTTGAGGCTGACCAACCCGACCGATGGCAGCGACCAATGGCACAACGTCTTCCCAGACGATCCCAAAGGCTACTACCCCGCCAAGTCACTGAGCCAGGCGCGCCAAGCTGCGGGAGCGCTGCGGGAATTGCGCGCACAGGGCGTGGACCCGCGACGCCAGCGACGTGACCGCGAACAGGCCGAAGCCGCCGCCGCAAAGGCTGCGCTACTCGAAAGGGAAGCCGAGGCGCGCCGGCTCCAAGAGGCCGCCGAAGCTGCGGCCCGGGAGCGCGAAAAGCGCCTGACTGTGCGCCAACTGTTTGAGCGCTGGCGCAGCACGGAACTCAAGCCGCACATTGGCGCCGATGGCAAACGCCAAGGCCGCAAGGACGGCGGCGCCTATGTGGCCGCCCAGTTCGAGCGCCATGTGTTCCCCAGCATCGGCGCCCTGCCCGTGGCCGAACTCACCCGCGCCGACCTGATGGCCGTGCTGGACGCCCGCAAGGCCGCTGGCACCCTGCGCACTGCCAATGTGCTGTTCACCGATCTGCGGCAAATGCTGACCTTCGCGCGGGACCGGGAACTGATCGCCACCGATCCCCTCGCAGGGCTGAAACGCACCAAGATCGGCGGCAAGGACACCGAGCGCGAACGCGTGCTGAGGGATGACGAATTGCGCCTGCTGCTGCAAGCCGTTCCGAACGCCCGCCTGCACCCCCGCACCGCCTTGGCCCTGCACCTGATCCTGGCCACAGGGTGCCGCGTGGGCGAGATGATGGGCGCCGTCTGGGCCGATGCCATCGGCAAAGAGAAAAGCGCCGCCAACACCCTGCGAGCCACTGCCGAAACCGCCGAAACCAAGTTCGGCATCGTGGACTTGGCCGCCGGCACTTGGTATCTGCCGGACACCAAGAACCAGCGCGACCACACCATCCACCTGAGCAGCTACGCGCGTCAGCACCTGCAAGCTCTGGCCGAACTGCGCGAGTTGGACCCCGACGGACAGCCCTGCCCCTGGCTATTCCCGGACCGCAGCCGGCGCCAGCCGGTTTGCGTCAAGAGCCTAAGCAAACAGATTGCGGACCGCCAGCGCCCGGAAGGCGAGCGCCTGAGCCGCCGCACCAAGAACACCGAGGGATTGAGCCTGCCGGGCGGAAAGTGGACGCCGCACGACCTGCGCCGCAGCGCCGCTACCGCCATGGCCCGCCTGGGCATTTCGACTGACGTAATCGACGAGTGCCTGAATCACAAGCTGCAAAGCAAGGTGGCCCGGGTTTACATCCATGACCGCCGGGAGGCGGATCAAGCCCGAGCGTTTGAGGCGCTGGGGATGCACCTTGCCGCCCTGCCCACCGGGGGCGCGCAGCAGCAGCGCAACGTGCACGCGCTGAATCGCGCCGCCTGACTCGGTGCATCGTCTGCAAGGTCGACCAAATCGCGGACGAGCACCTGAAAAAAGACCTTGTGGTCTTCTACAAGTGCGCGGCAAGGACATCAACATCCAGTGCAACCAGCGCAACGAAGTCATTGCCGTCGCGGTGCAGAACATCCGCAATCGCGCACATGGGCACAGCACAGGATTTCGTAGAGAAGCAATGGCGCTACGGCCATGGCCACACAACCTGCCAACAGCTTGTTCCGTGCCCTGTCCACACAACGCAACATTTGAAATCAGTAGGATGCACCCATCACTGATTCAGCGCCTCGTGGAGCTCGTCATGGTTTCGGTCAACAAAGTCGCCGTAGCCAACTGACTCACTAAGGCCGGAAAGGTGAAGGGCCCCGTTTGCAGACGGAGCCCCTCGGTGCACCGACTAGCGGCGCGATGTCGACTTTGGACGGACGACATTGCGGAGCGTACACCACCGCCCAGGAGCAATCCAGGCGGTGCGCTAGTTGGTCGGTGCTTAGTCGCAACCTAATCACAGATCAACCATGAAACCAAGTGAAGTTCCCCCGCGCAACGTCTCGACAGTGATTCCGGCTGCGTTGGCCGAAGTCACCCTGATCGACGCCCGCACCAGCGCCGCCACCGGCGGTATGGGCGTTTCCTGGTGGCTGGCCCGAGTGGCCGCCGGAGAGGCCCCCAAACCCGCCATCCAGCGCCCGCGCATGACGCGGTGGCGCTTGGTGGACGTGCGCGAATTCTGGGCCGCACAGGCCGCAGCCAATGACGCGCAGGCGGCCCCCGAAGCCGCGCAGAAAGCCCGAAGCACGCCGGACAGGGGGTAAGCCATGCCCCCGCTGCACGAAACGACCACGGCCCGCGTGGCCGTGTTGCACGCAATTCCCAACCGAGAACCACACGGGCAAGCAAGCCGAAATGCGACAGGCAATTTCGAACGCGACCGCCTGCCCGACCCTATCAGCTACTTCGAGGCCCAGGGCTTCCCCTTGAGGGGGCCTGGACTCTGGCGGACCGCCCGCTGCGACTTCCACGGCGGCAGCGATTCCCTGCGCATCAACACCCGGTCCGGCGGCTGGTGTTGCATGGCCTGCGGCGCCAAGGGCGGCGACGTGCTGGCCTTTCACATGCAGCACCATGGCCTGAACTTCTATGAAGCCGCCAAGGCATTGGACTGCTGGAGCGGAGACGCGCCGCAACGCCCCAGAGGCCCGGCCGACCTGAGCGACCGCGACCGCCTGGAACTGGTCGCCTGGGAACTGCAAATCGCCTGGGTGATTCTTGGCGATACCCGCCGATAGCCACCGCAGACCGACCCGGACTACCAGCGCTTTGTGCAGGCGGTGGGCCGGGTGCAACGACTGGTGCAAAGGGGGCCGCATGAGTGCGCTGGACTTTGAACGACTGGCAGCCAACGGCGACAAGCTGGACAGCGCATTTCCGCAAGCCAAGCCCGAGCCTCTGCCGCCAGAACTGCCCAGCGTGGAGCCCTTCCCCATGGCGGCCATGCCGGACACCTTGCGTCCCTGGGTGCAAGACGTGGCCGATCGTCTGCAATGCCCACCGGACTTCGTGGCCGTGCCCATGCTGGTGGCCGCTGCCTCCCTGGCCGCGCGTGTCGTGGCGATCCGCCCGCAAGCCCGCACGGATTGGGCGGTGCCCGGCAACCTGTGGGCACTGATGGTGGGACGCCCGGGAATGATGAAGTCCCCCGCGTTGGCCCAGGCGCTGGCGCCCATCCAGCGCCTGGAAGGACTGGCAGGCCAGCACTACGCCGAAGCTCTGAAGCTGCACCGCGCCGAAGCCCTGGCCGACAAGCTGCGCGCCAAAGCGGCCGAGCATGAAGCCGCCAAGCTCCTGAAGAAGGACAAGGGGGCCGACGTTGCGCACCTGCTGATGGCGCCGGAAGACGGGGACGAACTGCCGCCGCGCCCTCGCTACATCGTCAGCGATGCCACTTATGAAAAGCTGGGCGCCATCCTGGCCGAGAACCCGGCCGGAGTGCTGACCGTGCGAGACGAAGTGCGAGGGCTGCTGGTGGACTTGGCGCGCGAGGAACAAGCACCCGCCCGGGGCTTCTACTTGCAGGCCTGGAGCGGTGGCGCCTACACCTTTGACCGCATCGGCCGTGGGACGCTGCTGATCCCGGACGCGCGCCTTTCGATGGTGGGAGGCATCCAGCCTGGACCGCTGGCCGAGCTGGTGCGGCTGGCGCGCGCCGGCAAGGCTGACGATGGGATGCTTGAACGGTTCCTGATCTGCTGGCCCGACACGGCCGACGATTGGCGCAATGTGGATCGCTGGCCAGACAGCGATGCGCGCCGAACTGCGTTTGATGCGTTCGAACACTTGGACCAACTCACGCCCGATGCGATCCAGGCCCAGCAGGACCGCTACCCCAACGGCGACGCCCAAGGTCGCCCCTATCTGCGCTTTGATGCGGAGGCGCTGGAGGCGTTCACCGACTGGCGCACCGGCCTGGAAAGCCGCCTGCGCACCTGCGAGAACGCCGGCCTGGAAGCGGCGCTGTCCAAGTTCCGCCATCACATCCCCGGCTTGGCATTGGCTCTGCACCTCACAGGCGGTCACGGTGGCCCAGTGGGCATCAGCCCCACCCTGCAAGCGCTCACGCTGTCGGAATACTTCGAATCGCACGCCCGGCGCCTACACAGCAGCGCGCGCAGAGCTGCGGTTCGCGGAGCTTCCCGTTTGCTGGAGCGAGTGAAGGCGCGCGCCCTGCCCGCCGTGTTCACCGCCCGCGACGTAATGCGCAAGGACTGGAGCGGGCTGACTGAGCGGCAGGCCGTGGCCGATGCGCTGGACTTGCTGGTAACGCATGGCTGGCTGGTGGAAAGCGTGACGGCGACCGGCCTTTCAGGCGGCAGGCCCACCACGATCTACTCCCTGGCCCTGGGGGCCGCATGAGCCGATGGGCACAGCGTTTGGCCCTGTTGGACGCATCGCCCAGCCGAACCACCACCGACACAACCTGCACCCCTGGGGTTGTGTCGGTTTTGGCGGTGACCTCCGATGCAAGCGTGGCAATTTCCGCCAATGACCCACAGGCCGCTTCGCGCACCTGTCGCGACTGCGCCTACCGGGCAAGGCACGGCAACTGCACCGAGCCGGAAGCCGCTGGGCTGTGGGATCGGTTCATCCTGATTTGGGCACCTGAAGGCCACGCCACCGAGTGCAAGGCCTTCCAGGGCATCCACCGAGCTGCCAATTGATTTCGTTTTCTGTGGAGTGCGCAATGAGCCGTGGAGGAAGCCGATGGGGAGCCGGGCGGCCCGCGTACAAGGGCAAGGCCGAACACTGCCTGAGCCTGGACGTGCGCCGGCTGCATCGGGGCGGCCACCTAAAGCCCGGCGCAGCTTGCTCCTGGGGCTGGCACCGCGAGGGCAAACGAGTTGGCGAAGTGGGCCTGGAAATGATCGGCAACGCGCTGCACCTGCGCTTCGCGGTCAACGGTCGCAACGCCAGCCACTCCATCGGCCTGACCTTCACCGCTTGCCCCTTCGGTGGCGAACGGCCGTGGTTCGCCTGCCCGGGCTGCTGCCGAAGGGTGGCTGTTGTGTACCTGAGGGGTGCAGGCCCATTTCGTTGCCGACAGTGCAACCAGCTCGCCTATGCATCCCAGAGCATGGACGCGATGGATCGCGCCTGGAAGAAGCAACAGCGGTTCGAGAGCAAGTTGAACCCCGACGGCGGCAAGCCCAAGGGGATGCACTGGGCCACGTTCGAGCGCCTGCGCGACCTTATCGCTGACTGCGACATGCAAAGAGAGGCCGCCCTTGCTCTGGCGTTCGACAAGTTGCTGATGCTCTGACCAAAGTGTGTGCGTGGGAGGGGGAGAAAAAAGTCCGGGGGCGCTCCCTCTGACCGGGCGGCTTCCTCTGCTTCATCGCTAAGCCAAAAAAGCGCGGCAAAGCACGTTGTGCGCGCGCGTGAGGCCGTCACCACAGGCGCGGCGCTGATGGGCCACCCTGCCACCTTCCGCGTTGCCCCCGGGGGTAGGCGATCCTGCGGGCCCTGGGCCATCCAGACCGCCCGGCTTGCCACTCGCAGAATTTCTCCCCCTTTGAAAAAAATCAAACGGGCACCTCCCGCCAGAGCGCAGCGCCAAAGCTGCGCCGGGCAATCAGCAGCAAATCAGCAAATCTCAGCGGAAGCCACTGTGCGGCTCTTTGGCGACCGACCGAGCGAGCCGACAGCGTGGCCTATGGGTCCTCCTGAGCGGCCGCAGAGACGGGCACGCAGATGCGCCGGCATCGGGAGTTTTTCGGCGGGCCTGAGTAGGTGTTTATTACTGGCCAGCGGCACCACCGCGCACGTACTTCCTCGATCCGGGGTAGCGCAGACGATTCTGTTGCCCATTCCGTTGCCAGAGCGACCCAGAAAGCGAAAAGCCCGGCTCCTTTCGGAACCGGGCTTCTGCTTTTTCTCTATGGTCGGGGTGGCGGGATTCGAACTCGCGACCCCTTGCACCCCATGCAAGTGCGCTACCAGGCTGCGCTACACCCCGACGAAGCCTTGCAGTATAGCGAGGTTTTTACGTTTTTCTGCGGCCGGCGAATTCTCTGGTCGATCATTCGTCTGCAAGTGCATCGCGCAGGCGCAGCAGTTCGATGCGCAGCTCGGCCATGCTCATCGGCTCATCACTAGGCAGGGCCGTCGGATCCATGCCCCCCTGGGCAGCCGGGCCGTCGCTGAGCTGGTTGCGCGCACCGCTGATAGTGAAACCCTGGTCATACAGCAGGTCACGGATGCGGCGGATCAGCAGCACCTCGTGATGCTGGTAGTAGCGCCGGTTGCCCCGGCGCTTTTGCGGTCGCAGCTGCGTGAACTCCTGCTCCCAGTAGCGCAGCACGTAGGGCTTGACGCCGCACAGCTCGCTCACCTCACCGATGGTGAAGTAGCGCTTGGCCGGGATGGCAGGCAGCGTGGACATGGCGGCTCAGGCTTGCACAGGGCCGGCGATGCTAGCCGAGGGGCGAGGGCTCTTCGTCTCCCTGGACCGACGCCTTGAGCTTCTGGCTGGCGTGAAAAGTCACGACCTGGCGCGCTTCGATCGGGATCAGTTCGCCGGTGCGTGGATTGCGGCCCGGGCGCGCCGCCTTCAGCCGCAGCCCGAAGTTGCCGAATCCGCTGAGCTTGACCTCACGGCCGGCCTTCAGGCTGTCGCCCATCAGATAAAAAAAAGCCTCGACCACGTCCTTGGCCTCGCGCTTGTTCAGGCCCAGCTTGTCGAACAGCAGTTCGGACAGCTCGGCCTTGGTCAGCGTGGGCGTCTCCAGCGTCGGCAGTACCAGACGCAGCGGCGGGTTGTCGCTCATGGTGTCCTTTCGGTTCAGGCCCGCAGGCGCGCGCCCACATGGGTCTGCAGGCTGGCCAGCACGGCCTGCACGGCGGCTTCGATGCGCTCGTCGGTCAGCGTGACCTGTTCGTCCAGCAGCTCCAGACGTAGGGCCAGGCTGCGCTCACCGGCACGCAAGTCGCCGCTGGGTTGGGCCGGTTTGAAGACATCGAACAGGCGGGCAGAGCGAACGATGGCATCGCCAGCGGACTGCACGGCGTTCATCAAGGCCTCATGACTCACCCCGTCCGCCACGATGACGGCCAGATCCCGCACGCTGGCAGGATGCTTGGGCGGCACTTTGCCCTGAGGCAGGGGCTGCTGCAGCACGGCATCAAGGTCCAGCTCGAACAACATCGGAGCCTGCGGCAGTTCGTAGGCCTGGCGCCAGCGCGGGTGCAATTCACCCACCCAACCGATGGAGCGACCGTCCAGTTCGATACGGGCGCTGCGGCCAGGGTGCAAGGCAGAGTGCTCTGCCGCCACGAAACGGGCCTGGCGCGGCACCAGCAGGGCTTCCACGTCACCCTTGGCGTCGAAGAAGTCCACCGGGCGCTCCTTGCTGGCCCATTGCAAGCCGTCTACCGCACCATAGAGCAGGCCGGCGACACGACGTGGCTGGTGCACACCGGCCACTTCCAGCTCGGCATCGCCTTGCGCGGCATCGCGCAGGAACACGCGCCCCGTCTCGAACAGGCGGGCACGCGGTTGGCGGCGCGCCAGGTTGTGGCGCAGGGCTTCGATCAGGCTGCCCATGAGCGAGCTGCGCATCACCGCCAGAGGCGCCGCGATGGGGTTGAGCACACGGATCGGATCGGGATTGCCGGCCAGCTCGCGCTCCCAGCGTTCTTCCACGAAGCTGAAGTTGATGGTTTCCTGGTAGCCCAGATCCACCAGCTGGCGGCGCAGCAGGCTCAGGGGCCGTAGCGCTTCGGGCCGCACGCGCGGAATCACGGGCCCCAGCGGCGCGGCGTCATCCAGACGATGCAGACCGAGCACGCGGATGACTTCCTCGATCAGGTCTTCCTCAATCACGATGTCATGGCGCCAGCTCGGCGGGGTGACAGTCAGCACCCCCTCCTCCTGGGTGAACGGGAAGCCCAGGCGCTGCATCACTTGCACGCACTCGGCCTGGCTGACGGGAATGCCCAGCACCTTGGCAGCGCGCGCCACGCGCAGGCGCACGGGCTTGGGCACGGGCACATTCAGCACATGATCATCCAGCGGGCCGGCCTGGCCGCCGCAGATCTGCAGCACCAGGGCCGTGATGCGCTCAATGTGATCGGCGATCGAGGCCGGATCCACACCGCGCTCGAAGCGATGTGCGGCATCGGTGCTGAAGTTGTAGCGCCGCGCGCGCCCCTGGATGCTTTCGGGCCACCAGAAAGCGGCCTCGATATAGAGGTTGCGGGTGTCGTCGCTGACCGCCGTGCTGTCGCCACCCATGATGCCGGCGAGCGACTCGACGTGGCTGGCATCGGCAATCACGCCGACCGTCTCATCGAGTTCAATGGTGTTGCCGTTCAGCAGCTTGAGCTGCTCACCCCGGCGCGCCCAGCGCACCTGCAGGCCGCCTTGGATCTTGTCCAGATCGAACATATGGCTGGGGCGACCCAGCTCGAACATCACGTAGTTCGAGATGTCCACCAGGGCCGAGACCGGGCGCTGGCCGCAGCGCTCCAACGCCGCCACCATCCAAGCTGGTGTCTCGGCCTTGGGATTGACGCCCCGCACCACGCGGCCGGCAAAACGACCGCACAGATCAGTGGCTTCCACCTTCACCGGCAGGCGGTCATCGATCTGCGGCGCCACCGGGGGCATGGCCGGCAAAAGGAGAGTCGCGCCGGTCAGCGCCGAGACTTCGCGCGCGATGCCCATCACCGACAAGGCATGTCCCAGATTGGGCGTGAGCTTCAGGGTGAAAAGCTGGTCGTCCAGATTCAGCTCGGCGCGAATGTCCCGGCCGATCATGGCCTCGGCAGCCAGTTCCAGCAGGCCGCCGTGGTCGGTGGAAAGGCCCAGTTCGCGCGCCGAACAGAGCATGCCGAAGCTCTCCACGCCGCGCAGCTTGCCCACCTTGATCTTGAAGGGCTTGCCGTCTTCGCCTGGGGGCAGCTCGGCACCGACGGTGGCCAGGGGCACCTTGATGCCGACGCGCGCATTGGGCGCGCCGCAGACGATCTGCAGCAGCTCGGGGCTGCCGGCGTTGACCTTGCACACCCGCAGGCGGTCGGCGTCCGGGTGCTGGACGGCTTCGACGATCTCGGCCACGACGATGCCGCTGAAGGCCGGCGCCACCGGGCGCAGCTCTTCGACTTCAAAGCCGGCCAGCGTCAGGGTGTCGGCTAATTCTTGGGTGCTCAGTGGTGGGTTGCAGAAAGACCGCAGCCAGGATTCCGGAAATTGCATGCTCAGGCTCGAACGAATTACTTGAACTGGGCGAGGAAGCGCAGATCGCCCTCGAAGAACTGGCGCAGGTCGTTCACGCCGTAGCGGAGCATGGTCAGGCGATCGGGCCCCATGCCGAAGGCGAAGCCGATGTGCTTCTCGGGGTCGAGGCCATAGTTGCGCACCACATTGGGATGCACCTGGCCCGAACCGGCCACTTCCAGCCAGCGCCCCTTCAGCGGGCCATCGGCAAACGCGATGTCGATCTCGGCCGAGGGTTCGGTGAACGGGAAATAGCTGGGGCGGAAGCGCAGCTCCAGTTGGTCGGTCTCGAAGAAGCGCTTGCAGAACTCGGTGAACACGGCTTTGAGGTCCCGGAAGCTGACGTTTTCGCCCATCCACAGGCCTTCGCACTGATGGAACATGGGCGAGTGGGTGGCGTCGCTGTCCACGCGGTAGGTCCGACCCGGCGCAATGACGCGGATCTCGGGCATGTGCGCCTGGCCGGCGTACTTGGCCGCGTGGGCACGCGCATAGCGCACCTGCATCGGGCTGGTGTGCGTGCGCAGGCAGTAGGGCAGGCCCTCGGCGTCCTTCAGGTCGACGTAGAAGGTGTCCTGCATCGAGCGCGCCGGGTGATTGGCCGGGTTGTTCAGCGCCGTGAAGTTCATCCAGTCGGTCTCGATCTCGGGACCATCGGCGACGTCGAAGCCCATCGAACCGAAGATGGCCTCGATGCGCTCCATCGTGCGGGTGACCGGATGCAGACCGCCCTGACCACGCGTGCGGCCGGGCAGGCTGACATCGAGCGCCTCGGCTTTCAACTGAGCCGCCAGCTCGGCTTCGGCCAGGGCCTGGCGGCGCTGGTTCAGCGCGGCCTCGATACCCTGCTTGATCTGGTTGATCTCGGCGCCACGGGTCTTCTTCTCTTCGACGCTGAGTTGGGCCAGGCCCTTCATCAGCTCGGTGACGCGACCGCTCTTGCCCAGGAAACGCGCCTTGGCGTCTTCCAACTGGGCCGGCGTGCTCGCTTGGGCAAAGGACTCTTGCGCCTCTTGGATCAGTTCAAGCATGGGACAGCAGAAAAAAGGAAGGCCGAGCACAAGCGTGTCGGCCTTCGGAATGGGCAGGCCCGGTTGCCCGGGCCGGCTGTTTCGGTGTCTTGCGACACCCTGGTCGAATTACGCCAGCGCGGCCTTCACCTTGTTGAAGATGGCGGCAAAGCCAGCGGGGTCGTGCACAGCCAGATCGGCCAGGACCTTGCGGTCGATGTCGATCTGGGCCTTCTTCAGGCCGGCCACGAACTTGCTGTAGGACAGGCCGAGGCCACGCGAGGCGGCATTGATACGGGCGATCCAGAGCTGACGGAAGACGCGCTTCTTGGCGCGGCGGTCACGGTAGGCGTACTGACCGGCCTTCATCACCGCCTGCTTGGCGATGCGGAAGACGTTCTTACGACGACCACGGAAACCCTTGGCCAGAGCCAGGACCTTCTTGTGACGGGCGCGAGCGGTTACACCACGTTTGACGCGAGGCATGAGTGTTCTCCTTCAGTTCTTGGATTACAGACCAGCGCTGGGCAGCATCGCAGCGATGTGGCCCATGTTGGTCTCATGCACGTTCGCAGCGCCGCGGAGCTGGCGCTTGTTCTTCGTGGTCTTCTTGGTCAGGATGTGGCGCTTGAAGGCTTGACCGCGCTTCACGGTGCCACCCGGACGCACGCGAAAACGCTTCTTCGCGCTGCTCTTGGTCTTCATCTTGGGCATGACTGCTCCTTCTATGTGCGCCGGGCTGGGCGGCCGGAGAAACTCCGGCACTTGATGGCCTGCTCGGCTTATGCAGTGGGGCCGCCGACCAAAGCGACCCCGCTGATTCCTCTGACTTACTTCTTCTTGGGTGCCAGGATCATGATCATCTGACGCCCTTCGAGCTTGGGCATGTGCTCCACCACCGCCACATCCGCCAACTCGTCGCGGATCTTTTCCAGCAGGCGCAGACCGATGTCCTGATGGGTGATCTCGCGGCCACGATAGCGCAGCGTGACCTTGCCCTTGTCGCCGTCTTCGCCGATGAAGCGGCGCAGATTGCGCATCTTCACGGCGTAGTCGGCGTCATCGGTACCGGGGCGGAACTTGACTTCCTTGACGTCGATGACCTTTTGCTTGGCCTTGGCCTCCGCCGCCTTCTTCTGTTCCTGGTACTTGAACTTGCCGTAGTCCATCAACCGGCACACGGGCGGGTTGGCGGTGGCAGCAATTTCGACCAGGTCCACGTCCGCCTCTCCAGCCAGACGCAGGGCCTCCATGATCGAAACGATGCCCAGCGGCTCGTTCTCCACGCCATTGAGGCGCACTTCGGGGGCAGAGATCTCGCGGTTCAGCCGATGCTTGCGCTCGACGTTCGGCTGGCGACGGTCGAAGAAGGTAGCGATGGTGGTTCCTTGTTCGTTTCAGAAAACGCGATGCGCGCCTGGGCGGTCAGACCTTGGCTGCGATGTCGGACGCGAGCTTCGAAACGAAGTCGTTGACCGACATGACACCGAGATCCTGATTGCCACGGGCGCGCACGGCGACGCTGTGGTTTTCCTTCTCCTTGTCACCAACGACAAGGATGTAAGGCACCTTTTGCAAGGCGTGACTGCGAATTTTATAGGTGATCTTGTCGCTGCGAACGTCCGCCTGAGCCCTAAGCCCTTGTTTCTGCAACATTTTTGCGACTTCCTGGGCGTATTCGGCCTGGTTTTCGCTGATGGAGCACACCACCACCTGCACCGGCGCCAGCCACGTGGGCAGTGCGCCGGCATGCTGTTCGATCAGGATGCCGATGAAGCGCTCGAGGCTACCGACGATGGCGCGATGCAGCATCACCGGAGGGCGATGGCTGCTGTCTTCGGCCACGTACTCGGCGCCCAGGCGCTCGGCCATGCTGAAGTCCACCTGCATCGTGCCGCACTGCCATTCACGACCCAGCGCATCCTTGAGCGTGTACTCGATCTTGGGGCCGTAGAAGGCGCCATCGCCCGGAGCGATGACGAACTCGCAGCCGCTGGCGCGCAATGATTCCATCAGCGCGTGCTCGGCCTTGTCCCAGATCTCGTCCGAGCCGATGCGCGCGTCGGGGCGCGTCGCCACCTTGTAGAGGATGTTCTCGAAGCCGAAGTCCTTGTAGACCTTCTGCAGCAGCGCCGTGTATTCGATGCACTCGGGCAGGATCTGGTCTTCAGTACAGAAGATGTGTCCGTCGTCCTGCGTGAAGGCGCGCACACGCATGATGCCGTGCAGGCCGCCCGTGGGCTCGTTGCGGTGGCACTGGCCGAACTCGCCGTAGCGCAGCGGCAGGTCACGGTAGCTCTTCACGCCTTGCTTGAAGATCAGGATGTGGCCCGGGCAGTTCATCGGCTTGAGCGCGTATTCACGCTTCTCGCTCTCCGTCGTGAACATGTTGTCGCGGTACTTGTCCCAGTGCCCCGTCTTCTCCCACAGGCTGCGGTCGACGATCTGCGGGCCCTTGACCTCCTGGTAGCCGTTTTCGCGGTAGACGCGGCGCATGTACTGCTCCACCTCCTGCCACACCGTCCAGCCCTTGGGGTGCCAGAACACCGTGCCGGGGCTGTGCTCGTCCAGGTGGAACAGGTCGAGTTCCTTGCCCAGGCGGCGGTGGTCGCGCTTTTCGGCTTCTTCCAGGCGCGTCAGGTAGGCCTGCAGATCGTCCTTGCTGGCCCAGGCCGTGCCGTAAACACGCTGCAGCATCTCGTTGCGGTGGTCGCCGCGCCAGTAGGCGCCAGCCACCTTCATCAACTTGAAGTGCTTGAGCTTGCCCGTGCTGGGCACGTGCGGGCCACGGCACAGGTCCTCGAAGGCGCCCTCGCGGTAGAGGCTCACATCCTCGCCAGCCGGGATGCTGCCGATGATCTCGGCCTTGTAGGCCTCGCCCATGGCCTTGAAGTGCTCGATGGCCTGGTCGCGCGGCAGCACGCGGCGCTCCACCTTCTCGTCCTTCTTCGCCAGCTCCTGCATCTTGGCTTCGATGGCTTGCAGGTCTTCGGGCGTGAAGGGACGCTTGTACGAGAAGTCGTAATAGAAGCCGTTCTCGATCACCGGTCCGATCGTGACCTGGGCCTCGGGGAACAGCTCCTTGACCGCATAGGCCAGCAGGTGGGCCGTGCTGTGCCGGATCAGGTCCAGTCCGTCAGCGTCCTTCTCCGTGATGATGGCGAGCTTGGCGTCCTGCTCGATGAGGTGGCTCAGGTCCACCAGCTTGCCGTCCACCTTGCCACCCAGGGCCGCCTTGGCCAGGCCGGCGCCGATGCTGGCGGCCACTTGGCCGACCGTGACGGGGCCCTCGAAGGGGCGAATAGAACCGTCGGGGAGTTGAATCGAAATCATGGGGTCACCTCGGAAAGAGAAACGCGGCCCGGGGGCCGCGTTCAAGAAAGGGAAGCAGGGAAATTCAGGCGCGGCACCACGCGGCGGAGGCGCGCCGATCAGTGGTGAAAGTAGTCCGCGGTGTCATAACCCGTCGTGCCTTTCTCGCTCTTGTGGGGTTTGGAAGGAGCGCGATTCTAAAGCGGGAGCGCTTGAATGGAGGTTTGGCGGCTCAGGCGCTCGAAATCTTCGGCCAGGCGCTGGCTCTCTGCCACGGCCCCCCGCCAGCGGCGCTGGCGCTCGGACAGGTCGAGTTTCAGGAAGTCGTTGCGGTCCGGCAGCTTGGCGCCGGGCAGGCTGCGCACCCAGTCGGGGTGCGGGGCCAACAACACCATATTGCTGAGGAAGTCGCTGGCGCGGTGGCGGTGCTTGAGGGCCTTGTCCAGCCAGCCGGGCACCACCTGGCGCTGAAAGTGCGGGTAGAGCACCAGGGGCGACTCGGTCTGCAGCAGCGCGCGGTAGTCGAGGTGCAGGTGGTAGTCGGTGATGCCGCCGTCCCAGTAGGCGCCCTTGGGTGCGCCGGGCAGGTCGGCCTGGGCTTCCAGCCAAAACGGAATCGAGCAACTCGCCAGCAGGGCCGGGCGCAGATTGCGCGCACTCAGGTGCACCTCGCGGCTAGGGAAATCGCCGAGGCGCAGCGGCAGGCGCTCACGCGGGTCGGAGAACACCACCCGCTCCAGCCAGTGCCCCAGCCAGGGCCGGTGCAAGGCGTTGGCCGCAAAGGCGCCCAGATAGCCCAACGGCGTGCGCCAGCGCGACTCGCGCGCCAGCAGGCCGCGCCCACGCGAGGTGACGATGTGCAGGCGCCAGCGTGGGTGCGCCAGCAGCTCGGCCTCGCGGCCGGCGAACTGCACGGCCAGGGTCTGCTCGAACTTGCGGGAGACGAGCCCGGCACTGGGGCTCTTGCGCCCGGGTTCGGGGTCGTACTGCTGGGCGATGTAGGCCTCGGCCATCGCCCGGAAGGCGGCATCGGCGGCGTCAGGGCCAGGGGCCAGGCCGGCGCTGGCCATGCGCCAGGCGCCGATGCTGGCGCCCAGCAGATGCACGGGCTGCCGACTGCGCGGCAGGAACTCACCGAACAGATGGCGGTCCAGGCCATTGAGGATTAGGCCCTTGGGCCCGCCGGCCGCCGCCGGGATCAGCCCGATGTCCTGCGGCTGCAGCCCCCGCTCGGCCAAGCGCGTGCGCGCGGCCGGTCCAGCGAAGAGCTGCAGGGCTTGCATCAGAACTTGTGCTCCCAGTTGAGGGCGTACCAACTCTTGGGTCGGCGCTCGGTGAAGTTAAAGTCACCACCGCGGATCAGCGTGTTGCTGGTGGTCGAGACGGCCGCCAGGTTCTGGATGGAGAAGCGCAGGCTGTCGGTTCTGCTCAGGTTCCAGAGCGCGAAGGCGTCGATCGAGCGGGCGCGGCCGGTTTCCAGGCGCGTCAGGTCGGACTGCTGCACCTCGTAGCTGGGCGTGAAGGCCAGGCTGGCACCCAGGCTGACGGGCAGGGACTTCATCCGATAGTCCACCCCCAGATTCAGCGACCAGGGCTGCTGCTGCTCCAGGCGGTTGTCCGGGCCTGGGATGTCCTTGACCTTGGAGTCGTAGATCGACAGCGAGGCCCGCAGGTTCAGCGCCGTGGTGGGTGCAAACAAGCTGGGCAGCAGTTCAGCACCGCGACCCTTGATTTCGAACTCCAGGCCCGATGTGCTCGCACGGCTCAGGTTGATCGGCTTGGCCACCCAGCGCGGCACGGCCGCCCAAGGCACGGACTCCTGCACCAGGCTGTTGCGGATCAGCCCGGTGATGCGACGGTGGAACACGCCCACGGACACCAGACCTCCGCCACTCAGGTATTTCTCAAACGCGATGTCCAGGCCGGTGGCCAGTTCGGGCTTGAGTGCCGCATTGCCGACGCGGTCCGGTGCGGTCTCGGTGTTGCTGCCGCTGGTCGGGTACTCGGTGTTGATGGTCGGACGGGCGATCAGCTGCTGCACATCGGGCGCCTTGTAGCTGCGCGTCAGGCTCATGCGCAGCAGGTCGCGAGCGGCAGGGTCGAACCTGTAGTTCAGGTGCAGGAGGGGCGTGGTGACCGAGCTGTTGTTGCGGAACTCGCTACCCGCCCCTTCGCTGGTGGTGCGGATGCGCTCGTGGCGCAGGCCCAGGTAGCCGGACCACTGCTTGCTGATCTCCCAGTCGTCCTGGGCATAAACGGCGCTGCGGTTGATGGTGGCGTCGAAGGGTTGGCCCTCGATGCCCGGCAGCAGCTCGGCGCCGTTCTGCACGGTGCGGCGTTGCTCGTCGCGGCTGCGTCGCTCCAGTTCGGCGCCCACCGTCAGGCTGTGCGCCTCCCCCAGGAAGCGCGAGTACTTGCCACTCAAAGTGGCGCCACGGTTCTTGCCCTCGCCGGTGGTGCGGCGGTCCATGGTCTGCACGCCGGCGGCGTTGCGACCCAGGAAGCGCGTGTCGAACTCGGCCCCACCGCCACCCACCGTGCTGCGCAGCTCGATGCGTTGGTCGTCCTCGTAGCGCTTGTTGTATTGCAGACTCAGGCGCGCGGCCTGGAAGTTGCCGCGGTTGCTGAACTGGTCATCCACGCTGGTGGGCGCCGCGCCTTGCAGCACCGTGGTGTCGGTGTGGCCCAGGTTGCGGAAGTTGTTGCGCACCACGAAGCCCTGAAGGCTCAGGGTTTCGTCCTCGGCCAGTTTCCAGTTGACGCGCGGCGCCACATTGAAGCCGTGGCCATAGGGAAGGTCCCAGCCCTCGGTGGCCAGGCGCTGGGGGCGGCCCTGAGCGTCGCGGCCCAGGCGCTCGCCCTCGGTGTCGTTCAGCAGGCGCCAGGAGAAGAACGACACCGGCAGCACCGCAGCCATGCCGCCGGCCACCTTGTCGCCATAGGTGAAGCTGCCGTTCACCACAGGCTTGTCGTGGTTGTAGGCCAAGCCCAGGCGCAAGTCCTTCTGCACCGTTCGCGGGGCGTCCTTCAAGATGATGTTGATGCTGCCGGCAATTGCCTGGGCGCTCTGGTCGGCCGTGGGCGCCTTGCTCACTTCGATGCGCTCGACCTGCGCCGGGTTCAGCTGCTCCACCGAGAAGCCCGGGGGCGCCGGCTCGCCATTCACCAGGATCTGCGTGAAGGCCCCACCCAGGCCGCGCATGCGCAGCTGGCCGCCCTGCATGTTCACGCCGGGCAGGCGCTTGAGCACATCGCTGAGCTGGGAGTCGCCGTACTTGTCCAGTTCGTCGCGACCGTAGATCTGCTTGGCCACGGGCTGGCGGCGGCGCAGATCGGTGTCGGTGCTTTGGCGCCGCACCTCCACGCGATCCAGCTGCTGGGGGTTGGCGCGGTTGTCGTCGGCGCCCACTTCCTGCTGGGCATGGGCGGTCTGGGCGGCCAGCATGGCGGCCGCCAGGGCGATGGGCTTCAAGTTCATTGGAGAGGCTTTCGGCGCGCCGGGTTC
>JBDHSJ010000027.1:0-28569 GCA_039808065.1 Burkholderiaceae bacterium | reverse complement strand
CCTTCCAAACCGGCGGCAGCGAATCGACCGAATAAAACACGCCGGCCAGGAAGGTCATGGGCATGACGATGAAATTCTGGAAGGCCGCCAGCTGGTCGAATTTGTCGGCCCACAGGCCGGCAATCAGGCCCAGGCTACCCATCATGGCCGCGCCCAGCACACCGAACACCAGGGCCCAGCCCAGGTGCGCGAGTTGAAAGCCCTGCCAAGGCACGAACCAGGCGGTGGCCAGGGCCACGCCCAGGCCCACGCTCAAGCCACGCAACACCGCCGCGCCCACGTAGGCCGCGAACCAGGCACGGGGCGACAGCGGGGTGAGCAGCAGGAACACCAGATTGCCGGTGATCTTGCTCTGGATCAGGCTGGAGCTGCTGTTGGCAAAGCTGTTCTGCAGCACGCTCATCATCACCAGACCGGGCAGCAGGAAGCTCGCGTAGGGCACGCCGTGCACCTTCACATGCTCTTCCAGCACATGGCCAAAGATCATCAGGTAGAGCACGGCGGTGAGCACCGGCGCGGCGATGGTCTGGAAGGCCACCTTCCAGAAACGCAGCAGCTCCTTCTTGAAGAGAGTCCAGCCGCCGTTCATGCGTGGCTTCCGTTCATGATTTCGAGGAACACGTCTTCAAGGTCGGCACGGCCGATCTCCAGGTCTTCCACCGCCACACCACCAGCGCGCAGGCGGCCCAGGATCTGTTCGACCTCGGCCGCGTCATGCGCCTTGATCTGGGCGATGCGGCCGGTCACCCGGGCGTCCAGCCCTTCGGGCAGGGCCTGGTCGGTCTTGAAGCGCAGCACCTGGTGGCTGCGGTGCGAGAGCAGGGTCGAGGTGCGGTCCAGCGCCACCAGCCGGCCAGCCTTGAGCATGCCGATGCGCCCGCACAGGGCCTCGGCCTCCTCCAGGTAATGCGTGGTCAGCAGCACCGTGGTGCCCTGTTCGCGGTTCAGGCGGGCGACGAACTGCCACAGGGTCTGGCGCAGCTCCACGTCCACACCGGCAGTGGGTTCGTCCAGCACGATGACGGGCGGGCGGTGCACCAGGGCCTGGGCCACCAGCACGCGACGCTTCATGCCGCCGCTGAGCTGGCGCATGTTGGCGTCGGCCTTGCTGAGCAGGCCCAGTTCGTTCAGCAGCTCCTCGATCCAACGCTCATCGGCCTGGATGCCGAAGTAGCCGCACTGGAAGCGCAGGGTCTCGCGCACCGAGAAGAAGGGATCGAACACCAGCTCCTGCGGCACCACACCCAGACGGGCGCGGGCGGCGGCGTAGTCATCCACCACATCGTGACCAAGCACGCTCACGCGGCCGGAATCGGCGCGCGAAAGCCCGGCCAGGATGCTGATCAGGCTGGTCTTGCCGGCGCCATTCGGGCCGAGCAGGCCGAAAAACTCCCCGGGGGCAATGTCGAAGCTGACGTCGCTGAGGGCAGGTTGGGAGGCGCCGCGGTAGGTCTTGTGCACCCGCTCGAAGCGGATGGCGGGGGTCGCGGTCATGGGTGCGCATTCTAGAAAGCCCCTGTGGAAAGCCCCGATTCCGGGGTTATCGTCCTGCGCTCACGCCCAAGAAGAACCGATGGCCCCACCCAAGAAGCCCCGTCGCACGGCCGAGCGCATCCTGGAGGTGACGCTGGACCTGTTCAACCGGTTTGGCGAGCCCAATGTGTCCACCACATTGATCTCGGCCGAGCTGAACATCAGCCCCGGCAACCTCTACTACCACTACCCGGCCAAGGATGAGCTGATCAATGCGCTCTTCCAGCGCTTTGACGTCGAGCTGGCCGACCTGCTGCTGGCCGCCGACAACGTGCGCAATGTCGAGGACGCCTGGTTCTTCTTCCACACCCTGTACGAGCTGATCTGGAAGCACCGCTTCCTGTACCGCGACCTCAACGACCTTCTGAGCAAGAACCGCAAGCTCGAAACCCATTTCCAGACCGTGCTGGCCCGCAAGCAGGAGGCCATGCGCGGCGTGCTGGCCGGTCTGAAGATCGGCGGCGCGCTGAAGATGGACCCGCGCGAGGCCGCCCCGGTGGCCGCCAGCATGGTGGTGCTGCTGAGCTACTGGCTGAGCTACGAGTATGTGAAGGACCCGCGCCATGCGCTGGAGCCCGAGCGCGCCGGCTCGGCCCTGCTGCGCGGCGCCTTCCATGTGCTCAGCCTCTTGATGCCCTATCTCGAACCGAATTCCCGCGAGCACTTGTTCAAACTGGCGGGCAATTACAACTCCTGAGGAATCGCCATGGCCAAGTGGACCGCCTTCCCCTACGACAACAGCGCCTTCGTCCATACCCTGGCCAGCCTGAAGAAGGCCTGGCCCAAGCTGCACAAGGGTGACGCCGAACCCTGGCCCAAGGACGAGGCCGTGCAACAGGCCTGGATCCACTTCCACGCCGGTGACTTCAAGAAGGCCTTTGACGCCGGCCTGAAGGCGGGCGGCTCGGCCGGCATCAACTGCGCCAACAAGGCCCAGGCCATCTACGCCAATTACCTCGAGAAGAACGAGAAGACCAAGCTGGAGATGTTCCTGGCCGTGGCTCAGCGCGCCGAGGCCCTGCAGGCCGAGGACGCTGAAAACCCCAACGCTTTCTACTGGCAGGCCTATGCACTGGGCCGCTATGGCCAGGGCATCAGCGTGGCCGAGGCGCTGGCCGAGGGCCTGGGCGTGACGATCAAGAGCGCGCTGGAAACCACCATCGAACTGGCTCCCAAGCATGCCGACGCGCACATCGCCCTCGGCACCTTCCATGCCGAGGTGATCGACAAGGTCGGCCGCCTGCTGGCCCGCACTCAGGGGGCGGATGCCGCCACCGGCCTGAAGATGTTCGAGCAGGCGCTCAAGCTCAACCCCAAGAGCGCCATCGCCATGGTGGAGCGCGCCAATGGCCTGGTGATGATTGAAGGCGAGAAGCGCATGGCCGAGGCGGAGAAGCTGTACGCCAGCGCCGCCGCCTGCAAGCCGATCGATGCGATGGACTGCCTGGACATCGAGATGGCGCGCGCCGAGCTTGAGGACTGAGCCCGCCGCCGCGGCGGCACCCTCGCTGTTTCACCACCCCCTGGCCTTCTGGCTGGGCTGTGCGCTCATCACCCTGGGCGTGCTCTCACATGGCCCGATGTTCCTGATGGGCCAGCACACCCACTGGCGCATGGTGGGCATGCCGATGACCTGGGAGATGTGGGTCGGCATGGCACTGATCCCGCTGGGCGTGGCACTGTCCTGCTACGGCCTGATGCCGCGCCGCCCGGGCACGGTGGCGCTGGGCAATCGCCTGCAGTTCCATGTGGCCGATGGCGTGGCGTTGAACCGCGAGCACTGGAAGCTGGTGCTGGTGCTGATCGTCACGTTGGCGATCGACGTGATGAAGCCGGCCACCCTGGGCTTCGTGATGCCGGGCATGAGCGCCGAGTACGAGATCACCCGCGCGCGCGCCGGCCTGCTGGCGCTGTTCGCACTGACCGGCACCACGGTCGGCTCGGTGGTCTGGGGCCGGGTGGCGGACCGCTTCGGCCGCCGCGCCGCCATCCTGCTGTCGGCGCTGATGTTCATCGGCACCGCCATTTGCGGCGCCATGCCCAGCTTCGAGTGGAACCTGGCAATGTGCTTCCTGATGGGCGCCTCGGCCGGCGGCCTGCTGCCCATCGCCTTCACGTTGATGGCCGAGACCGTGCCGGCCCAGCACCGCGGCTGGCTGCTGGTGCTGCTGGGCGGCGTCGGCACCTCGGCGGGCTATTTGCTGGCGGCCGGCTCGGCGGCCTGGCTGGAGCCGCTGTTCAGCTGGCGCGTGCTGTGGCTGCTGGGCCTGCCCACGGGGGCGGTGATCATCTTCCTGAACCGCTACATCCCGGAGTCGCCGCGCTTCCTCGCGCAGGCCGGCCTGACCGAACCGGCGCGTGCGGTGCTGGCGCGCTTCGCCGGCAGCCGCGCCGGGCTGGAAAAGGACGATGCCGCCCACCCGCCGGCCCCGCTGATCGACGACGAAGCCCACCCGGTGAACGGCGCGCGGACCCTGCTGGTCGGGCCGCTGGCGCGCATCAGCTGGGCGCTGCTGGTGTGTGGCACGGGCTGGGGCTTGGTGAACTTCGGCTTCCTGCTCTGGCTGCCCAGCAATCTGCAGCAGCTGGGGGTGGATGCGGCGGCTGCCAATGGCCTGCTGGCCAAGTCTTCGGTGCTGGCGCTGCCCGGCATCGCCCTGGTGATCTGGCTCTACCACCACTGGAGCAGCTTCAAGACCCTGGTGCTGTTCATCGTGCTGAGCACGGCTTGCCTGCTGCTGTTTGCCTTGCTGGCCTGGGCAGACCTGCGCTCCAGCGCCGCCACCACGGCCGCCACGGCGGCGCTGCTGGTCAGCGTGAGCGGCGTCATCGCCATGCTGATCCCCTATGCGGCCGAGATCTACCCGGTGCAACTGCGCGGCAGCGGCTCGGGCGTGGTGGCGGCCAGCTCCAAGCTGGGCGGCATCCTGGCCGCACTGCTGGCACTGACGGGCTTCTTCGAGCACTTCCTGCTCAGCGCGCTGCTCCTGGCGCTGCCGATGGCGGCTTCGGCCTGGCTGCTGGCGCGCAGCGGTGTGGAAACGCGCGGCGCCACGCTGGAACAGATTCAGCAGCGGCTGCGGCGCTAAGTCCCCAGCCAGG
Organism: Burkholderiaceae bacterium; assembly: GCA_039808065.1. Classification (GTDB taxonomy): domain Bacteria; phylum Pseudomonadota; class Gammaproteobacteria; order Burkholderiales; family Burkholderiaceae_C; genus Inhella. The sequence goes on along the minus strand of JBDHSJ010000027.1, from coordinate 23,934 downwards.
CCGGGGCGCTGTCCAATCCCTCCACCTGGCGGATCAGCTCGGCACTGAGGCGTAGCAGCTCGGGGCAGCCGGCCTGCTGCTCGGCGGACAGCGCCCCGGCGCGCTGCAGATCCAGCAGCACGGCGGCGCGCGCATGCAGGGCCTGGTGGGCGGCCTGCACGGCGCTGAAATCGCGCCCGGGCTCGGCCGCTGCGCAGCCATCGAGCCAGCGGCCGAAGCCGCACTCGCGCAGGTCCAGCGGCGGCGGCGCGGCGCCCCGGTCGGCCAGGCGCGCCTGCAGCTCGGCCATCCAGGCGCGGTGCTCCACCACGGCGTACAGGCGCGCCCGCGCCGGGCCCAGCAGGGGGCGCGCCTGGCGCCAGCGCTCGGGCGGGCACCAGCTGGCCAGCCAGCCAGCCACGGCCCCGGCCGGCATGGGCCTGGCAATGCCGTAGCCCTGGCCGTACTCGCAGCCCAGGCGCAGCAGGGCCTCGCCATGGGCCTCGGTCTCCACGCCCTCGGCAATGGCCTGGCGCTGGAAGGCGCGGGCCAGGCCGAGCACGCCTTCGAGGATGGCCAGGTCATCGGGGTCGTCCAGCATGTCGCGCACAAAGCTCTGGTCGATCTTGATGCGCTGCGCGTCCAGGCGCTTGAGGTAGCTCAGCGAGGAGTAGCCGGTGCCGAAGTCGTCGATGGCAAAGCTCACGCCCAGTTGGCGGCAGCTTTCGATCACGCGCGCCACGTGGGCCAGATCGCCCAGCGCGCTGCTTTCCAGCACCTCCAGCTCCAGCTGGGCCGGGCGCAGGCTGGGGTGGGACGCCAGGCGCTGGGCCAGGCGCTCGGCCACGTCCAGCTGCAGCAGGTGCGGGCCGGCGATGTTGACGCTGACCGCCAGCTCCAGGCCCCCGGCCTGCCAACGCTCCAGCTGGCGCAGGGCTTCCTCGATCACCCATTCACCGATCTGCACCTGCACCTCATGGCTTTCGATCAGGGGCAGGAACTGGCCCGGCAGCAGCAGCCCGCGCATCGGGTGCTGCCATCGGATCAGGGCCTCCAGCCCGAGCAGCTCGCCGCTGCGCAGGTTCACCTTGGGCTGGTAGTGCAGGACGAACTCCTCGCGCTGCAGGGCCTGTTGGATGTCGGCCAAGCCCTCGTGCAGTTCGCGCACCGAGCGGTCGTGCTCGGCGTCAAACTGCGCGTAGCGGTTCTTGCCGGCCAGCTTGGCCTGGTACATGGCCAGGTCGGCCTGGCGCAGCAGCTGGTCGCCGTCGACCTCATCGGCCTGCGGGTAGTAGGTGACGCCCACGCTGGCGCTGAGCTGCAGCCCATGGCCTTCGACCTCAATAGGCTCGGCTGCCGCCTGCACCAGGCGCTGCACCAGGTGCTCGCCGTCGGCGGGTTCGGCCAGATCCAGCAGCACGGCCACGAACTCGTCGCCCCCCAGACGGGCCAGGGTGTCGCCTTCGCGCAGGGTCATGCGCAAGCGCTCACCCAGCGCAATCAGCAACGCGTCGCCCACCTCGTGGCCGTAGCGGTCGTTCACGCCCTTGAAGCCGTCCAGGTCCAGAAAAGCCACGGCCACCTGGAGCCCGCGCCGGTGCGCCTGCAGCATGGCCTGACGCAGGCGGTCGGCCAGCAGGGTGCGGTTGGGCAGGCCGGTCAGGGCGTCGAAGTGGGCGATGCGTTCCAGTTCGGACTGGTGGTACTTGATGGGCGTGATGTCGGCAAACAGGGCCAGGTAGTTGCGCACCTGGCCCTGGGCGTCGAGCACGCGGCTGATGGTGATCAGCTCGGCAAAGGGCTCGCCGTTCTTGCGCTGGTTCCAAATTTCGCCGCTCCAATGCCCGGCCTGCTCCAGGCGCTGCCAGAGCGCCGCGTAGAAGTCCGGCCCTTGCCGGCCCGAGCTCAGCAGGCGCGGGTTCTGGCCCAGCACCTCTTCGCGGCTGTAGCCGGTGATGTGGGTGAAGGCCTCGTTGACCTCGACGATGCGCCGCTCGGCGTCGGTGATCAGGATGGCCTCACGCGAATGCGTGAACACCGAAGCGAAGAGCTGCAGGCGCGCCTCGGTGGCTTTGCGCTCGGTGATATCCAGCGCCACACCTTGCAGGCCCTGCACCTGGCCGTCGGGGCCACGCATGGCCTCGCCGCGTGCCAGCATCCAGACATGGCTGCCGTCGGGGCGTCGCATCTCCAGTTCCAGCTCGTAGGGTGTGCCGTCCTGGCGGGTGCGGGCCACGGCCGCGCTCAGGCGCGCCCAGCTTTCAGGAGTGAAGAGGCGGATCTGGGCCTCGTAGTCGGGCGCGGGCTGCTGCGGGTCCAGCCCGGCCAGCGCGTACAGCTGGGGCGACCAGCTGACCCGGCCGCTGCCCAGGTCCAGATGCCAGCTGCCCAGGCCGGCAATGCGCTGCGCCTCGTGCAGGGCGCGCGCGCCGGCCAGGATCTGGGCATCGGCCACGCGCTGGCGGCGCTGGTGGAAGCCCAGGCCGGCCGCACCCAAGCCCAACACCAGCAGAGTCGCCAGGCCGTGCAGGGCGGCCATACCGCGCCACTCGGCCAGTGCCGCGTCGCGCGCGCGGCTCACGCTGATGTGCAGCGGTTGATCCATCCGCAACTCGGGCAAGGTCAGTTCCAGCCAAACCTCCAGGCGCTCGCCGGGCTCGGGTGCGCCCCCGCCGCCGTCGGCCACGAAGAGCTCACCTTGCGGGTGGCGCCGCTCTGCGCGCACGCCGTCGCCATGGCGCACCGAGGCCAGCAGGGTGTGGACATAGCTGGGGTCCAGGGTGGCGGTCTGCACACCGGCGAGCGCGCCATGGGCCGCCACGCGGGCACGTGTCAGGTTCAGCGCCTGGATCCCCAGCACGGTGCGGAAAGGCGGCGAGACATACAGGGTCTGCGCGTCCGGTTGCGCCAGGGCCCGCTGGAAGTAGGGGCGCGCGCGGAAGTCCTGCCCCACCAGATCGGCACGGTTGCTGGCCACGGCGCGGCCCTGGGCATCGGTGACGAGCAGGGTACGTAGCCCTGGCATCGCCTGAACCAGATCCTGCAGGTCCTGGGCGCGATCGAGTGCGTCGAGTCCGGGGCGCCGCTCCATCTGATCGGGCAGGCTGGCGAGTACCTGTCGGATGGCGCGCAACTGAGCACCCAAGCTGTCGCGCACCAGTCGTGCCTGCGTGGCCAGGTGCTCGGTCTCGCGCTCCAGCGTTCGTGCGCGCTCGTGCACCAAGTTCGCTGTCACGAGCGCCAGCAGCGCCAGCGCCAGCGCGGCCCACAGCCCCCACTGGGCGCGCGGCGCATGGCCCAGGGCTCGGGTGAAGGGCGACAGGCTCAGCTGCATGGTGCCCGATTGATCTTAGAAGCCCGCCCTGGCGCTGGGCTGACAAGCAAGCCGGCCGCGTGGGCGCGCGGCCACAGGTGCAGGGTTTTAGGCTTAGGGTTCGATGTCTTCGTCCGAACCCGGGTCTTCCCGCAGCCCGCTGCCTTTGCGCCGCTTGGCCGCGCGGGCCTCGCGCTTGGCTTCGCGCTCGGCATCCAGCAACACGGCGGCGGCGGCCCAGGCAGCGAACTGCTGGGGGCTTTCGAGCGTGATGCGCCCCAGCACGCCCTGGCGGAACTCGTAGATCAGCACCTCGGCGGCCTTTTGCAGATTGACGCGTCCGCCCGACTGCATGGCACCGCGCTGGCGACCGATCTGCGTGAGCACCTCTTCCTCATCGCCGCTGTGCAGCAGCTCGCCCAGCTTGTAGCGCGCCTCCAGCAGGTCCGGGTAGTCGGCGCGCAGGGTCTGCAGCAGGTCCAGGGCCACCACCTCCTCGGTGAAGGCGTTGCGGCCCACGGCGCCACTGGCGGCCAGGTTCTGGCCGGCCTGCGGGATGGCGATGCGCGGCCACAGCATGCCGGGGGTGTCGAACAAATAGACGTCGTTCTCCAGCACCAACTTCTGTTCGACCTTGGTGACGCCGGGCTCGTCCGCCGCCTTGACGGCCTTGCGCCCCAGCATGCGGTTGATCAGCGTGCTCTTGCCCACGTTCGGGATGCCGCAGATGAGGATGCGCAGCGGCTTGGCCATGCCGCCACGGTTGGGCGCCAGCGCGCGGCATTCCTTCACCAGGGCCGCTACCGGCGCGCGCATGGCGGTATCCAGCGGGATGGCGCGGGTGGCTGGCATGGCGTTGTAGTGCGCCAGCCAGGACTCGGTGCGCAACGGGTCCGCCAGGTCTTGCTTGTTCAGCAGCTTGAGGGTGGGCTTGTGCCCGGTCATCTCAGCCAGCAGCGGGTTGGCACTGGAACCCGGGCAACGGGCGTCGAGCAGTTCAATGACGACATCGATGCCCTCTTTGACGCGGTCCTGAATCGCCTTGCGGGTGGCATGCATATGCCCCGGGAACCATTGAATCGACACTGCGCCACCTTGAAAAACTGCCGCACCACGCGGCCAAGGGGGCATTGTCCTGTTGCGCGCCTGCACACGGACAGTGAAGCTCGGGGGCGCTGCTACAGAATGGGCCGATCCCACGCTTGCCCCTGGAGACCCTGGTGATCCTCGATTTCATCCCCGAAGCCACCCGCGCCGCCGGCCTGGGCGCCCTGATGAAGGGCGCCGGCAAGGTGACGCGCTACATCCCCATCCCGCAGCCCACCTTGCTGGTGGGCCCCGGCTCCAGCACCCGGCTGGGCGAGGCCGTGGCCGGCTTCGGCCACCACAAGCTGCTGGTGGTGACCGACGCCATCCTGGCCAAGATGGGCCTGCTCAAGGGCCTGACCGATGCCCTCACGGCCGGCGGCGCCGAGTTCGTGGTGTTCGACGAAATCACGCCCGATGCCCCGATCCCGCTGATCGAGCGCGGCATCAAGGCATTCAAGGACCACGACTGCGACGCCATCGTCGCCTTCGGCGGCGGCTCCTCGATCGACGCCGCCAAGGCCATGTGCATGGCCATCGCCAACCCCAAGCCGCTGCGCAAGCTGGCGGGCTACTTCAAGGGCCGGCACAACCCGGTCACTCTGTACGCCGTGCCCACCACGGCCGGTACGGGCTCCGAGGTGACGGTGGCCGCCGTGATTTCCGACCCTGAGCGCAAGGACAAGATCGTGGTGGTGGATCCACGCCTGGTGCCGCGGATGGCTGCGCTGGACCCGCAGCTGATGACCGGTCTGCCCCCGCACATCACGGCCGCCACGGGCATTGACGCCCTCACCCATGCGGTCGAAGCCTTCGTGGGCAACTGGGCCACCGAGTACACCGACGGCCTGGCGCTGGCCGCCGTCGGCCTGATCTTCGGCAACCTGCGCACCGCCTACCGAGACGGCAAGAACCTGGTGGCGCGCGAAAACATGTCGCTCGCCTCCACTTACGCCGGCATGGCTTTCACGCGCGCCAACGTGGGCTATGTGCACGCCATCGCGCACCAGTTCGGCGGCCGCTACCACACGCCCCATGGCCTGGCCAACGCCATCATGCTGCCGCTGGTGCTGCGCTTCTCGGCCCCGGCCATCGTGCCGCGCCTGGCCAAGCTGGCGGTGCGCGCCAAGCTCGGCGAAGCCTACGAGCGCGACGACGACCTGGCCGAGCGCTTCTTGGACGCCATCGAGCAGCTGAACCGCGACCTCGGCATCCCCACCCAGCTGGCCGCGCTGCAGGAAGCCGACATCCCTGACATCGCTCGCGCCGCCCGCCTGGAGGCCGACACCGGCTACCCCGTGCCGCGCTACATGACGCAGGAGCAATGCGAGCTGCTGATCCGCCAGGTGCTGCCGCCGGCAACCGAGGCCGCCAAGAAGCCCGCCAGCAAGAAGGCCGCCGCGCCCAGCAAAGCCGCCAAGAAGGCCGCCCCCCGCAAGAAGACCGCCTGACCCCCCGCCAAGGACCCGTCTCATGAAGAAAGTCATCACCGTCACCCTGGGCTCTTCGGAGCAGGATTTCTCCTTCAAGACCCGCTTCCTGGGCCAGGACTTCGAGGTCCAACGCCTGGGCGCCGACGACGACCTGACGCAGGCCTGGGAGCTGCTGCGCCGCCATCAGGCCGAGGCCGACGCCGTGGGTCTCGGGGAGATCGGCGACCACTACCAGGTGGGCCTGAACTCGGTCGTCAACAAGGAAACCCGGCGCCTGCTGAACGTGGTGACGCGCGTGCCCGCCACCACCGGCGCCACCCTGCGCCGCCTGCTGCAGGTGCGCGCCGTGCGCCAGGTGCAGCACCAGCTGGGGAATTACTTCAACAACAACATCGTGTTGTTCCTCTCGGGCATGCGCAACTACGACATGGCCGTGGCCCTGTCCGAGTACACCAAGAACCTGAACTTCGCCGACGCGCTGTTCCAGACCGGCGCGCCCACCATGCTGCACTCGCTGGAGCAGCTGGAGCTGTTCGCCAAGGGCACGCGCTGGGTGCTGCCGGGCAAGCCGCGCGAGATCCTGGAAGCCTCGCTCTCCGGGCTGAAGAAGCGCAAGGTGATGGCCGAGGTCGAGCGCGCGCACCTGATCGTGGGCACCTTCGCCGAACTCAAGGCGGTGGGCAATGCCGACAACCTGAGCGGCAAGACCGTCATCACCTCCGCGGTGGACGACGACCGCCTCAAGTTCTTCAAGCAGTGCAAGGTCAACCTCGTCATCGATGTCAGCCCCAAGCTGTTCGATCAGGTGGTGGGCATCAACGTCATCGAGGCCATGATCCTGGCCGCGCTGGGCAAGCCGCCCGAGGCCGTGTCGGACGACGACTTCACCGAGATCCTGGACGAGCTGCAGATCGCCCCGCGCCTGCTGCACCCCACCGGCAAGTTCCGCAACATCCGCCGCTTCGCCTTCGTGATCCACCCGCTCTCGCAGGAGTTCATCCGCAAGGGCTTCCCCATCCCCAAGGGCACGCCGAAGTTCATCATGAACCAGGTCGAGACCCTGGCCGCGCACATGCCGCCGATGGTCTATTGCAAGATGGAAAACATCGTCTCGCCCACCGGGGCCGAAGCCGAGGGTTGGCTCATCAGCGTGGGCGGCACGCCGAAGGAAATGCTGGCGCGCAGCCCCGAGTTCACCTACCGCCGCCTGCTGCAGGCAGCCAAGATGGCCGAGAAACTGGGCGCACAGATCATGGGCCTGGGCGCCTTCACCAAGGTGGTGGGCGACGCCGGCATCACCGTGGCGCGGCGCTCCAGCATCCCCATCACCACCGGCAACAGCTACTCGGCCTCGGGCGCGCTGTGGGCCGCGGCCGACGCCATGCGCCGCATGGGCCTGGTCAAGGTCAAGAAGGGCGACAAGCGCGTGCCCGCCAAGACCATGGTGATCGGCGCCTCGGGCTCGATCGGCTCCGTCTCGGCCCGCCTGCTGGCGATGGCCTTTGACGAGGTCGTCATCGCCGGCCGCGACATGAAAAAGCTCGAAGAGCTGAAGAAGAGCATCCTCAAGGACACGCCCGACGCCAAGGTGGTCTGCTCCACCGACTACGACAGCCTGCTGGGCGAGATGGACATGATCGTCACCAGCACCTCGGGCGCGGGCAAGAAGATCCTCGACATCACCAAGGTCAAGCCCGGCTGTGTCATTACCGATGTGGCCCGCCCGCTGGACCTGCCGCCCGAGGAAGTGGCCAAGCGCCCCGATGTGCTGGTCATCGAAAGCGGCGAAATCGAGCTGCCCACCAAGGTGCGCGGCATGAAGAGCATCGGCCTGCCCAACAACGTCATCTACGCCTGTCTGGCCGAGACCATCGTGCTGGCGCTGGAGGGCCGCTTCGAGGTCTTCACCATCGGCCGCGACACCGAGTGGCCCAAGGTCAAGGAGATCTACAAGCTCGGCATCAAGCACGGCATGAAGCTGGCCGCGATCTCCGGCGTGAACGGCGTGTTCACCGACAAGGACATCGCCAAGGTCGTCAAGCTCGCACTCGAAGCGCGCAAGACCTGGAAGGCCGGCGGTGCGGTGGAAGACGCCAAGCCCGCCAAAAAGGCGGCGGCACGCAAGAAGGCCGCCGGCAACGGCAGCGCCGAACCCGCGGCCAAGCCGGTGAAAAAAGCCGCTGCGAAGCCGGCGGCGCCGCGCAAGGCACCGGCCCGCAAGAAGGCGGCAGCGCCGGCTGCAGCGGCCGAATAAGTCGTTCAGGCCTCAGCACCACCCCCGGTTCGCCGGGGGTTTTCGTTTCTGCGGTGCCCTCGCCTGTTGGTGGAGCTCGGTGCTGCCAAGCGAGGGTATGGGGTGGGTGGCACAGTGAAGTCAAGGCGGAATCCGCTGCGCGGCAGCGCAGCGGAGGGGGACATGAACGGAGCCACCCACCCCGCGCCCTTGCCGCGCCAGAGGCCCACAGGAGCCATGCATCACGCATACCACCAAGCTCATTAGGGCGCTGGGGCACTGCGGCCAACCCAAACGGGAAAATGCCGCGTGTGAACCACAGGACCATGCCTTTCGGCCCTGCTGCGCCCAGGCCCTGATTCCTAGAATTTCGCCCCACGGCCGCCCGCCTCGGGCATCACGGCCCTCCCCTCCCCATGCGCATTCGTCACCAAGCGGCCGTCGGGCTGCTGGCGGTACTTTTGACCGCCGTTTCCCTGCCCACCCACAGCCAGCAGGCGCCCGTCCAGGCCACCGCCCTCAGCCTGGAACAGTTGTTCCGCGCCCAACCCCTGCGCGGTGAAGCCGCCAAGCAGCCGGCCTTCAGCCGCAGCGGACGCTATCTCGCCTATCTGTGGAACCCCTACGGCGAGCCGGGCAGCGACTTGTATGTGCACGACACACGCACGGGCCAGACCCTGCGCCTGAGCTCGCCCACGCTGATGGCCGCGGTGGAAACGCCCGAGAACCTGGAGCGCTTTGACAAGAAGCGCCAGCAGCGCCAGCAGGAATGGGCCGAGCGCCAGGCGCGCGAGGAGGCGCAGGCTGCGTACCTGCGCGGCGCCAACGTGGACCTGAACCAATGGGAGCGCACGGCGATCGAGGCGCTCAAGAAGGAACTGCAGGCCAAGAAGGAACGCGAGGACGCGCAAAAGGCCGCCGAGAAGTTGGAGGCCGAAGCCGAAAAGCGCGCCATGGCCGAACTGGAGGCCAAGCGCAGCGGCAAGCCCCTGCCACCGGCCGCAGCCGCCTCGGCCACTGCGCCCACCCCGCCCAAGCCGCTGGAGAAGGAAGACTGGGAATGGCGTGACGAGCTGAAGAAGAAGCAGGCCAAGGACAAGCTCAAGCCCACCGACCTCTACCCCGGCGTGGCCCAGTTCGTGTGGGCGCATGAGAAGGACGAGCTGGTGTTCCAGTACCGCGGCCAGCTGCTGCGTTGGCAGGCGGGTCAAGCCCAGGCCCAGCCCCTGCTGGCCCTGGGCCGCAACCTGCGCGCCGTGGCCTACAGCCGCGACGACCAGGGCCTGGTGTTCCAGGACGAGACCCGTGTGCTGCGCACCCGCTTTGCCCAGGGCGGCGTGCAGGTGCTGAACCACGAGCTGGTGCACCCCGACGACGCCGAGCGCAAGTACAAGATCGAAGCCACCACCCTGAGCAAGGACGGGCGCTGGATGGCCCTGCTGGCCCGCGCCCCGCTGGGTGAGGAAGGCAAGCCGCCGCCCAAGCCCGGCCGCCAGGTGGAGATCATGGGCTACGACCAACGCTTTGCCACCGCCAAGAAGGTGGACCGCGAAGTGCCGGACGACAAGCGCATGGTGCCGCCCACCGCCCTCTACATCCGCGCCGTGCCGCAAGGCAGCGGCCCGCTGCCCAAGCAGCCCGAGCCGGTGTTCACCCACAAGGGTGGCGACGTCTGGTTCGAGATGAGCCCGGTGGCCTGGAGCGACGACGGCCGCCACTACAGCTTCGCCACCTGGGAGCGCGAGAAGGAGCTGCTGCGCGTCTATCTGGGTCGTGCCGACGAGCAAGCCAAGCCGGAGGTGGTGATCGAGCGCCGCGGCGACGTCGGCCATGAAGTGGTGAGCGTGCTGCGCCCGCAGTTCACGCCCGACGGCAAGACCCTGGTCACCGTGCTGGACGAAGCCGGCTGGCGCCAACCCTACGCGCTGGACCTGGCGAGCAAGCAGCTGCGCCCCCTCCTCAAGGGCGAGTTCGAGGCCCACCAGGTGCTCGGCTTCACGCCCGACAGCAAGGCCCTGTTCGTGCTGGCCAACAAGGACGACCTGGCCGCCATGAACGTGTACCGCGCAGACATGGCCAGCGGCCAGATGCAGGCCCTGGGCCAGGCGCCCGATTACCACCGCAACGCCGCCATCTCGTTCGACGGCCAACAGGCCGCCGCCGTGGCCGGCCACTGGGCGGCGCCGCCCGAACTCAAGCTGCTGGGTGCCAAGCCCCGCACGCTCACCAGCAGCCACGACCCGGCACTGACCCCGCTGATGACCACGCTCACCCCCGAGCGCTTCAGCTTCAAGAACCGCCACGGCGACACCCTGCACGCCTACTGGTTCAAGCCCAAGGGCTGGCAGGCCAGCGACCGCCGCCCGGCTGTGGTGTACGTGTACGGCGGCCCGCTGAACGACCGCCACAGCGTGGAGACCGACAGCTACCAGCCCACCGCCTACCAGTTCGGCATGTACATGGCCGCCAAGCATGGCTATGTCACCGTCACGCTGGACACGCGCGGCCACTCCAACTACGGCCGCCGCTTCAGTGGCGCCAACTGGGAGCGGCCCGGCGTGCCGCAGAGCGAGGACCTGGAAGACCTGCACCGCCACATCGTGCAGAACCTGGGCGTGGATGGCGCCCGCGTGGGCCTGAACGGCTGGAGCTTCGGCGGCTTCCAGACCCAGCACACCCTGTACACCAAACCCGATCTGTACGCCGCCGGCATTGCCGGCGCCGGGCCCACCGAATGGGAGAACTACAACAGCTGGTACAGCGGCCGCACCATCGGCAAGGTGGACCGCAGCAAGCCCAATCTGCGCAAGTACTCGCTGCTGCCGCTGGCCAAGAACCTCAAGAAGCCACTGCTGCTGGTGCACGGCATGATGGACCCGAACGTGCTCTACCAGGACACCGTCAACGTCTACCGCGCCCTGCTCGAATCGGGCAAGGAGCCTCTGGTGGACCTGTTCCTCGACCCCGAGGGCGAGCACGGCATGGGCGGCGCGGTGAAGACCGCCGGCTGGCACCGCAAGTACGAAGCCTTCTGGCTGGAGCACCTCGGCAAGGCGCAGTAAGCAACAAGGCCCCTCTCGGGGCCTTGTTGCTTTTCAAACCCAGCGGTTGTTCGTCAGCTGCACCAGCAGCTCATGGCGCAGCTCCACCCAGCGCTGCAGCGCGCGCTGCACGGTGCTTTCGGCAAACGCCGTGGCCTGGGCGCCGCGCTTGGCGGCGTCGGGCTCACGGGCCAGCGCGGCGTCCAGCAGCAGCCATTCGCTTTGCACCGCGGCTTCGAAGGCGCCCCGCCGCTGCTGCACCAGGGGCAGCGCGCGCTGCCAGCCCAGGCGCATCAGGTTGTCGACGAAGTCCACGGCCCAGCGCAGCGAGCCGGTGCTGAAGCACTCGGGGTCGTAATCCCGCACGGGCTCGGGCATCTGGCGCGTGGCCAGCGAAAAAGGCAACCAGGGCGCGGCGATCGGGTTGTCCAGCGCCAGCCAGTACACGCCGGCGGCATCATGCGGACGGCCGCTGCGCAGCTGGCTGACGGCGGCGTAATGGCCGAAGTGCCGCGCCACCGGGCGGCGGCGCGTCAGTCGCAGCAGGCGCGTCAACTCCGGGCCCGGAAAGGGCGTGGCCAGCTCGCTCTTGCGGCTCTGGCCGTCAGCGTCCTGCACCGTCCACTGCGGCTGGGCCGTCAGGTCGTAGACCGTGCCTTCGAAGGTGTCGCGGTGAAAGGCCATCAGATCCGCCAGCGCCAGCGGCCGCTCGGGGCGGATGGACAAGGGATAGAGGTCGATCGGCTCCAAGGCCTGGCCATAGGCGTCCAGGGTCTGGTGCGCATCGGGCCCGAGCTGGCGCTGCGGCCACGCACGCAGGCTGGGGGCAAAGCGCTGATGGAAAAGCCACAGGCGCGAGAGCGCCCATTCGCGCGGCAGCGGCGTGAAGGTCTGGCGCCAGTTCAGGGGCTGGCCGGCCGCCAGCCAGCCGCGCGCCTGCGCGAACTCGCTGACGCCGCGGCCGATGCGCACGTCCGGGTCGGCCAAGTCCAGCTCGGTCAGCACGCTCCAGTTGGCCACCACCAGGGCTTGGTCGCGGGCGATGCGCCGCGCCGCCCACAGCGCACCGGGCTGGCCGCTGTCCTGGCGCCAGCCTTTGCCCACGCCAAACACCTCCATCACCCAGGCGTCCTCTGGGTCGGCCAGCAGCAGCAGCTCACCGCCATCGCCGCAGGAAGGCAAGAAGCCCTGCGCCTCCATCAGCCGGCCGATCAGTTCCACCGCCTCCAGCGCCTGGGTGCAGCGTTGCAGCGCCAGGGCCATGGCCTGCTCGATGGTCAGGCAGCCCTCCCCTTCGCCGCGCAGGGCCACCAGCTCGGGGCGCTGGCTGGTGGTGCTTTCGGCCAGCGCCAGCTGGTGCTCGTTCAGGTGCGGGTAGGCGCTGTGCAGGTAGGCATGCGTGCGCGCCACCTGGGGAATCTGCCCCAGCACCTCGCCGAAGTCGTCCGGGTCGGGGCGCACGTCCTGGATGCCGGCGTACAAGCTGGCCAGGCTGCCGGGCTCATGCGTGGCCGCCGGCACGCGGCGCACGCGCGAGTCCTGGCCGGTGTCCGAGTGGCTGAGCAGGGTGCTGCCATCGGCGCTGGCGCCAGGGCCGACAAAGATCACGGTGCACATAGAGGCCTCAATTGCATAATGGATCCAATTATCCGGAGATGCTGAGATGACGATTGGAGTGGGGGGCCTGAGCCCCGAAGCCGCGCTGCAGAGCCTGCAGCCCATGATGGCCGGTGTACGGGACATTGAACCGGCCGAGTACCAGGCGCGCATCGCCAAGGTGCAGGGCCTGCTGCGCGAGCAGGGCCTGGCCGGCCTGCTGCTGTACGCGGGCACCAATCTGCGCTATTTCACCGGCCTGCGCTGGCGCGCCAGCGAGCGCTTCGTGGGCGCCCTGCTGCCGGCCGAAGGGCCGCTGCAGTACATCGCCCCGGCCTTCGAGCGCGGCACGGTGGAAGAGCTGCTGCTGCTGCCCGGCACCCTGCACACCTGGGAAGAGCACGAAAGCCCCTACGCGCTGATCCGCCGCCTGGTGCCCGGCCCGGTGACGCTGGCGCTGGACGAGGCGACGCCCTTTTTCGTCGTCGACGGTCTGCAGCATGCCGGCCTGGTGCTGCGCAATGCCCACGACCTGACGGCCGAGTGCCGCATGCACAAATCGCCCGCCGAGCTGGCGCTGATGCAGCGCGCCTTTGACATGACCCTGGCCGTGCACCGCGCCACGGCCTCGATGCTGCACGCCGGCATCCGCAGCGACGCGGTCGAGGCCTTCATCGACCAGGCGCACCGGCGCGTGGGCGCGGCCGGCAACAGCTTCGTCATCGTGCTGTTCGGCGTGGCCAGCTCCTTCCCGCATGGCGTCAAGGAGCCCCAGGTGTTGAAGGACGGCGACATGGTGCTGATCGACACGGGCTGCTATGTGCACGGCTACAGCTCGGACATCACCCGCAGCTATGTGTTCGGCACGCCCGACGCCGAGGCGACGCGCCTGTGGAACCTGGAGAAAGCCGCCCAGGCCGCGGCCTTTGCCGCCGCCCGGCTGGGCCAGCCCTGCGAGGTGGCCGACGCCGCTGCGCGCCAGGTGCTGGAAGCCGGCGGCCTGGGCCCCGACTACGCCCTGCCCGGCCTGCCGCACCGCACCGGCCACGGCATTGGCCTGGACATCCACGAGCGCCCCTACCTGGTGCGCGGCGAACGCACGCCACTGGCCCCCGGGCAATGCTTCAGCAACGAGCCCATGATCGTGGTGCCGGGCCGCTACGGCATCCGGCTGGAAGACCACTTCTACATGACCGAACAGGGGCCGCGCTGGTTCACGCCGCCCGCGCACGCGGTGGATGACCCGTTCGGGTTGCAGGCCTGATCAATCGGCTTCGTCGCCCCAGGGCAGCATCAGCGTCAGCAGGGTCAGCTTCTCGAACTCGGGCTCGAACTGGGCGATGATGGCCTCGGGGTCGGGGCACAGGCCGGCGTCGGTGATCAGGCCGAACTGCACCTTGCCCGCGTAGGTCAGGATGCTGACGCCCATGCCGATGTCGCCGCTCTGCGGCACCCAGAACATCACCTTTTCCACCGTGCTGCCGCAGAAGGTCAACGCCTTCTGCGGGCCCGGCACATTGGTCATCACCGCCGTGGCCTTCTTGGCGAAGACGTTCAGCATGGCGTGCTGCACCGGCTTGATCAGCAGGCCCGCCACCGCCAGCAGGCCGAAGGCCATGATGGGCTGGAAGCTGCCCTTCAACTCCTGCATGCGGGCACGCACTGCGTACAGGCGATCGATGGGGTTGGCAATGCCGATGGGCAGCACCAGGGGCACCAAGCCGAAGCGGTTGCCGAGCTGGTAGGCCTTTTCCAGGGGCCGCAGGTTCACCGGCACCATGGCGCGTATTTCCTGGCCCTCGGGGTCGTCGCCCTTGGCCCGCAAGTAGGCACCGATGGCGCCGGCCACACAGCTCAGCAGCACATCATTGACGGAAGCGCCCAGCGCTTTGCCCACCGCCTTGACCTTGTCCAGCTCCAGGCCGTCGGCCCAGGCCACCGTCTTGCTTGGGCCGGGCTTGCCCTTCAGGCGGGTGTGCGAGTCGTCCGGCATCAGCGCAAAGGCCGTCACGTCGCTGACCGCCTGGTAGCCCAGCTTGGCCATGTGCAGCGTGGCGTCCACCGGCGTGTCCGGCGCAATCAGCAGGTCCATGCCCTTGGCCGCACCCTTGCCCGCCAGGTGCACGGCATTGACCGTCATGTCGGTGATCGGGCGCAGCAGGGTGTCGACGATCCAATCCGCCTCGCTCTCAGGCTCTGGCTCGCGCCGGCGCCGCGGCGGCGGGCTGCCCCCATCGGTGATCGAAAGCATCACGGCGATCAGCGCGATGCCGTCGCCAATGCAGTGGTGGATGCGCGCCACCAGCGCCGACTGGCCCTCCACGTCCTCGATCAGCTCGAACTTCCACAACGGGTGCTTGGGGTCCAACGGCTCCGAGGCCAGCGCGCCCACATGGGCCTGCAGGGCCTGCGTGGCCGTCTGCCCCGGTTCGCGCTGCAGCACGGCGCGCTGCACATGGCGGCTGATGTCGAAATCCGGGTCTTCCACCCACTCGGCGCCCAGCACGTCCTCGCGCACGAACTGGCGAAAGCGCCGGTAGGGCAGCAGGCGCTCGATGCAGCGCTGGCGCAGCGCCTCCAGCGAGATGCTGGGCTTCAGGAACCAGACCCCGACGATCATCATCAGGTTCTCGGGCGTGTCCATCCGCAGCCAGGCGGTGTCGACACGGCTCATGCGCTCGGTGCTGAGGCTCATGGAATGCGGGCTCTAAGGGGGGATTCGTCGGGATTCTGTCGCTAACATGGCCCGCACCCTTTCCTCTTTAGCCGGGCTGTTGACCCAAGGAGACACGATGAGCCTGAAAGCGAAATTCGAGAAAGCCGTGGCCGATTCCAAGAAGCTCTCGGAGCGCCCGGACAACGCCACCCTGCTGCAGATCTACGCGCTCTACAAGCAGGCCACCGAGGGCGACAACGAAACGAAGAAGCCCGGCATGATGGACATGGTGGGCCGCGCCAAGTGGGGCGCCTGGGACGAGCTGAAGGGCAAGAGCCCCGAGGATGCGATGCAGGAGTACATTGACCTGATCGAATCCTTGAAGTGATCCGTCTCACCTAAAGGACAACGGCCCCTCGGGGCCGTTTTCATTGGCGAGCCCGCAACGATCGAGACCTTTCGCCGACATGCTCGGTCGTGCAAAGCGAGGCCGCAGGGTGGGCAGCGCAGTGAAGTCAAGGGGGAGCCCGCAGGGCGGCGGACATGAACGGAGCTGCCCACCCTGCGGCCTCGCTTCGCTCGGTCACTGCAGGGCAGGCGAAGCCGGGCAAAGCCGCCCCTACTTCTTTTTCTTCGGCGCCTTGGCCTTGGCCGCCAGCAACCTGTCGAGTTCCTTCTCGATCTCGCTCTCGATCGTGCCGCGCAGCGCGCCCAGCAGCAGGCCGAGCTTGGCCTTGAGCTCGAAGGTGTCGGCCGTGACCACCAACTCGCCCTTGACGCCGCTGCGCGTGAACTCGATGGTGTCGCTGTCGTCGCCTTCGTAGACCGTGCACTCCATGCCCAGGCGGGCTTCGGCGTCTTCGGCCCATTGCCAGGCCACCTCGCGGGCGCGCGCCATGCCGAGGTGGTGATCGCGGTGGATGTGGATGGTGGACATGGGCTTCAGGTTAGCAAGGCATCGCGCTCGGCGCGGGGAAGGCGGGCCAACCGGGCCACTTCGGCGTGGAAGTCCGGCCAGCGCCGCCCCTGGCGTTCAAACAGGGCTTCGAAGGCCGGCACGCGCTGGTGGTAGGTGGCCAGCAGGGCCAGATGCGCATTGTTGGCAGCCTGCGCCCAGGCGCGGTAACCCGAGTAACCCGCATCCTGCGCGGCCAGGGCCTCGATCTGCTCGCGCAGCTGGGCGAAGCGGGCGGCCTTGGCTTGGCCACGGTCGCGGCTGTCGTCGGCATAGATCGCACGCAGCTCGTCGCGCGCTTGCACGGCCAGGGCCTGCCAGCGGGCGCGGCGCTGCTCGCGCGCCTCGTCCTGCGCCTGCAGCGTCGGGTCGGAGTGGCTGGCCCACCAGGCCTGCAGGCCCAGGCGCTCCACCGCCGTGGCGTAGGCCTCGTTGAAGCCGCTGTCGTCGGCCGCGTAGGCGGCCTGGTGCGCCAGCTCGTGAAAGATCAGGCGCGCCGTCTCGGCCAGGCCGCCGAGCAGGAACGTGGAAAGCAGCGGGTCGCCGCCCAGCCAGTTGCTGTAGCCCAGGGTGGAATAGGCTGGTACGCCGTAGCTGTAGACATCCCAGCCCTCAGCCTTCAGCTGCGCGGCCAGGGCCTCGGCCTCGGCCTTGCTCGGGTAGCCGCGGTAGCCCACGCAGCCCATCACCGGGAAGCACCAGCGCTTGAGCTCGATGGCGAACACCGGCGCGGCCACGACGTTCCACACCACGGCGGGCTGGGGCAGCTCCACATAGCGGCGGTAGCTGGCGTTGTCGGGCAGGGCCAGGGCCTGGCTGGCAAAGGCGCGCAGGCGCTGGGCCTGGCGCAGCCGGGCTTTCAGGGCTTCGGGCGCTTCGGCGTCGTTCAGCCAGTCGTCGATCGGCCGGGCCTGCTTGAGCAGCTCCAGGTGGCTGCCCAGCGCGTTGGCGCGGTAGCGCCATTCGGCGCAGCCCGCCAGCAGGGGCACGGCCAGCAGCGCGCGTCGCCTCAAGCCGCTTCGACCTCGACCAGGCAGTCGTAGAAGCTCGCCCCACCGCCCAGGTCGGTCAGGCCCTGGTGGGTCAGCTCGTTGACGTTCTTGCCGTCCACGCCGAACTTGCGCCACCACACGCCCAGGCCGTTCACCACGCCAGGGCGGGCGCGGCCGTTCAAGGCCACGCGCAGGCGCTGCTCGCCGCGGGCGTTGAACACGCGGGCCCAGGCGCCATCGCTCAGGCCGCGCGCGGCGGCGTCATCGGCATGCATCTCCAGCACCGGCTCGCGCTCGATGTCGCGCAAGCTCTGCACGTTGACGAAGCTGCTGTTGAGGAAATTGCGCGCCGGCGGCGAAATCATCGCCAGCGGATAGCGCGTGGCCAGGGCCGGCGCGGACTCCGTGCTTTCCAGATTGGGCACGAAGTCGGGCAGGCCGATCTCGGGGTGATCGGCCCAGACCTTGCCATGCGGTGTCGGCCAGGCACCTTCGGCGAAGGGCGCTTCCGGCAGCGGCAGGGGCACGAAGCCTTGGGCGCGCAATTGCTCGAAATCGATGCCCTTGAGTGCTTGCCTGGCCAGGGCCTCGTCGTCTTCGCGCGCCCAGGCTTCATGGCCAAAGCCCATGGCCGCGGCGAGCTCGCGAAAGATCTGCGTGTTCGGCTTGGCCTGGCCCAGCGGGGCGATGGCTGGCTCGTTGATGAGCACATCGGTGTGGCCGTAGCTGGTGTGCACGTCCAGGTGCTCCATCTGCGTGGTGGCCGGCAGCACATAGTCGGCCAGGTCGGCGGTGTCGGTCATGAACTGCTCGATCACCACGGTAAACAGATCCGGCCGCTGCAGGCCGCGCACCACCTGGCCGTTCTCTGGCGCCACGGCCGCCGGGTTGCTGTTGTAGACCACCAGGGCCTCGATGGGCGGCTCGGCGCGCAGGAGGGCGTCGCCAATGGCGCTCATGTTCACCATGCGCGGCGTGCGGTCACCCAGCAAGTCCGGGCGCTCCAGCGCGTCGTTGTCCTTGTAGGGCGCGGCGTAGCCCGAGGTGGAGAGCAGCAGGCCGCCGGCCCGGTGCTTCCAGGCGCCGATCAGGCAGGGCAGCAGGGCGATCAGGCGCACCGCATTGCCGCCGCCGCGGACGCGCTGCATGCCGTAGTTCAGGCGGATGGCCGCGGGCGCGGTGCTGCCGTAATCGCGCGCCAGGTTCTGGATCTGCTCGACCGTCAGGCCGGTGAGGGGCGCGGCCCGCTCGGGCGCCCACTGCAGCGCGCGCTCGCGCAGCTGCGGCCAGCCGTCCACGAAACGCTCCAGGTAGTCGTGGTCCAGCCAGTCGTTGCGGATCAGCTCGTGCATCAGCGCCAGCGCCAGTGCGCCATCGCTGCCCGGGCGCAGGGCCAGGTGCTCGTGGCATTTGTCGGCGGTTTCGGTGCGGCGCGGATCGATGCAGATCAGTTTGGCGCCGTTGCGCTTGGCCTGGTTGGCGTAGGTCCAGAAGTGCAGATTGCTGGCGATGCTGTTGCTGCCCCAGATCAGGATCAGCTGGCTTTCGGCGAAGAAGCGCAGGTGCATGCCCACGCGCGAGCCGTAGGTCAGGTTCAGCGCGGTAGCGCCGGCGCTGGCGCAAATGGTGCGGTCCAGCCGCGCCGCGCCCAGGCGGTTCCAGAGCCGGTCGGCCATCGAGCCGCCCTGCAGCAGACCCATGGTGCCGGCGTAGGAGTACGGCTGGATGCGCTGCGGGTCGCGCGCGGCGATGGCACCCAGGCGCGCGGCAATGTCGGCCAGCGCGGCCTCCCAGCTCACCGGCTCGAAGCGCGGCGGTTCGGTCTTGGCGCTAACGCGCTTGAGCGGCGTCAGCACCCGGTCCGGGTGGTGGGTGCGCTCGGGGTAGCGGCTGACCTTGGTACACAGCGCCCCGTGGGTGCTGGGGTGATCCGCCCGGCCCTGCACCTTGATGACCTTGCCGGCCTGCACATGCACCTGCAGCGCGCAGGTGTCGGGACAATCGTGGGGGCAGGCGCCATTGACCACGCGCACATCGGAACTCGCATTCATGCGGGCATGATGGCAGAGAAGGTTTAGACCTTGTCCGTCCATGGGTGGGCGGAGGCTGGCGAGATGATTCGGGATGCGGGGCAAGGCGCAACACCGCAGCAATGCCGGGGGGCATTGCGAGGATTTGCAACGCCGCCCTGCGCCCGAATCGTCCGCCATGCCGACCCCGCCCATGGACGGACAAGGTCACATCCCATGCCCAAGTCACGTTTTGATCTGATTGTTCTCGGCGCCACCGGCTTTACCGGCCGCCAACTGGTGCGCGCCCTGCGCCGGCAGGCCGCCGGGCGCGGCCTGAAGCTCGCGCTGGCCGGGCGGCGGCCCGAGGCCCTGGCCGAACTGGCCGGCAGCGACTTCGCCACCCTGGCCGCCGATCTGGACCAGCCCGAATCCCTTGAAACTCTGGCCCGCAGCGGCCGCGTGCTGCTGAACCTGGCCGGCCCCTACGCCGAACGCGGCGAGGCCATGCTGCTGGCCTGCCTGCAGGCCAACTGCCACCACTTGGATCTGAGCGGCGAAACCTTCTGGATGCGCCGCATGGTGCAGCGCCACCACGCGCTGGCCCTGCGCCGCAAGACCTTGGCCGTGCACGCCTGTGGCTACGAGACCCTGCCCTTCGAGCTCTGCGCCCAGGGTGCCGCCCAGGCCCTGCAGGCTCGGCACGGCGAGCGCTTGGCGGGTCTGAACATCGCCGTGCACTTCACCGGCCCACCGCTGGCGCGGCTGGGCGACGCCCTCAGCGGCGGCACGCTGGCCTCCATGCGCATGGTGCTGGCGCACGACCACAGCAACAGCCTGCAGCGCATGGACTGCCTGCTGCCCGAGGACCTGCCGCTGGGCTGGAACGCCAATGCCGTGGCGCTGGCCAATGCGGCACCGCTCTCGCCCTGGTGGGACGAACCTGCCGCCTCCGTGATGGCGCCGGCGCTGCCAGCCCCCTTCGTCAACCCGCCGCTGCTGCTGCGCTCGGCCGCGCTGGCGCCAGAGCGCTTTGCACCCAACTTCCGCTACCGCGAAGGCCTGGCGATGCGCGACCTGGCCGAGCGCCTGCTCGCGCCCTTCAGCCGCCACGCCCCCGGCAGCGACAACCTGCTGGCACGCTGGACCCTGGCCGGCCTGGGCGGCGCCAGCCTGGCGGCGCAGTGGTCGGCCGCTGCAGCCATCGCCGCGCCGCTGGCGGCCTTTGCCTCGGCCACCCAGTCCGATGCCGCACGCCAGGCCCTGCAGACCTTGCTGGAGCGCTTCGGTCCCAAGCCGGGCGAAGGCCCCTCGGACGCAGCACTGGATGCCATGGGCTACGAGTTGCACTGGCAGGCGCAGGGCGAGGCCGGCACGGCCCTGAGCGGCAAGCTCACGGCCCAAGGCCACCCCGGCTACCGCTCCACCCCTGAGATGATGGCGGCCGTGGGCCTGGCCCTGGCCGAGGGCCGCCTGGGCCGCGGCCGCGCCGGCGTGCTTGGCCCCGGCGCCGCTTTCGGGCCCGAGGCCCTGCCCCTGCTGCACGACGCAGGACTGAACTGGACGATGGACGACGATGAAGCTGCTTGACACCCTGCTCGCCGCGGGCGAGGACCTGACCCGCATCCGCCGCGACATCCACCAGCACCCCGAGCTGTGCTTCCAGGAACAGCGCACCTCGGATCTGATTGCCAAGCAGCTGGAGGCCTGGGGCATCCCAGTCATCCGCGGCCTCGGCACGACCGGCGTGGTCGGCGTCGTCAAGGGCGGTGACAGCCCGCGCGCGGTCGGCTTGCGCGCCGACATCGACGCCCTGCCGATGACCGAGCACAACCACTTCCCGCACGCCAGCGTGCATGCCGGCAAGATGCACGCCTGCGGCCACGACGGCCACACCGCCATGCTGCTGGCCGCGGCCAAGCATCTGGCCGAACACCGCAACTTCGACGGCACGGTCTACCTGATCTTCCAGCCCGCTGAAGAAGGCGGCGGCGGTGCGCGCGAAATGATCAAAGACGGGCTGTGGCGGAAGTGCCCGATGGACGCCGTGTTCGGCATCCACAACTGGCCAGGCATGCCGGCCGGCACCTTCTCGCTGGCTTCCGGCCCGGTGTTCGCCAGCAGCAACGAGTTCAAGATCGTGCTCAAGGGCAAGGGCGCGCACGGCGCCATGCCCCACCTGGGCCTGGACCCGGTGCCCGCCGCCTGCCAGCTGGTGCAGGCCTTCCAGACCATCATCAACCGCAACAAGCGGCCGATCGACACCGGCGTCATCTCGGTCACCATGATCCACGCCGGCGAGGCCACCAATGTGATCCCCGAGGCGGTGACGCTGGAAGGCACGGTGCGCACCTTCACGGTGGAGGTGCTGGACCTGATCGAGCGGCGCATGAAGGACCTGAGCGAGAACCTGGCCGCCGGCTTCGAACTGCAGTGCCAGTTCGAGTTCCGCCGCAACTACCCGCCCACGGTGAACCACGCCAAGGAGACCGAGTTCGTGCGCCTCACCCTCACGGCCATGGGCGCGAAGGTCGAGCACTTCGAGCCCACCATGGGCGCCGAGGACTTCAGCTACTACCTGCTGGACAAGCCCGGCTGCTACTTCCTGATCGGCAACGGCGAGGGCCAGCACCGCGAGGGCGGCCACGGCCTGGGCCCCTGCACCCTGCACAACCCCAGCTACGACTTCAACGACCAGCTGATCCCGGTCGGGGGCTCGATGTGGGTGAATCTGGTTGAGGCCTGGTTCAAGGAGCAGCAGGCATGAACGAGGACCAAATCATTGCTGACACCCGTGCCTGGGTCGACAAGGCCGTCATCGGCCTGAACCTCTGCCCCTTTGCCAAGCAGGTGCAGGTCAAGGGCCAGGTGCGCTACGTCGTCAGCCAGGCCACGAAGGTCGAGGATCTGCTGTACGAGCTGGCCAATGAGCTGAACCGGCTGGTGGACACGCCGCCCGACGAGACCGACACCACCCTGCTGATCCACCCCCAAGTGCTGACCGACTTCCTGGACTACAACGACTTCCTCGAAGCCGCCGACGCCCTGGTGGCGGACATCGGCCTCGAAGGCGTGCTGCAGGTCGCGAGCTTCCACCCCGCTTACCAGTTCGAAGGCACCGCGCCCGACGACATCACCAACTACAGCAACCGCTCGCCCTACCCCACGCTGCACCTGCTGCGCGAGGACTCGATCGACCGCGCCGTCGCCGCTTTCCCCGAGGCCGAGTCCATCTTCGAGGCGAACATGGAGACGCTCGAAAAGCTCGGCCTTGAAGGCTGGAAGAAGCTCGGACTGAAGCCCTGACATGCCCGCCTCCCTGGACGGTTGCCTGGTCGTCGCGATCTCCTCGCGCGCGCTGTTCGATTTCGAGGAAGAGAACCAGCTCTTCGAAGCCAGCGACGACCACGCCTACATGGCCCTGCAGCAGCAGCGCCTGGACGTCCCCGCCAAGCCGGGCGTGGCTTTTTCGCTGGTGAAGAAGCTGCTCGGCTTCAACCAGGCCGGCGAGGCACCGCGCGTCGAGGTGGTGGTGCTGAGCCGCAACGACCCGGTCTCGGGCCTGCGCGTCTACCGCTCGGCCCAGGCCTATGGCCTGCCCATCCAGCGCGGCGTGTTCACGCGCGGGCGCGAGCCCTGGCGCTTCCTCAAGCCCCTGCACGCCCAGCTGTTCCTGAGCGCCAACGAGGCCGACGTGCGCGCAGCGCTCGACGCCGGCGTGCCAGCGGCGCGCGTCTACCCCACCAGCGCACGGGCCAGCGACGCCCACCCGGATGAGCTGCGCATCGCCTTCGACGGCGACGCCGTGCTGTTCAGCGATGAGGCCGAGCGCGTATTCCAGTCCGAAGGCCTGGACGCCTTCCAGCGCCACGAAACCCACCACGCGCTGGAGCCGCTCCCGCCCGGGCCCTTCAAACCCCTGCTGCTGGCCCTGCATGGGCTGCAGCAGCAGCGCAACCAGGCCGTGCGCGTGCGCACCGCGCTGGTCACCGCGCGCAGCGCCCCGGCCCACGAGCGCGCCATCCGCACCTTGATGAGCTGGAAGATCGAAATCGACGAAGCGATGTTCCTCGGCGGCCTGCCCAAGGGCGAGTTCCTGCGCGAGTTCGAGCCCGACTTTTTCTTCGACGACCAACTCGGCCACTGCGCCCACGCCAGCCAGCATGTGCCCAGCGGCCATGTGGCTGCTGGCATTTCCAATCAGGGCTGAGGCGCGGAAGCCGCCGCTGCGGCGGCACGCAGTTGGGCGGCCAGGGCCTTGTGGCCGGCGCGCTCCGCCAGCGCGGCGGCGTCCAAGCCTTCGCGGTCGCGCAGCCTGGGGTTCGCGCCCTGGCGCAGCAGCGCCTCCACCGCATCGACCTGCCCGAGCAGCGCGGCCCGCATCAGGGCCGTGCGGCCCTGGGCGTCGGGCTGATCCAGGGGCTGGCTTGCCAGGCCGGCGGTCAGGCCCAGGTCGCCACGTGCGGCCTGCGGGGCCGGCATTGTGCTGACCAGGGGCGGCGCCTGGCGGTCCCTGGCTTCGACGCTGCGGGCCTGCGCCTCGGCCTTCTTGGCCATCGGTTCGGCCATTGCCACACGTTCTGCGGCCTGCTCTGCCGCTGGCCCCGCCTGCGCGGCCGGCGCGGCAGGGGCCGCCGGTGC
>JBDHSJ010000026.1:0-28635 GCA_039808065.1 Burkholderiaceae bacterium | reverse complement strand
CCCGCCGCCGGCCACTGGACCCTGGGCCCGGCCACGCTGCAGCTGCTGGGCGAGCCCCTGCAGCTGCAGCAGGCGCGCGACGCGGCCGACGCCGGGCAGCTGCGCCTGCAGGGCCAGCCCCGGCTGGCGCCCTGGCTGCGCGCCGCCACCGGCTTCGACTGGCAGGGCGATCTGCGCACCCGGCTGGAAGCCGATCTGCAGGGCCAGGGCAGCCAGCTCAGCGGCAGCGCGCGGCTCAGCCGCATCGAGGGCGACCTCCGCCTGCCCGACGACACCGGCCAGCCCCATGCACTGGCGCTGCGCACGCTCGAGCTGCAGGCCCAGCGCCTGGGCGAGGTGGCCAGCCTGAACCTGCAACTGGCCAGCCAGGCCCATGGCGAGCTGCAACTGCAGCTGGGCTTTGACGCCGCCGAACAGCTCAGCGGCCGACTGCAGGCTCAGCTGCCCGAACTGCAGGCCTTGGAGCCCTGGCTGCAGGGCAGCTTGAGTGGCCTGCGCCTGCGCGGCCAGGCCGCAGCCGATCTGCGCATCAGCGGCAGCCGCACCCTGCCCCTGATCCACGGCCCGCTGAAGCTCCAGGCGCTGGCCTTGCAGCATCCCGCCAGCGGCTTCGCCACCCAGGATGGCCAGCTGGAGCTGCGCTTCGAGGGTGCCCAGGCCCGCCTGCTGGACGCGCAGCTGGGCGGCCAGCCCGGCGGCACACCGGCCGAGCGCGGCGGCCAGTTGCTGGCCAGCGGCAGCCTGAATTGGCAGACCGAACCGCAGGCCGATCTGCAGCTGCAGGCCAGGGCCTGGCGGGTGCTGCAGCGATACGACCGCCAGCTCGTGCTCAGCGGCGACGCCCAGCTGCGCCTGCGCCCCGGCCAGTTCGGCCTGCAGGGCGGGTTCACGGTGGACCAGGGCCGCTTCGACCTCGGCCGCGCCGACGCCCCGGTGCTGGGTGAAGACGTGCGCGTGCTGCGCGCCGGCACGGTGCCGGTGCGCACTGGCCAGCCCGCCAGCGCCTGGCAACCGCAGGTGGACCTGCGCCTGGACCTGGGCCAGCGCCTGACCGTGCGCGGCCGCGGCCTGCAGACCCGCGCCACCGGCGCGCTGCGCGTGCAGCAGGAGCCGGGCAAGCCGGCACGCTGGAGCGGCCAGATCGAATCCAACGGCGGCCGCTACCGCGCCTACGGCCAAGACCTGGAGATCGAAACCGGCGTGCTGACTTTCGACAAGGCCGGCCTGGACAACCCGCGCCTGGACCTGCTGGCCGTGCGACCGGACTTGGAGCAGCGCGTCGGCGTGCGCGTGGACGGCCGCGCGCAGAACCCACGCGTGCGCCTGTACAGCGAGCCCGTGCTGTCCGACACCGAAGTGCTCTCCTGGCTGCTGCTGGGCCGCGCGCCCGACGAGCTGGGTAGCAGCGACGCCGCCCTGCTGCAGCGCGCCGCCCTGGCCCTGCTGGCCGGCGAGGGTGAGAACCCGGCCTCCGAGCTGATGGGCAAGCTGGGCCTGACCGAGGTCAGCCTCTCCCCCACCGATGAAGGCGAACGCGTGCTACGCGTCGGCGCCCAGCTGGGCCGGCGCTGGAGCCTGGCCTACGAGCGCAGCCTTGGCCAGGCTGCAGGCAGCTGGCAGCTGGCCTACCGCCTGGGCCAACGCTTCACACTGCGCGCGCGCAGCGGCGAAGACAGCGGGGTGGACGGGCTGTGGGTGTGGAAGTTCGACTGAGCACCGTCGGGGCCAGAATTGCCGCCATGCGCCTGCAGTACCTGAGCCTTTCCAGCTGCGAGGACGACGAGGGCCAAGGCAGTTGGGAGGCCATGGCCAGCGTGCGCCAGCCCGATGCCGCCGCGGCGCGGGCCGAACTCCACCAGTTGTTGGCCTGGGCCGAGGCCCACGCCCCGGGCCCGCGCGGCGCGCT
Organism: Burkholderiaceae bacterium; assembly: GCA_039808065.1. GTDB lineage: Bacteria > Pseudomonadota > Gammaproteobacteria > Burkholderiales > Burkholderiaceae_C > Inhella. The sequence continues at coordinate 26,729 of JBDHSJ010000026.1, read as the reverse complement.
GGACGAACATGGCGTCTGGGACGCGCACCTGCATGAGCAGCAGGAGGGTGGCGAATGGACGACCCTGACCCTGACCTTGGTCGGCCCCCTGGCCTGGGGCGAGGCCCTGCTGCAGCACTTCGACACCGAAGACGCATGACACGGCGCCGCCCCCTGCTGCAAGGCGCCCTGCTGCTGCCCTGGCCGGCTCATGCAGCACCACCGCCCACGCTGAAGGCCGTGGCCGGCGACGGCACCGTGCCGTTCAACTACCGCGTGGACGGCCGGCTGCAGGGCTTGGGCGTGGACCTGGCCGAGGAAATGGCGCGCCGCGCCGGCCTGCAGCTGGCGCTGGAGGCCCTGCCCTTTCGCCTGGCCTACGAGCGCGGCCTGCGCCAGCCCGATGTGCTGCTGCTGACGCTGGCCCGCACGCCGCCGCGCGAGGCCCTGTTCGAATGGCTGGGGCCGATTGCGCCGCGCGATGTCTGGCTCTGGAAGATGAAGCGCCGCACCGATATCCAGATCCACAAGCTGGCGGATGCACGCCAGTACCGCGTGGGCGTGGCCTATGCCGACGCCATCATCCCGAAGCTGGAGCAACTGGGTTTTGCGCCGCGCCAGAACCTGGAGGTGGTGCATGACCGACGCGCGCTCGGGCGCATGCTGCGCCAGGGCCGCTTCGACCTCATTCCGATGGTGATCTGGAGCGACGGCAAGCTCAGCGCCGAGGGCGACCAGCCCGAGGAGACTCTGGAGCCGGTGTTGCAGCTCACCACCGAGGGTGGCTACTACTTCACCCTGGCCAAGGGCAGCGACCCGGAGCTGCTGCAGCGCCTGCGCCACGCGCTGGCGGCGATGAAGGCCGACGGCACGCTGGCACGCTTGCGCCGGCAGTGGATCCCCAAGCTCAGCGAAACGGCCGACGCGCCCGCCACTGCGCCGCGCTGATGCCATGCAGCAGCAGCTCGGCGCCGTACCAGGTGCCGAGGCCTCGCTCCAGCATCCCAAGGCGCTCCATCACCCGGGCGGAATCGCGGTTGTCCGGGTGGCGCACGGCCACCAGCTCGGGCGCCTGCAGGGTGTCGAAAGCGAAGCCGGCCATGGCCTCGGCGGCCTCACTGGCCAGGCCCTGGCGCCAGTAATCCGGATGCAGGCGCCAGCCGATCTCGTGCGGGTTGGTGGGCAGGCGATCCAGGTACTGGATGCAGCCCGCGCCGGCCACGCGCCCCGATTCGTGGTGAATGAAGGCCCACCAGGAGAAGCCCCATTCGGCCCAGCGCGCTTTGACGCGCTCGATCATCTCGCGCGTCTGCTCGGGAGTCTCGGGCGCGCCGCTGATGTAGCGCATCACCTCGGGCAGGCGGTTCATGGCCTGCAGGCCCTCGAAGTGGGCGTCGGTGATGGGTTCCAGGCGCAGGCGGGGGGTGTGCAGGACCGTCATGGCCAGCAGTTTCTCAGCTCGCCAAATGCGCGCCGCCGGACTATCGTGCCGGCTCCCTTTCAGGAAGGAGCCCCCCACATGTTCAAGAAGCTGGCTTCCGAGGCCCTGGGCCTCAGCGACATCGGCGTCATCGTGCCGCCGAGCGACTACAACAAGGTCGATGCCGACGACTACCTCTTCAGCGAGGACGGCGAGAAGATCTTCTTTCTCATCAAATCCAAGAAGGACGAGTACTGCTTCACCAACCTGGCCCTGGTGCATGTGGACGGGGACTCGGCGGTGTCGAGCAAGCGCACCATCAAGCGCTACGAGTACGGCAGCCATCGCATCGGTCGCGTCACGATCGAGACGGCCGGCACCATCGACATGGATGTCGAGCTGAAGTTCACCATCGGCGACGCGCAGCCCTTCAGCATCGATGTGCGCAAGAGCTTCATCGAGCAGGTCAAGGACATCTACAAGGCGCTGATCATGATCGGCCGCCTGCAAGAGCGTGACGAGCGAGCGCGCGACAACGCCATGCACTGCCTGGGTGTGGTGGGGCAGATGTTCAAGCTCGGCACCGCCAGCGAGGAGGTCGTGACGGCGCACTACAACGCCTTGCTCAACAACGTCAACAGCACGGTGCTGGAACGCTTCCACCGCCGCGACTTCGCGCCCGTTTTCGAGCGCTACATCCACAACTGAGCGCCATGAATCGGGCATCTGTGACGAACCGGTGACAATAGCGGCTGTTCACCCCCTACTCCGCGACGCGCCCGGCAACCACCGGGCGCGCGTTCGTTTGCCCCTCTGCACCACCCCTGGAGACCTGACCCATGCTGTTTGGAAAGCTGCTGCCGCGCGACGGCAATTTCTTCGAACTCTTCAACCAGCATGCCGATCAGATCGTCGAAGCGGCCAAGGCCTTTTCGCTGCTGGTGGCCAATTACGGCAATCTGGAGCTGCGCGCCAAGTACAACGAGCTGGTGGACCGCGCCGAGCACGATGCCGACCGCGTGACCCAGGAGGTCAACCGCGCCATCCACGTCACCTTCATCACGCCGATCGACCGCGACCAGATCCACGCGCTCATCAACACCATGGACGACGTCGCCGACCTGATCCAGGACTCGGCCGAGACCATGGCGCTCTATGACGTGCAGGTGATGACCGAGGAAATCACCCGCCTGACCGATCTGAGCCTGAAGTGCTGCGAGCGCCTGCGCCATGCCGTGAGCCTGCTGCCGCGCATTGCCGAGCCGGCCACGATGGAAGCCGCGCTGAAGACCTGCGAGGAGATCGACCAGCTCGAAGGCGACGCCGACCGCGTGATGCGCATGGCCATGAGCAAGCTGTTCCGCGACTGCACCGATGTGCGCGAGCTGATCAAGCTCAAGGCCATCTACGAGCTGCTGGAGACCATCACCGACCGCTGCGAGGACGTTGCCAACGTCATCGAAGGCATCATTCTCGAAAACTCGTAAACCGCGGGCCCGTCACCAGTCATGGAAACGACCCAAACCGCGCTTTACGTGGTCATGGTGCTGGTCACCCTGGCCCTGCTGTTCGACTTCATGAACGGCTTCCACGACGCGGCGAACTCCATCGCCACCGTCGTGTCCACCGGCGTGCTGCGCCCCGGCCAGGCCGTGGTGTTCGCCGCCTTCTTCAATTTCATCGCCATCTTCATCTTCCACCTCAGCGTGGCGGCCACGGTGGGCAAGAACATCGTGCAGCCCGGCGTGGTGGACACCCATGTGGTGTTCGGTGCGCTGTGCGGGGCGATCACCTGGAACGTCATCACCTGGTACTACGGCATTCCTTCGAGCAGCTCGCACGCGCTGATCGGCGGCATCGTCGGCGCCACCATCGCCAAGGCCGGTGCCTCGGCCCTGCTGGCGGCGGGCATCATGAAGACGGTGGTCTTCATCTTCGTCTCGCCGGTGCTGGGCTTCGTGCTGGGCTCGCTGATGATGGTGATCGTGGCCTGGATCTTCCGGAGCACACGGCCGACCAAAGTGGACAAGTGGTTCCGGCGCCTGCAGCTGGTGTCCGCCGGCGCCTACAGCCTGGGCCATGGCGGCAATGACGCGCAGAAGACCATCGGCATCATCTGGATGCTGCTGCTGGCCACCAACTATGCCGATGCGGCCGACAAGTCGCCCCCGACCTGGGTCATCATTTCCTGCTACGCCGCCATCGGCCTGGGCACGATGTTCGGCGGCTGGCGCATCGTCAAGACCATGGGTCAGCGCATCACCAAGCTCAAGCCGGTGGGTGGCTTCTGCGCCGAGACCGGTGGCGCCCTGACCCTGTTCCTCGCCACGGCGCTGGGCATTCCGGTGTCGACCACGCACACCATCACCGGCGCCATCGTCGGCGTGGGCTCGACCCGCCGGGCCAGCGCGGTGCGCTGGGGCGTGGCGGGCAGCATCGTCTGGGCCTGGATTCTGACCATCCCGGCCTCGGCCTTCGTCGCCGCCATCGGCTACTGGCTGAGCCTGCGCCTGTACTGACCGCGATGACCGGCCCCCGCCTCGCCCGCCGCAGCCTGGTGCTTGCGCTGGGCGGCTGGCTGGGGCCCGCGCAGGCGGCCGAGACGGCGCATTTGCGCGTCACCGTGCTGCCCTACCCGGGCTATTACCGCCCGGCCGGCCCGGGCGGGGCCGGCACGGGGCTGGATGCGGACATCGCCGCCGAGCTGGCCCGGCGCAGCGGCTGCGAGCTGGAGCTGCTGCCCACCAATCCGAGCCGGCTCTGGGCCGATCTGCGCAGCGGCGCCACCGATCTGACGGCAGGCGCCAGCTACCTGCCCGAACGCCGCGCCGAGGCCGAGTTCTTGTGGCTGCTGCAGGGCCGCGAGGTGGTGCTGCTGCGCAGCGCCCAGGCCCAGGCCACCCCCAACCGCGCCGCCTTCGACGCCCAGCCCGAGTTGCTGCTGGGCGTGACGCGCGGCGGCCGGCGCGGCGCGGCCGCCCAGGCCTGGGTCGATGCACTGCGCCCGCAGGGCCGCGTCAGCGAAGGCGCCGACATGCTGGCCCTGCTGCGCGCCTTTCAGGCCGGCCGGGTGGCGGCGGTGCTGCTGTTCCCGTCGGCCGTCAACGAACTGCCCGAGCTGGCCGACTGGAGTCTGCAGGACTGGTTCCCGCAGGACCGCTTCCAGGCCGGTTGGGCGGTTTCAAAAGCTGTGGCCGAGCCGCTGCGCCAACGCCTGCACCAGGCCGCGCGCAGCCTGCGCGAGGACGGCACCCTGCAGCGCCTGCTGCGCCAGCACCTGGGCGAGGCGGTGGCCCGCCATCAGGAGTTCCTCCCGCCGCCCTAAGTCGGGTGGCGCGCGTACTCCGCCTCGACACTGGCTTCGATGTGCTCATACAGCGGCCGGATCAGCGGGCGCAGGCCGGTGATGACCTTCTCGGTGTAGAGCAGTGAGGGCACGCGCAGGCCGCGGTGCTCGATGGCGCCCCCGATCGGGTGGATGGCAAAGCCGATGCGCGCGAAGTGCACGGCCAGGCGCGGTTCGGTCAGCACCAGCACATGGTCGCGCCCAAAGCGCCGCGCCACGGCGGCAGCGCCCAGGTACAGGCCGACCGGAATGAAAGGAAAACGCATCTGCGGGCCGCGCGACTCGAAGTCGTCGCCCGACATCGAGCCGGCCGTTTCCTGTTCGCCCTTGCGCTGCCGGAAGCTGCGCATCACCGCCAGGCGCGAAACCTCCGCCAAGCGGGTGCGCGCCACGCTGGCAGGGTCGAACACGCGGTGGTCCAGCACCTCGGCGCAGCTTTCCTCCACCGGCAGCAGTTCGTCGGGCGCTTGCGGGTTGGTCAGGATCACGCGGGTGCAGCCCACCAACTCACCGCCGCCCCGGCGACGCAGCAGCAGGTGCACCGAGTGGGCGTCGTAGGCATCGGTCTCCTGCTCGTCCTCGCGCAGCGCCTCCCAGCCCAGGTCGCGGCAATAAACCTCATGACGCACGTGATACACGTCGGCGCGCGTGCCCGCATCCAGCGCCGGCAGGATCTCGAAATACTGCGCAAACGTTTCGCCAAGATTGCGATCGGACATGGCCGTGAGGTAGGCGCTGGGTGAGCGCGCGCGGCTGCAAGGCAGCCAGTGTCAACGATGCAGGGGGCGCTTGCACAGCGCTGTTGCATTCCACCGCCACACCGGCTCCTAAACTGCCGTTCGTCATGACCAGCAGCCCCGCCCAGCGCCATCGCCCTTACGAGGACGTGCAGGCCCTGCTGACCGGCACCCTCTTCGTGGCCCTGGGCCTGGCCCTGTTCCAGCGGGCTGGCCTGGTGACTGGCGGCACGGTGGGCCTGGCTTTCCTGGCCCATTACGCCAGCGGCCTGCCCTTCGGACCGCTGTTTTTCTGCATCAACCTGCCCTTCTATGCCCTGGCCTGGCAGCGCATGGGCGCGCGCTTCACGCTCAAGACCCTGGCGGCCGTCAGCCTGCTGACCGGGCTGACGGCCTGGCTGCCGCAGTGGCTGCGCATCGAATCGGTGCAACCCCTGTTCGCCGCCCTGGGCGGCGGCCTGCTGGTGGGGGCCGGCTTCATCATCCTGTTCCGTCACCGCGCCAGCCTCGGGGGGCTGAACGTGCTGGTGCTGTGGTGCCAGGAACGATTCGGCCTGCGCGCCGGCTGGCTGCAGATGGGCATCGACGCCACGATCCTGCTGGCTGCCTGGCCGTGGCTGGATGCCACGCGCCTGGCGCTTTCGGTGCTGGCCGCGCTGGCGATGAACTTCGCGCTGGCGGTCAATCACAAACCCGGCCGCTACATGGCCTTCTGAACCATGAATCCTGTGCTCGGCCCGCTGCCCCTGCCCGATCTGCTGGCTGTGCTGCTGTTCTTCGGCGGCTGGGTGGCCTATGCACACTGGGCGCGCCGGCTCAGCACGCGCCGGCCCAGCATCCTGGCCATCACCAACCGCTGGCGCCGTGCCTGGATGCTGCAGGCCACGCAGCGCGACAACCGCATCGTCGACGCCGCCATCGTGCAAAACCTGTCGGCCAGCCCGGCCTTCTTCGCCAGCACCAGCATCCTGGTGATCGGCGGCCTGCTGGCCGCCATGGCCTCGACCGACAAGGTCAGCGGCCTGGTCAAGGAGATTCCGTTTGCGGCGCGCACCAGCCTGCTGGTGTTCGACCTGAAGCTGGCGCTGCTGACGGCGATCTTCGTGTTCGCCTTCTTCCGCTTCACCTGGAGCATCCGCCAGTACAGCTTCGGCGCCATCCTGGTGGGTGCGGCCCCCGAAGCCGCGCAGTTTGCCGAGGAAGACCAGCGCCAGGCCTTTGCCGACCATGCCGGCCGGCTGATGGGCATGGCGGCCGAGACCTTCAACGACGGCCTGCGCGCCTACTACCTGAGCTTTGCGGCCGTGGCCTGGTTCTTTTCACCCTTCGCCTTCATGGCGGCCACGGCCTTCGTGCTCTTCGTGCTGTACCGGCGCGAGTTTCACAGTGACGTGCTGGGCGCGCTGCGCGAGCCCGGCACGTACTGATCAGCGCGCGCGGCGGCGCGCGGCGGCCAGGCCGAACAGGCCAAGGCCGGCCAGTGCCAGGCCGGTGGGCTCGGGCACGCCGTTGCCCGGATCGATCTGCGCCGCAAAGCTGCCGTTGCCCATGCCGTCGGGGCCGAAGTCGTAGCCGAAATAGGCTTCAGCGCCGCCCCAGGCCGGCATGAAGCTGAAGCCATCGCCCTGGGCGTCCAGGCCTACGAACTGGCCGTTCTTGTAGACAGCCGAGGCGACGCCCAGATCGCCCAGCGAATAGTTGCCGCCGGCGAAGTCGAAGCTGAAGGCGCTGAGGTCAAACAGGGTCTCGTCGCCCATCACGCTGCCCAGGGCATCGTCAAAGCTGAGGCTGCCCGTGAAGCTTTGGCCGACCAGCGGGCTGGTGACGCTGTCGATGGTGACGCTGAAGTTGACGGTGACGGGAGCGGCCAGGCTGGCCCAGCTGGCTAGACTCAAACCCAGGGCGGCGAGGCCGCGTTGCAGTTGCTTGTTCATGGTGGGGTCTTTTCAAAGGCGTTGCGATCAGAGGCCGGGGTCGAGCAGCAGGCCGGGGTCGGCGAGCTGCACGCCCATCAGTTCCACCAGCGGCCGGGCCAGGCCGGCGCCCGCGGCGCCGTCGGCGTCGAAGTACACGACCGTGCCGCTGCCCAGCTTCACCAGGCTCAGGTAGCCATCGGCAAACGGGCTGCTGCCGGCATAACCCACCGACGCCAGCAGGGCGCTGACATCGAGGCGGTCCTGGCCGGGGGTGAAGTCGGTGATCTGGTCGCCGGCATCCAGCAGGCTGGTGTAGACAAAGGCGTCGTTGCCGGCGCCACCGGTCAGGGTGTCGCGGCCCTGGCCGCCGGTGATGCGGTCGGCACCATTTGTGCCCACCAGGGTGTCACGGCCCCGCGTGCCGTCAATCGTCTGGCCCGCGCGCTCGATGAAGAAGCGCGCCACCACCGGGTCGTGGTCGCTGATCTGATCGACGAACTCCGAGTTCATGTGCACGACGTCGTAGCCACGCAGCAGGCCGGTCAGGCTCTGGCTGGCCAGCACATGGTCGATGGCCTGGGCATTGCCCTGGTAGTTGTAGGTGTAGCGCTCACCCAGCGGCAGGGTGTCGATCAGCGCCGTGAGCCCCCCGCTCTCCAGCAGATTGACGGGGTTCGAGAACTGGAAGTCGTTCAGATCGCCCAGCACCAGCACCTTGGCGTTCGGGTTGCCGGCCAGTTGCCCCTCAACGAAGGCCTTGACGATCGCAGCCTGCTGCATGCGCTGCGTCTCGCTGCCCAGCACGGGTGGCTGCGTGGGGCCGAAGAGCGGCTGATCCCCGCCCTTGGAGTTGAAGTGGTTGCCGACCAGGGTGATGGTCTCGCCATTGAACACAAAGCTGCCGACCAGAGGCTTGCGGCTGCTCTGAAAGGCGCCGTCGTTGCTGGGAGTGGCCAGGGGGTCGGTGAGTCGGCTCAACGAACCCTCGACAAAGCTCACGCGGGCCGGGTCGAACAGGAACACGGTGCGGATGTTGCCGCCCGGTTCGCCGCCATCGCGGTCATCCACCGGGTCGATCTGGCGCCACTCGTAGCGCGGGCCACCGGCTTGCACGATGGCGTCGACCAGCATCTGCAAGGTCAGGCTGGCATCCACCACGGCGTTGTTGGTCGAGCCGTTGTTGTCCTGCACCTCTTCGAGGTTGAGGATGTCGGGCAGGCGCAGGTTGCCGACGATGGCCTGGGCCAGCGCATTGAACTTGGCCGCGCCGTCCTGCGGGCTGAGGTTCTCAACGTTGAAGGTGGCCACGCGCAGATGACTGGCATCACTGGTCAGGGCAGTGGCCTCGCGCTGCAGGTCGTTGCTGACGACTGCGGGCGCCGTGCTCACGCGCACATTGAAGTTGTTGGCGTTGTAGTCCACCACGCCATCGATCGTGCCCAGGCGGGCGCCGACGTGGACCGAGGGCATCACCAGGGCGTTGTCCATGTCGTCGAGCAGGATGCGCTCGGGATTGAAGTCTCCCGGCGACACTTCGACGCCTCCACGCCCGGTCAGGCCCGTCGCCCCGGCGCCGTTGCGCGCCAGCACCCAGATCGATTCCGAGCTGCCCGAACTCAGCGTCGGGCTCACGGCCAGCGGCTGCTCCACGCGCACCAGCATGCCCTCCAGGCTCTCCCAGAAGTCGATGCCCTCGGCCGCAGGGTCGAAGTCGCCACCGGTCTCGACATTGGAGGCGCCGTCGTTGTGGATGGCCTGGGTGGGCGGCACGCGGTCCACGCCCAGCACCAGCGGGCTGATGGTCAGGCCCGCACCGCCTGCCCAGGGTCCGACGCTGAGCGCTTGCACGCCGGGGTTGTTCGTGAGCTCGGTCAGCGTCAGGTTGTTCGCGTCGCCTCCCGCACGGAACTCCGTCACCGTGCCGCTGACCAGCACCGCCTCGCCCACGGTGCGCGCCGTCAGCAGCGCCGAACCGGCGCCGGTGAAGACGAAGATGCCTTCGGAAGTGGCCGGGTCGGCATCGGGCTGCGGATCCTGGATGTAGAAGCCATTGCTGGCCTTGGCGGTGACGATGCCCTGCACATTGCGCACGCCCTGGCCATTCAGCGGCGAGAGATGCGAGGCCGCCTGGATCTCGTGGATGCGGGTAGGCAGGGCGTCGTCATCGACGATCTTGACGGTCTGGCTGACCGTGCCACCGAGGTCGATGCCGGCACTCGGGCTGCTCAGCGTCAGCACCAGGTTCTCGTCGGGTTCGGGCAGGCTGTCGTTCTGGATCGTCAGCGTGACCGAGGCGCTGCTCTGGCCGGAGGGGATGGTGATGCTGGTGGCCGAGAGCAGGTAGTCGCTGGCCTCGATGCCGGTGCCGCTGACGCCCAGCTGCACGGTCTGGTCGCCGCTGACGGCGCTGCTGGCCGTGGCCGTCACGGTGATGACGCTGCCCGCGGCTTCGCTGCCGCTGTTGCTGCCGACGCTGAGGCTGACGCTGGGCTTGGCGGGCGCGGTGCCGATCGGCGTGATCGAGAAGTCGTCGATGGCCAATCCGTCATCGGAACCGGAGGCATTGAAGTCGGTCCAACGCAGCCAGAACGTCGCACCGGGGGCGATGCTGAGGCCGGCGATGTTGGTGATCAGCAGCGAGTTGGCATCGAGATTGCCATTCAGGGCCCCCACCGTACCGGTGCGAACCGGCGCAATGAAGTCCATGTTGTTCAGGTCATGCCAGGTGCCGGTGTTGAGCGCGGTCGCGTCCAGGCTGCCCTGGAAGTCGAGGCGGTCCTCGCGATTCAGCGTGCCCAGGCGCCACTGCTCGCCGCGGTAGCTGATTTGCAGTTCGGTGATCAGGGCCCCGGTGTTGTTGGTGAAAGAGACGCCGAACATCGGCGTCAGGCTGCCCGAAAGCAGTCCGCCCAGCGCCCGGTCCGTGCTGCCGGTGCTGCCGAAGCTGTAGGTATCGCCGGTATTGCTGCTGCCGGTGCCTGCCGTGAGCGTGGCGTTGGCATTGGTGCCCGACTCCAGAATGACCCAGCCGCTCGGCAAGGTGCTGGAAGTGCCGGTGCTGGGCAGGGAATCAAAGTTCTGCGTGTACGCCGAACCCAGGGTGGTGAGACTGATCACGGGAGCCGCCTGTCGAGGGTGAATTGCAAGCGGCGTAACTTACCGAACGGTCAAGAAAATCCCGTGACAAGCAGACACACCGCGACTCCGCGGTTTCCCACTCAGGCAAACCCGTAGACGCTCGCCGTTTCATAGGGAAAAGCGGCGGGGTCGGCGCGGTGCCGGCCCGGCCTCACCCCCTGCCTGAGGGGGGCCTGTTGAGGGCGCCGGTCCGGCTCAGGGAAGCGCCAGCGGCTCGCCCTCGCGCAGCTCCAGCTCGCGCAGCGGGCCCCGGCCACGCTGGTAGCGCAGGCGCAGGGTCTTGCGCACGCGCCACGCCGGGTCCACGCCCAGCAATTCGTTGCTCACCCGGGGCTGGCCACCGCGTTGCAGCGCGGCGCGCACCGCGGCGGTCACATCGGCCCAGCGCGAATCGGCACCCCACTGGGCCTCGAACACCTGCAGCCACTGCTCCTCGCGGCGTTCGTCGCTCCAGTCGCGCTCGCGGCGCTCGTGGCCCCAGTCGCCGCGCTGCCAGCCGGTGAAGAGCGCGCCGTCCACCACGGCGCCCTCGTCGTACTCGAACACGCGTTCCTCGCCCTGGCGATCGCGCACGAACAGGCGCAGCTGCTTGCGGCGGCCCGGGTCGGGGTCCACGCCCAGGCGCTCGTTCTCCACACGGAAGCGCAGATCCTGGCGCGCCAGCTGGCGCAGGCGTTCGGTCACATCCACATGGCGACGCTGCGTGCCATAGCGGGCCTCGAGGATGCGGTAGCGGCCGCTGTCGCGCCCATCGACCTCGGCATCGCGCCAGCTGCCGCGCTCATCGCCCCAGCCGCGGCCACTGCGCCAGCCGATGAACTCGCGCCCATCGACGCGGCTGCCCTCGCGGTACTCGAACACGCGCTGCTGGCCGTCGCGCCCGCGCGCCACGATGCGCAGGGTCTTGCGCCGGCCCGGCGCCGGGTCCACGCCAAAGGCCTCGTTGCCGGCGCGAAAGCGCTCGTCGTCACGCGCCAGCTGCTTGAGCCGCTCGGTCACATCGACATGCTGCTCCGCCGTGCCGTAGTGGGCGTAGAGGATGCGGTATTCGCCTTCGTCGCGGTCGTCGTGATCGGCCCGGGCCAGCGCGGGCAACAGGGCCAGGGCGCTCAGGGCAAACAGGGTGCGGCGGGTGTGGAACATGAAGGATCCGAGAGTCGAAGGCTGCCCCACAACGCGGCGAGGGCTGGAACGGTTGAATGGCACTCAGCCCGCCTTCAAGCCCGCGCGTGCGCGCTCGGCCCCGGCCCCTTGCGGCGCCAGTTCGAGATAGGTCTGGAAGGCCTTGCGTGCGGCCGCCACATCGCCCAGGGCCTGCCAGGCCTCGCCCAGGTTCAGGTAGGCGATGGCACGCGAGCGGTCGAGCTTGAGCGTGTTCTCGAACCAGCGCACCGCCTCGCGCGGCTTGTTCTGCCGCAGGTAGACGTAGCCGAGGTTGTTCGCCGCGAGGGCGAACTCGGGGCGCAGCTTCAGGGCCTCGGTGAAGGCGGCCTCGGCCTCGGCATAGCGCTGCTCGCGGTAGAGCTGCAAGCCGCGGTCGTTGGCGCGCTGGGCCAGCTGGCGCGAAGCCAGCGGCACGGTGGGGCTGGGCGCCAGCGGCCGGGCCTGGCCGCTCAGGTCGGCCACCTTCGGGGCCGTGGCCGGTGCCTCGGCCTGGGCCGCGTCCAGCTTGCTGTTCAGCGCGATCGCCTCGGGCGCCAGCTGGCTGCTGTCGGGGCTCAGGAACTCGGCTTCGGCCGGCAGCTCGAACACGAACTCGCCGCCCTGCGAACCGGGCAGGCTGCCGAAAGCGGGGGTCTGCTGCGAGACCCCGGCCACGGCCGGCGCCACATAGGCGGCCAGCTCGGTGCCGGTGATCAGACCGTCGCCATTCAGGTCGCCCTTGCCACCCAGGGCCTGCAGCAGGGTCCAGGTGAAGACCGAATGTCCGCCCGGGCCGCCATCGGCCACCAGCTGGTCGGCACCGCCCGCCGTCAGCATCTGGCGGCCCAGGCGCAGGGCGTTCTGGCGCAGGAAGCCGCTGCCGGCGCTGCCGCGCGTCAGGCCCAGGCCGGAGTAGCAGCTGTCCATCACGAACAGCAGGTGCTTGGCCGGCAGGCTCTCGGCGATGTTCTGCAGCTCGCTCATGGAGATCGCATCGGTGGCCAGGCGTTCGGGCGTGTTGGCGGCATCCACCGGCACGATGTAGCCGAGCTCGCGCCCCGAGCTGAGCTTGCGCGTGGCGCCATGGCCGGCGAAGAAGACCAGCACGCGGTCGTCCTTCTGCAGGCCGCCATGGGCCAGGCGCTCGTGGAAGGCCGCGAGGATGCCCTGGCGCGTGGCCTCCTGGTTCTTCAGCACGATGGTGCGCTCGGGCGCGAAGCCGAAGCGCTGCTGCAGCAGCTGGCGCATGGCGTCGGCATCGGCGCCGGCGTGCTGCAGGCGCGGCCAGTCCTTGTATTCGTCGATACCGATCACCACCGCCCAGCTCTGTCGGTAACCCGTGGTGATGCGCTGCGGCTCGGTCTTGCTGGGGGTCTTGGTGCTGAAGCCCTGGCCGTCCCAGCCGGCGAACTGGTAGCCCTCGGCCACCAGGCGGTCAAGGATCTGCGGCAGGGCCTTGACGGTGCGTTCGTGGATGTCGTGGAAGAGCACGATGCCGCGCCCGGCCTGGTCGATCTGGCGCAGCACGCGGTCGGCGATGGAGCTGGGCACGGGGTCGGCCCAGTCGAGCGAATCGATCTGCCACATCACCGACTGCAGTTGCGCCTCGTGCAGGATCTCCATGCCCTCGCCGCTGTGGGCGCCATAGGGGAAGCGAAACAGCGGCGCGCGCTGCGGGTCCAGGGCCTTGAGCAGGGCGTCGGCGTTCAGGATCTCGGCCTTCAGCGCCGTGCCGCTGGCCTTGGAGAGCTGGGCGTGGGAGTAGCTGTGATTGGCCAGCGTGAAGCCCTCGTCCTTCAGGCGCCGGGCCACCGCCGCCTGGGCGCCAAGCTGGGCCTTGCCATCGGCCGCCACGCTGCCCAGATTGCGACCCACCGCGAAGAACACCGCCGGCACGCCGTACTGGCGCAGGATGGCCTTGATGTCTTCGGTGTAGCGCGGGTGCGGGCCGTCATCGAAGGTCAGGAGCAGGGTCTTGGGCGGCAGGCCGGCCTGCGCCGGCTCGGCGGCGGCCAGATCCAGCTGGGCCAGCTTCTCGGGGCTGTAACCCAGCACCACGCCCTGGTCCTTGAGGATCTGCTCGCGGCTGTAGAGCTTGCGCAGCGCGGCCAGGTAGTCGTCCCAGCGCTCGCGCTTTTGCTCGATGGCGCGCGCCTGGAAGCGGCTGAAGATCTGGCCGTATTCCTTCTCGTAGTTCTGCTCGATGGCGGCCAGGGCCTCCAGGTCTTCGCCCAGACGCTTGTGCAGCTTCACGGCGTCCAGCGTGCCGCTGCGCGAGAGTGCCTGCTGCAGGCCCTGCAGCAGCTCGCGGAAGGCCAGCCGGTCGGCATCGAAAAGCGCGGGCTCGGCCTCGATGTAGTCCAGCACCCGGCCCAGGTTCGGGTAGCCGCGGCCCTGCTCGCGCTGCGCCAGGGCAATGAGCTCGGCTTCCAGCCCCTGGCTGCGCGCCAGCTTGTCGTGGAACAGGGCCTGGCCCACCGTCCGTGCGGCCGTGCGCTCGGCCGGGCTGAGCTTGGCTTCGTCGGCCAGCAGCACGACGATCTGGCGCTGCGCGGCCACGAGTTCCTGCAGACGCGGGCGCAGGTCGGGCTCGGCCGCCACGGGCGCGTTCGCCACGTGCGCATCAGGCAAGGCGGGCGCCGGCTTCCACGCCAGGTAACCCGCCAGGGCCAAGGCCACGGCGGCAGCCAATGCGAGCAGGACTTTCTTGGTCATGGGACGACGGCAAATCGAAGCGGGGCGCGCATTCTGGGCCCGCGCCAGGGGCAATCCCTAGAATCCCGCCCCCTGCTCCCGATCTGCCCGACCATGACGCGCCGCCAGCTCTTCGTCACCACCGCCCTGCCCTACGCGAACGCGAACTTCCATATCGGGCACATCATGGAATACACCCAGGCGGACATCTGGGTGCGCTTCCAGCGCCTGCAGGGCCATGAGGTGCACTTCGTCTGCGCTGACGACGCGCACGGCGCGCCCATCATGATCGCGGCCGAAAAGGCCGGCATCACGCCCCAGGCCTTCGTGGCCAACATCGCCGCCGGCCGCAAGCCCTACCTCGACGGGTTCCACATCGCCTTCGACCACTGGCACAGCACCGACGCACCGGAGAACCACGCACTCAGCCAGGACGTCTACCGCAAGCTGCGCGCCGCCGGACTGATCGAGGTGCGCGCCATCGAGCAGTTCTTCGACCCCGCCAAGGGCATGTTCCTGCCCGACCGTTTCATCAAGGGCGAGTGCCCCAAGTGCGGTGCCAAGGACCAGTACGGTGACAGCTGCGAGAGCTGCGGCGCCGTGTATGCACCCACCGAGGTCAAGAACCCCTACTCGGTGCTGAGCGGCGCCACTCCGGTGCTGAAAACCAGCGACCACCACTTCTTCAAGCTCAGCGATGCCCGCTGCAAGGAATTCCTGCAGGCCTGGACGCACGAGGAAGGCCGCCTGCAGCCAGAGGTGCTGAACAAGATCAAGGAGTGGTTCACCACCGATGAAGACGGCAAGGGCGGCCTGGGCGACTGGGACATCAGCCGCGACGCGCCCTATTTCGGCATCGAGATCCCCGACGCGCCGGGCAAGTACTTCTACGTCTGGCTGGATGCGCCCATCGGCTACCTGGCCTCGCTGTACGCCTGGTTCGCCCAGCAGGGCAAGGACGTCGAAGCCTTTCTGGCCGACCCGAAGACCGAGCAGGTGCATTTCATCGGCAAGGACATCACCTACTTCCACACCCTGTTCTGGCCGGCCATGCTGCATTTCAGCGGCCGCAAGACGCCCGACCGCGTCTACGTGCACGGCTTCCTGACCGTGAACGCCGAGAAGATGAGCAAGAGCCGCGGCACCGGCATCGACCCGCTGCGCTACCTGGAAGTCGGCCTGGACGCCGAATGGCTGCGCTACTACCTGGCCGCCAAGCTGAACCCGCGTGTCGAGGACCTGGACTTCAACCCAGAGGACTTCATCGCCCGGGTGAACTCCGACCTGGTGGGCAAGTACATCAACATCGCCAGCCGCGCCGCCGGCTTCATCGCCAAGCGCTTTGATGGCCGCCTGACGGCCGACCTGGGCGTTGAAGGCGAGGCGGTGGTCGCCCAATTGCAGGGCGCCGCCACGGGCCTCGCCGAGCAGTACGACGGCCGCGAGTTCGGCAAGGCCTTGCGCGAGATCATGGCCCTGGCCGACCGGGTCAACGAGTACGTCGACGCCCACAAGCCCTGGGAGCTGGCCAAACAGGCCGACAAGCAGACCGAACTGCACCAGGCCTGTTCGACCTGCATCGAGGCCTTCCGCCTGCTGACGCTCTACCTCAAGCCGGTGCTGCCAGCGCTGGCGGCCAAGGTCGAGAGCTTCCTCCAGATCGATGCCATGGATTGGGCCGCCGCCGGCCAGCGCCTGGGCGCCGCCCAGATCGGCGCCTTCCAGCACCTGATGCAGCGGGTCACGGTGGAGCAACTCGAAGCCCTGTTCACCAAGCCCGAGCCGCCCGCCCCCATTCCCGGTGGCGAACCCATCGCGGCCGAAATCACCATCGACGACTTCGTCAAGCCCGATCTGCGCATCGCCAAGATCGTCAAGGCCGAGCGCGTCGAAGGTTCGACCAAGCTGCTGCGCCTGACCCTGGACGCCGGCGAGGGCCGCACCCGCAATGTCTTCAGCGGCATTGCCGGCGCCTACAAGCCCGAAGACCTGGAAGGCAAGCTGACCGTGCTGGTGGCCAATCTGGCGCCGCGCAAGATGAAGTTCGGCGTCAGCGAGGGCATGGTGCTGGCCGCCAGCCACGCCGACGAAAAGGCGGTGCCGGGCGTGTTCGTGCTGGAGCCCCACGCCGGCGCGCAGCCCGGCATGCGGGTGCGTTGAGTCCAGGCCGTCAGCCTCGCGCAAGGGCCGCTCTGACACACTGAGGTCATGGCCCTCCACCGCTTCCACCCCCGCGCGCTGGACCACTGGCGCCAAGCGGGCTGGCGGGATGTGGGGGCCGGCCTTACGGTGGGCGTGGTGGCCCTGCCGCTGGCCATGGCCTTTGCCATCGCCAGCGGGCTCAAGCCCGAGGCGGGTCTGGTCACCGCCGTCGCCGCGGGATTTCTGATCGCGCTGCTGGGTGGCTCCAACGTCCAGATCGGCGGGCCGGCCGGGGCCTTCATCGTCGTCGTCTACGGCATCGTCGAGCGCCACGGCCTGGGCGGCCTGCTGCTTTCGACGCTGATGGCTGGCGGCCTGCTGTTCCTGATGGGCCTGTTCCGCCTGGGCGCGCTGGTGCGCTATGTGCCGGTGACCATCGTCATCGGCTTCACCAATGGCATCGCGGTGCTGATCGCGCTCTCTCAAGCGCGCGATCTGTTCGGCCTGCAGATCCCGGGCAAGCTGCCGGCCGACTTCTTCGCGCAGATCGGCGTGCTGAGCCGGCATGCGCACAGCTGGAACCCTTATGCCCTGCTGCTGGGTCTGCTGTGCGTGGCGGGGCTGTTCCTGTGGCCGCGCCTGTTCGGTGAACGCACGCCGCTGCCCGAAGGACTGCGCCGCGCCAAGGCGCTGCGCTCCATCTCACGCCTGCCCGGGCCGATCGTTGCCCTGCTCTCGCTCAGCGCCCTGGCCGCCCTGCTGGGCTGGCCGGTGGAAACCATCGGCAGCCGTTTCGGCAGCATCCCCAGCCAGTTCCCGACGCCGCAGTGGCCCAGCCTGGCCTGGACGGACGCCAAGCAGCTCGTCACCCCCACGCTGACGATTGCGCTGCTGGGGGCCATCGAATCCCTGCTCTGCGCCCGCGTGGCCGACAACCTCGCCCCCGAGCTGCCGCGCCATGATCCCAACCAGGAGCTCATGGCCCAGGGCCTGGCCAATATGGTCAGCCCGCTGCTGGGCGGCATGCCGGCCACTGGCACCATTGCCCGCACCGTCACCAATGTGCGGGCCGGTGCGCGCACGCCGTTGGCCGGGATGGTGCACGCGCTCACCGTGCTGGCGGTGATGCTGCTGGCCGCCCCGCTGGCTTTGCATGTGCCGCTGGCGGTGCTGGCCGGCATCCTGCTGTTCGTGGCCTGGAACATGGGCGAATGGCATGAGTTCGCGCGCCTGCGCCACTTCTCGGTGCAGTACCGCACCGTGCTGGTCGGCACCTTCTTGCTGACCGTGGTGTTCGACCTGACCGTGGCGGTGGAGATCGGCCTGCTGCTGGCCTGCGCGTTCTTCATTTACCGCATGGGTACGCTGTTCCGCGTCAGCCCGCGCGCCGACATCCCGCTGCCGGCCGGCGTTCAGGCCTTCGAGCTGTATGGCTCGCTGTTCTTCGGCGCCGTGGGCAAGGTGGAGGGCCTGGCCGAGCAGGTGGCGGATGGCACCCGCGCCGTGGTGCTGGATCTGCACCGCCTGGTGCAGCTCGACACCTCGGGGCTGGACGCGCTGCGCCAGCTGCACCGCGCCCTGCAGCGCCGCGCGGTGGCCCTGGTGCTGGCCGATGTCAATGAACAGCCGCTTTCCTTGATCCGGCGCAGCGGCTTCGAGGCCGAGCTGGGGGCCGACGCCATCGTGCCCAAGCTGGCCGACTCTAAAATCGCCGGTTCCCCGGAATCCTGAGATCTGCCATGCCCTTCTTCTGGAAGCCCTACACCTCGGACGTCACCCAGATGATCCAGGAGCTCAAGGCCAAGAAGCCGACCCTGGAAGCCGAACAGCGCGCCGGCCGCGGCCTGCTGTGGGACAAGAACCTGGACCGCCAGCAGCAGGCCGAGTTCAGCGCCGCCAAGGTGCCCCAGCAGCCCTACGTCTATCAAAACAAGGCTTGAGCGCCGATCCCGCCGAGCCGCAGGCCACGCCCGAGGTCGTTGACCATGTAGCGGTGGCCACCCTGTATGGCGAGCCGCTGTTCCAGCTGCCGCAGGATCTCTACATCCCGCCCGACGCGCTGGAAGTCTTCCTGGAGGCCTTTCAGGGCCCGCTGGATCTGCTGCTGTACCTGATCCGCAAGCAGAACTTCAACATCTTCGACATCCCGCTGGCGGACGTGACCGCGCAGTACCTGGGCTATGTCGAACAGATCCGCACCCACAACCTCGAACTGGCCGCCGAATACCTGCTGATGGCGGCGCTGCTGATCGAGATCAAGAGCCGCATGCTGCTGCCGGTACGGCCGCGCGAGGACGGTGTCGAGGCCGAAGACCCGCGCGCCGAGCTGGTGCGCCGCCTGCTGGAGTACGAGCGCATCAAGCTGGGCGCGCTGAAACTGGACGAGCTGCCGCTGCTGGGCCGCGACTTCTGGCGACCCCAGGTGCAGGCCGATTTCAGCGCCGAACCCCGATATGAGGACGTGCGGCCGGAGGACCTGGCGCAGGCCTGGCGCGAGCTGCTGGCACGTGCCAAGCTGCACCAGCACCACAAGATCACCCGCGAGCAGCTTTCAGTGCGCGAGCACATGGGCATCCTGCTGCGCCGCCTGCAGGGGCAGCGCTACCTGGGCTTCGAAGACCTGTTCGAGCCCGTGCGCGGGCCGCAGGTGCTGGTGGTGACTTTCATCGCCATGCTGGAGCTGACCCGCGAGGGCCTGCTGGAACTGACCCAGGCCGAGGCCTTTGCGCCCATCTACGTGCGCCTGGGCCACCGCCAGGCTGAGGCAGAGCCGGCCTACTGATTCGTCTGGCCCATCTGGCTGACCGCCAGCACCGCCTGCGTGCGTGTGCGCACGCCCAGGGCGCGGAAGATGGCCTGCACATGGTCCTTCACCGTGTCGGCCGAAATACCCAACTCGTTGGCGATCAGCTTGTTCGGCTTGCCCAGCAGCAGGCCATGCAACACGTCCTGCTGGCGTGGGGTGATGGGCAGCTTGTCCAGCGCCTGCGGCCGCGGTGGCGGCGGGGCCGTGAGCGCCGCCTGGCCCGGCGCAGGCGGTGGTGGCACACCGGTCATGCGCATCGAGGGGATGTAGATGCCCCCGCTGACCACCAGCTCCAGCGCCTCTTTCATCAGCGCCGGCTCGATGGTCTTGGGGATATAGGCCATGGCGCCCTGGTCGATGGCGCGGATCACGTCGCTCATCGAATCGGAGGCCGACATCACCGCCACCGGCAGTTCCGGGTGGGCCTCGCGCAGCTCGTCCAGAAAGGCGAATCCGTCTTCCTCGTGCAGCTGCAGGTCCAGCAGCACCAGCTCGAAGCCATGGCCGCGCTGCAGTGCGGCGCGCGCAGCCGCAATGTTCAACACCGGCTGCAGGTGCACGCTGGGCTGGAAATCGGCCAGCAGGGCCTGCAGGGCCAGGTGGATCAGTGGGTGGTCGTCGATCAGCAGCAGCTGCATGGCCATCAATTCAGGTCCAGCCACTCCAGCAAGGGCTGCCATTGCTCCAGGTCACGCTCCACCCGGCTGGGCGCCACGTCCCAAAGCGTCAGACCGCGGGCGGCGAGGTGGATGTAATTCTGCGTGTCGCGCAGAACCGCCACAGGCGACAAACCAGCGGTAGCCAAAAAGGTCTGCACCTGCTGGCTGGACTGCGTGCCTTCCTTGTTGCGCATCACCACCAAGCCGATGCGCGGCGCCTGGGCGCGCTTGCCGGCCAGTTTTTCCAGCTGGCGCACAAAGGGCAGGCTGGCCTGGGCGTCAAAAGGGCTGGGCTGCAGGGGCACCAGGATGTGCCGCGCCACCGCCACCGCCTGCTCCAGCGCCTTGCCGTGCAGGCCGGCCGGGGTGTCCAGCACCAGGTGCTGGGCCCCCTTGGGGCTGCGCAGCTTGTCACCGTCGGCTTCCCAGCCTTCAATGGCCGGCAGGCCTTCAGGGCGCTGGTCCAGCCAGTGACGGGCGGACTGCTGGGTGTCCGTGTCGCCCAGCATCACGCGCCGGCCCTGGCGCGCCAGGTAACCGGCCAGGTTGCTGGCCAGCGTGCTCTTGCCCACGCCGCCTTTGGAATTGGCCACCACGATCACGCCCATGCCAAGCTCCCACCAGTTGCCACCAAGCGCCATGGTAGGGCCAGGGACAATGCCGGCCATGTACACGCCTTCCCAACTCGACGTGCGGCGCTTCTTCTGCGCCACCTACCGCCAATGGCAGGCCGGTGCCGCGCTGGACCCGATGCAGAAGCTGGCCCAGCCCTGGGTGGCCGAGCACCCGGAGTACTTTGCCGAGCTCGCCGATGAGGCCACGGCGCTGGCGCTGGAGTACCGGGTGGAGGACGGCCAGACCAACCCCTTCCTGCACCTGGCCATGCACCTCTCGATCAGCGAGCAGGTGTCGATCGACCAGCCCTCGGGAATCCGGCAGGCGCTGGAACTGCTGGCGGCACGCCTGGGCTCGCTGCACGAAGCCCACCATGTGGCCATGGAGGCACTGGGGGAAATGATCTGGACCAGCCAGCGCAGTGGCCTGCCACCCGATGGGCATGCCTACCTGGAAGCGGTGCGCCGGGCGGCGACGCGCTGAAGCCGATCAGGCGCTGACGCTGTCGCCGCTGCTGCGGCGTTTGAGCGAACGACCGGACTCGCCATACAGGCCGAGCGTCTCGGCGGGCATCAGGGCGTCGATGGCACGGTCAAAGGCGGCGGTGGCGCGCGACAGGCTGACCCGCTCGGCCGCCAGCTGCGCGCCGGCCTGCGCCAGGCGCTGGCGCGCCTCGGGCTGCAGCTGGCCTCGACGCGCCTGCTCCAGCGCGGCGCCCATCAGACGCTGCACGGCCAGGCTATGGCGTTCCAGCGCATCGGTATCCCGCTGGGCCAGGGCCTCGTGCACGCCGGCCAGCGCCGCCTCCAGCTCGGTCAGCAGTTCAACCGGGCTGGGGGCGCGGGGATTGGGGAAGGAGTTGCGTTGCATGGCGGGGCACAGGCTAGGGAGCGTCCGGGCCCGCCTGGGGCGGCAGCGCGGAGGCTCAGGTTTCGGAAGACTTGCGGCTGCTCAGCAGCTCACGGGTGTTGGCGATCAGGCGGTCGGCCACGGCTTCGGCATCGACCTCGAAACGACCTTCTTCGATGTCGCGCGACAGGCGCTCGACCTTGGCGGCGTCAAAGCTGTCCTGCTCGTCGCTGCCCTTGAGCAGTTGCACCGCGCTGCTGGACAGCGCCACCTGAGCGCTGGCCGGCGGGTTGGCGGTGACGGGTTCAGGCCGCGCACCGGTCTGGTTCGGCTGCACCGCCGGAGCGGCAGCGCGACCGGCCTGCGGAGACAACTCGGGGCGTGCCGAGCGTTCCTGGGCCGGCTGTTGCACCGGGCGATTGGGGTTGTTGCCGATTTCCATGACTGAGCTCCACTTCCTAGATCCCGGGCCCGCATGCCCAGGTCTTGGGGACTACTTCGGCCCCGGGAGCGGCAACTTTAGGGGGATTTGTAGGGCTCACCAGGCCAACTCCACTTCGTTGGGGCCCACGGCCTGCCCCAAAACGGTGCGTCCGTTGTCCAGCCGCACCCGCACTGGCTGACCGTCCAGCCCCGGCGCCATGGCCTGACCCTCGGCCTTGACGGCGAAACCGCTGCCGGCCAGGCGCAGTTGCACCGGCGCGCCGGCGGCAAACCAGAGCCGCTGGCGCAGATGGGATTGGCGCAGCCCCTCGCCGGATTCAAGCGGGCGGGCCAGCACCCGGCCCAGCGGCGGCTCGGCTTGGGCCAGCGCGGGCGAGGCTTCGGCGCTCAGCTCCACCCGGCGGCGCTCCAGATGGGCCGCCTCCAGCGTGACGCCGGCTGGCAGGGCCTGCGTGGCGGCCCAGGCGGGAGCGAACACCCGCACCTGCACCGGCACGCTGATGGACCAGCGCACCGCGCCCGCCACGCAGCGCAGGCCGATGCGGCTGCGGCCCCACAGGCTCTGGCCGGCCGGCACGAAGGCCTGCACCTGCTCGCACGGGGCCAGGCGCAGGCGCGGGTCGGGCGCGCCCAGCTGAACCTCCAGCTCAGCATGCGGTGGCAGCGCGGCACGGGCGGCCTGCTCGGTCAGCTGCTGCAGCTCCTGCTGCCACTGCGGTGCCAGCGCTGCCAAGGCGGGCAGGGCCAGCATCCACAGCAGGGGCAGCAGGGCGAACTTCATGCCGCCGGACTCTAGGCAGAGCGCTGGCCCGGCAGGGGCGGAAATGGGGGGGAGTGACCGGCCTTTTCCGGCTCAAGTTCAGCCACCCCCTGCCCAGAATGAGCGCCATCGCCCATCAAGGGTTTTCGCGCTGACCGGAGGCGCCATGTTGGATCGGCTCACCACCGGACTTGAATTCCAGACCCAGGCCCTGCTGCTGCGCGCCGAGCGCCAGCGCATGCTGGCCGGCAACATCGCCAATGCCGACACGCCTGGCTACCAGGCGCGCGACTTTGACTTCGCCAGTGCGCTGCGCAATGCCACCAGCGCCGCCCAGCAGGCCCAGGGCGACGGCCAGCGCGCCAGCCCCACCGAACTCGCGCAGAGCACCGCCCGCTTTGCGCTGCAGGCCCAGACCAGCCTGGACAGCAACGGCGTGGACATGGACCGCGAGCGTGCCGCCTTCGCCGACAACAGCCTGCGCTACGAGGCCACGCTGCGCTTCATCAACGGCAGCCTGCGCACGATCCAGGACGCCATGAAGTCGCACAACGCGGGCTGAGGAGTCTTGCCATGTCGATGTTCCAGATCTTCAACATCAGCGGCAGCGCCGTCTCGGCCAACAGCCAGCGCCTCAATGTGGTGGCCAGCAACCTGGCCAATGTGGACACGGTGGCCGGGCCGGATGGCAGCGTCTACAAGGCGCGCCAGGTGGTGTTCCAGACCCATCTGGTGGGTGCGAGCGACGGCCAGACGCCGCCCGACGCCGCCGCGGCCGGCGTCAAGGTCACCAACATCACCGAAGACAACACGCCGGGCCGGCGCGTGCACGACCCCAAGCACCCCAAGGCGGATGCCCAGGGCTATGTGACGTACTCGAACGTCAACAGCGTCGAGGAGATGGTGAACATGATTGCCGCCTCTCGCTCCTACCAGAACAACGTCGAGGTCATGAACACGGCCAAGGTGCTGCTGCAGAAGACCCTGCAGCTGGGCCAATAAGGAGCTAGAGCATGGATGTCGGAGCCATCATCAACCCGCCTACCCCGAAGGAAAAGGCGGCCACGAGCAAGTCCCAGGAAAACCAGGACCGTTTCCTGACCCTGTTGGTGGCGCAGATGAAGAACCAGGACCCGATGAACCCGATGGAGAACGCGCAGCTGACCACGCAGATTGCGCAGATCCAGACGGTCACCGGGGTCGAGAACCTGAACACCAATATCGAGAAGCTGGTCTCGCAGACCCAGCAGGCCCAGGCCTTCCAGGGCGTGGCCATGGTGGGCCACGACGTCACACTGGAAGGCAGCCGCCTGGCCATCAAGAGCGACGGCGCCGAGGGCAGCTTCAAGCTCGAAGGCCCGGCCGACCAGGTGCGCGTGCACATCACCACCGCCGCCGGCACGGTCATCGACACCATCGACTTGGGTGCTGCCGGCAGCGGCACCCACAGCTTCGGCTGGCCGCGTGCGGGCATCAATCCCAACGCCGAGCTGCATTTCAAGGTGGAAGCGCTGCGCGGCAGCAAGCCGGTGAGCGCCACCACCTACACCCGCGACACGGTCGTGGCCGTCACCACCCAGGGCGGCAAGCTGGGTTTCCAACTGGCCAGCGGCGCCACTGCCGGCGCCGACGCCATTCTTTCCGTCGACTGAGGAGCCACCATGGGCTTTCAACAAGGTCTCTCCGGCCTGAACGCTGCCAGCAAGAACCTGGACGTCATCGGCAACAACGTGGCCAACGCCAGCACCGTGGGCTTCAAAGCCTCGCGGGCCGAGTTCGCCGACGTGTACGCCGCCGCGCTCAGCGGCGCCGGGGTCAACAACGTCGGTATCGGCGTGGGCCTGTCCGCCGTGGCACAGCAGTTCACGCAGGGCAACATCACCACCACCGAGAATCCGCTGGATCTGGCCATCAACGGCCAGGGCTTTTTCCAGGTCTCGGACGGCGTGAACCCGCGCCTGTACACCCGCAACGGCCAGTTCAAGGTCAATCGCGAGGGCTACATCGTCAACAACGACCAGTTGCGCCTGGTCGGCTACCCGGCCGATGGCACCGGGGTGATCCAGCCCGGCATCGCCCAACCGCTGCAGCTGCCGACCTCGGGCATCGAGGCCAATCAGACCACCGAGGTCAAGCTCGAGCTGAACCTGGATTCGCGCCTGCCCCGCACCGGCACGGGCGCCGGCATCATCCTCAACGACGCCACCACCTACAACAACGCCACCTCGCTGTCGGTTTTCAACGCCAAGGGCGAGGAGATTGCGGTCACCCTGTACTTCCAGAAGGGCGACCCGGTGGCCGACCCGGTGACCGGCCTGCTGGACAACGACCAGTGGCACATCTACGCCACCGCCGACGGCCGCGCCATCACCACGACCGATGCCGATGCCGCGATCACCCCCGACGCCAACGGCAACCCCGACCTGCCCTGGACCACGGTGGTCTTTCCCCGTAATGGCGGCCTGCCGCGCATCCCAGACCCGACTGCTTCGCCGCCCGTGTTGCTGAACATGCGCATCCCCGACCAGGTGGATGCCGTCACCGGCGAGATCCTGAAGCTCGGCATTGCCGACTTCACCAACGACAACGCGGCGACGCCGGTGGCCATCAACCTGCTGAGCCTGACCGAGAACGGCTCGGCCTTCTCCGTCACCGATGTGTTCCAGGACGGTTACTCGCCCGGCCAGCTCAGCGGCATCCTGATCGAAGGCAACGGCATCGTCACGGCGCGCTACAGCAATGGTCAGACCAAGCCGGCCGGCCAGGTCGAACTGGCCAACTTCCGCAATGTGCAGGGCCTGCAGCCCATGGGCGGCAACGTCTGGGCCAGCACCTTTGCCTCGGGCGACGCCATCCTGGGCGTACCGGGCGTGGGCAACTTCGGCGCCCTGCAGGCCGGCGCGCTGGAAGACAGCAACACCGACCTGACCATCGAGCTGGTGAACATGATCACCGCGCAGCGCGTCTACCAGGCCAACGCCCAAACGATTCGCACGCAAGACCAGGTGCTGCAGACCATCACGAACCTGAGGTGATCTGAATGGACCGGATGATCTACAACTCGATGGCCGGAGCCAAGGCGGCGATGCAGCGCCAGGAGGTGCTGGCGCACAACCTGGCCAATGTCACCACCACCGGTTTTCGCGCCGAGTTGCAGGCCTTCCGGGCCGTGCCGGTGCGCGGCGACGGCGCGAGCACCCGCGTCTACGCGCTGGAAACCACCATCGGCTATGACGACAAGGCCGGGCCGCTGCAGACCACGGCGCGCAATCTGGATGTCGCCGTCAAGGGCAAGAGCTGGCTGGCCGTGCAGGGACTCGACGGCACCGAGGCCTACACCCGGGCCGGCGCGCTGGACGTGAACGCCGAAGGCCTGCTGGTGACCCGCGCCGGCCTGCCCGTGCTGGGCGATGGCGGCCCGATCACCATCCCACCCAATTCCGAAATCCAGATCGGCGAGGACGGCACCGTTTCCGCCAAGGGGGCCACCGGGCGGCCGGCCAATGTCGGCCGGCTCAAGCTCGTCACCCCCGAAGAGCGCATGACGCGCGGCGAGGACGGCCTGTTCCGCACCGCCGACCCGCTGCCCGCCGACCCCAACGCGCGCCTGGAAGCCGGCGTGCTCGAAGGCTCCAACGTCAGCGCCGTCGAAACCATGGTCTCGATGATTTCCGCCGCCCGCCAGTTCGAACAGCAGATGAAGCTGCTCAACATCGCGCAGACGCAGGGCCAAGTCTCGGCCAAGCTTCTCAGCCCAACTTGATGAGGTACCAGCCATGATGCGCGCCCTCTGGATCGCCAAGACCGGCATGGAGGCCCAGCAGACCCAGCTGGACCACATCTCGAACAACCTGGCCAATGTCTCGACGAACGGCTACAAGCGTTCGCAGGCGCTGTTCGAAGACCTGATGTACCAAAACCTGCGCCAGGCCGGCGCGCCCGAAACCGAACAGACGAACCTGCCCGCCGGCCTGCAGGTGGGCCTGGGCGTGCGCACCGCCGCCACCGGCCGCCAGTTCACGCAGGGCAACCTCTCGCAGAGCGGCAACAGCCTGGACATGGCCATCACCGGCAAGGGCTT
>JBDHSJ010000025.1:0-29012 GCA_039808065.1 Burkholderiaceae bacterium | reverse complement strand
GCGGCCTCGTCCTTGGGCTCGAAGCGCAGGAAGAGCTCGCGCGGGCCGAGTTGGCCGGTGCGCGGGTCGAAGTTCATGCGGTAGACCACATGGGCCTTGGTGTCGGCCCAGTAGGCCAGCCGGTCGTCGGGGCTCCAGGCCAGGCCGTTGCTGACGGTGATGTCACCCGCCTGGCGCTGCAGGCGGGTGCCGTCCAGGCGGTAGAGCGCGGCGCGCGGTGCGTCGCGCGGCTCGTAGATGGTGCCCACCCAGAAGCGCCCCTGCGGGTCGACCTTGCCGTCGTTGAAGCGTTCGAAGGCCGGGTCGTACGGGGCGGGGGCGAGCGGGGTGCTGCGGCCGCTCTTGGGGGCAAAGCGCACCAGGCCGTCGCGCCGCGTCAGCAGCAGGTCGCCTGCCGTGGTGGCAGCGCAGCAGCCCAGGTCGGCGTCGAAGGCCCATTCCTGGTACTGGCCACCGGCGGGGTCGTAGCGCAGCAGGCGGCGGCTGGGAATGTCCACCCAGTACAGCACCTGCTCCTGCGGGTGCCAGAGCGGGGATTCACCCAGCACATTGGGCGGGACGGGGACGGCGTCGATGCTCATGGGCGGCTCTCCGGCGGCAGGCGCTGCAGGCGCATCCAGCCCTGCAGCAGCTGGCCCGGCGCCAGCGCCACCAGGCCCTGGGCCAGGGGGTCGGGCGCCTGGATGGCGTTGTTGACATGGCTGACCGGCTCGACGCAGAAATGCGGCGCGCCGGCCGGGGTGAAGACCACCAACTGCCAGGTGCTGGCGGTGAGGTGCAGGCGGTGGCGTGCGTCCTCCACCCAGGCCTCGCCGGACCAGCCGTCGAAGCAGTGGTCGAGCGCCAGCTCGGCCACCGCGGCATCCAGCGACCCCTGCGCCACGCGGCTGCGCGGCAGCGCGTCTGGCCCTGGCTCCCAACGCCCCGCCACCTGCGTGCGCAGCCGGCTGCCGGGGCGGTGCAGGAAGTAGGGGTGCCAGCCCAGGCCGGCGGGCTGCATGCGGGTGTCGGTGTTGCGCAGGCTGATCTCCCAGCGCAGCGCATCGCCCAGCAGGGTGAAGCGCTGGATGGCTTCGAAGGCGAACGGCCAGTCGGCATCCGGTGCGTGGCGCAGGCGCAGCTCGGCGCGTTGGGGGTGGCGGCCGACGACTTCCCAGGCGCGCTGCCAGCCCACGCCGTGCAGGGAATGCGGGTGCTCGCCAAAGTTCGGCCGCGTGCGGTGGTGCTGGCCCTGCCAGTCGAACTGGCAGTGGCCGATGCGGTTCGAGTAGGGCAGCATCGCAAAGCCGGCGGATTGGCGCGGCCCTTCGAGCGCTTCAGCCGCGGTGCTGCGCAGCAGGGGGTCGTCGTTCCACCACAGGCCGGCCAGGCTGGCGCCCAGGTCCGGCCGCAGTTCGGCGCGCAGGGCGCCGCATTGCAGCGCCAGCGCGGGCGTGGCTTCGGTGATCACCATCCGGGCGGCAGCAGCTCGCTGAGCTGCACGGGCAGGCCGGTTTCGATCGAGCGGTGCGCGGCCAGGCCGGTGATGACGCTGCGCAGGCCTTCCTCCAGCGGGATCTCGGGCGGCAGACCTTCGCGCACGGCACGGGCGAACTGCTGGTGCTCGATGAAGGAGGCGCCAAAGTGCTGGCCGGGGTAGCGGATGTTGGTGTCCCACACGCGCCGCACGGACACGCCGCGGCCGGTGCCCGAGGGCTGGCCCCAGGCGGCGCGGCGGCCCCAGTCGGCGCGCCGGCTGTGGCGCAGTTGCAGCGAAGGCAGCAGGGATTCGAGCTTGCCCTCGTCGCCCACCACCACGATGTGCTCGTTGTCCATCGAGCCCTCGGCAAACATGCACAGGTCCAGGAGCGCGCGCGCCCCGCTCGGGTACTCGACGACGACGTAGGCGCTGTCCAGGATGTCCGGGCGGCGGCCGCCGTAGTCTTCGTCCAGGTGGTTGACGCGCTGGGCGCCGGAGGCGAACACGCGCAGCGGTTGTTCCTTCAGGATCAGGTCCATCAGGTTGAAGTAGTGGCAGCACTTCTCCACCAGGGTGCCGCCGGTGTTGGCGGTGAAGCGGTTCCAGTCGCCCACCTTGGGGTAGAAGGGTTCGCGGTGCTCGCGGATGGCCACCTGGTGCACCGTGCCCACCTCGCCGGCATGGGTCATGCGGATCATCTCCGCCACCGGCGGCATGTAGCGGTACTCCTGCGCCACCCAGACGATGCCTTTGCGGCCTTGCGCCAAGCGCAGCATCTCCAGGCCGTCTTCCACGCGGGTGACGAGGGGCTTCTCGATCAGGATGTGCAGGTCTGCTTTAGCCAGCACGGCGCGCATCATGTCGATGTGGGTGAAGTTGGGCGTGGCGATGACCACGGCGTCGCACAGATCGGCCTCGACCAGGGCCTGCGCGCTCTCGAACGTGGGCACGGGTGCATCCAGCTGGGCCAGTGCGGCCTGCAGGCTGGGGGCATGCGGGTCGGCCAGCGCGGTGACGCGGGCGTTGCCCAGCGCGCGGATGTTCTCGATGTGCTCGCGGCCCATGCTGCCGCAGCCCACGATGCCGTAGCGAATCAGTTGCTGGCTCATCCTTTCAAACCTCCTTGGGTCAGCCCGCCGACCACGCGTTCCTGGAACAGCGCGATCAACACGGCCACCGGCACGATGGCGACCACCAAGGCCGCCGAGATGATGGGCCAGGGAAAGGCGAACTCCCCCTGGTACAGCGTGATGCCCACCGGCACCGTGCGCATGCCCGCGCTGGCATTCAGCGACAGCGCGAGCAAGAACTCGTCCCAGGCGTTCACGAAGGCGAGGATGCCGGCCGTGAAGAGACCCGGTGCCGCAAGCGGCAGCACCACCTTGACCAGCGCACCGATGCGGGTGCAGCCGTCGATCAACGCGGCGTTCTCCAGGTCGCGCGGAATGCTCTGGAAGAAGCTCACCAGCACCAGGGTGCACACCGGCAGGTTCAGCACCACATAGGGCAGCACCAGCGCGGTGTAGGTGTTCAAGAGCCCCAGCACGCGCATGGTCTCGAAGATCGGCACCAGCAGCGTGACCAGCGGAAACATGCTGCTGGCCACGATGGCGGTGAGCACCAGCTGGCGGTGGCGCAGGTTCAGCCGCGCAATGGCGTAGGCCGCGCCGGTGGCCACCAGCAGCGAACCCAACGTGGCCAGGCCGGCCACGATGAAGCTGTTGCCCAGGTAGCTGAGCAGGGGTTGATCCGCGAAGGCGCGGGCGTAATTGGCCAGCGAGGGGTTCTGGGGCAGGTAGCTGATGGGCTGCTGCACCAGCTCGGCCTCGGACTTCAGCGAAGTCAGCAGCACCCACAGCGCCGGGAAGAAGCCGTTGAGGACGACGATGGCCGCCGCCAGGCGGCGCAGCGCGGGGGATTCGAACCAGCGGTCGAGCGAGTTGCCTTGCATGCTCACTCCTTGCCGATGCGGCGCAGATAGACCGCGGTGACGCACAGCGAGATCAGGAACATCGCCACCGCCTGCGTGGAGCCGTAGCCCACGTCCAGGTAGTCGATGGTGGTCTTGTGGATCAGCATGGCCAGGGTCTCGGTGGTGTGGCCGGGGCCGCCGCGTGTCATCGTGAAGGGGATGTCGAAGGTCTGCAGCGCGGTGATGGTGCGGAAGATCAGCGCCACCACGATGGAAGGCATCAGCATGGGCACGGTGATCTGCCAGAACTGCTGCCAGCGGCTGGCGCCGTCCACCTCGGCCGCTTCATAAAGCGAGCGCGGAATCATCTGCAGCCCGGCCAGCAGGATCAGCGCCATGAAGCTGCTGGTCTTCCAGATGATGGCGATGCAGATGGCGGCCAGGCCCAGGCTGCGGTCCAGCAGCCACATCGGCGGCGCCTGCATGCCCAGCCGCACCAGCAGGTCGTTGACGATGCCGTAGTCGGTGTGAAAGAACCAGGCAAAGATCAGGCCCACGAAGGACAGCGGCAGCGCCCAGGGCAGCAGCAGCGCCAGGCGCACCGGCCAGCGGCGCTTGAAGGGCAGGTTGGCCAGCAGCGCCAGGCCCATGCCCACCACCAGCGCGCCGGGCACGGTGATGGCGGTGATCAGCAGGGTGTTGCCCAGCGCGCTCCAGAACTCGCGGTCCTGCAGCAGGTCGGCGTAGTTCTGCAGGCCCACGAAGCGGGCCACGCCGCCGCCCGAGAGCCGCAGCTCGAAGCCGCTGTTCCAGATCAGGCGCAGGATGGGGTAGGCCACGATCAGCGCCAGCAGCGCGAACGCGGGCGCGAGCAGCAGCAAGGCCAGGGTGCGGTCGCTCGGGTCGAGCAGGCGCTCGCGCCAGCTGGGTTGCCAGTTCGACGAGGGCTTGGTCATCGCATCACCCGGTGCAGGCGGGATTCGACATCGGCCGCCGCGTCCGCGGGCTGGCGCGAACGCGCCAGCACGGCGTTGGTGGCGCTGCGCAGCGCGTCGCTGACCTCGCCGTAGCGAGCCGTCACCGGGCGGCTGCGGGCATGGCGCACCACGGCCGCGGCGTCGGCAAACCAGGGCACCTGGGCCACCACCTCGGGGTGGGTGTAGAGCTCGGCGTAGGTGGGCAGCAGCGCACCACGCACGGCCAGGAAGCGGCTGGCCTCGGGCGTGCTGAGGAAGTGCACCAGCCGTGCCGCCTCGGCCTTGTGGCGGCTGAAGGCGCTGACCGCCCATTGCCAGCCGCCGGTGCAGGTGGCGCTTTGGCCGCCCGTCATCGCCGGCACCTGCATCACGCCCACCTTGCCGCGCACCTGGCTGTCGGCGTCCTGCTCGAAGCGGTCCCAGGCCCAGCTCCAGTTCAGCGCGAACAGCACCTTGCCGGCCTTGAATTCGTTCACCGTGTCGGGTGTCTTGACCTCGGCGACGTTGCGCTTGATGACGCCCTGGTCCATCAGCGTCACCCACTGCTGCAGGCCGCGCGCGGCCGCCGTGGCGTCGAACACCGAGCGGCCCTGCGCGTCCTGCACCGACTTGCCTTGGCTCCAGTAGGGCAACAGGAAGGTGCACACCGCACCCTCCACCGGCGCGCCCTGCAGGCTCAGGCCCTGCAGCTTGGGGTTGCCCTCGGCCTGCTGGATCTGCCGGGCCACGCGGCCCAGTTCGTCCCAGGTGCGCGGCTGCGGCAGGCCATGCTTGTCCAGCAGGTCGCGGCGGTAGTACATGAAGAGCGCATCGGCAAAGGCCGGCAGTGCGGCCACCCGGCCCTGCACCACGTTGGCCTCGCGGTACACGGCCAGGTAGGGCGCCAGCAGGGTCTCGGCGGGGCCGAGGTGGGCGTCCAGCGGCTCCAGCCAGCCGGCCTGGAAGTACTGCGCGGGGTTGACGATGTCGATCAGGAAGGCGTCGAGCGCGTCGTCGCGCGCATTCAGCACCGTGCTGAGGTACTGGCGCTGCAGGTCCGAGGTGGCGCCGCCGGTTTCGATGTCGATCTTCAGCCCGGGCTTGTCGGCCAGGTAGCGGTTGAACAGGGCGCGCATCAGGTCCGGCCGCTGGTTGCTGCCGCCCACGAAGACGCGCAGGCGCACCTCGGCCAGCGCGCCCAGGCTCAGGCTCAGGCCCAGCAGGAAGGCAAGCAGGCGCTTCATGCGGGGCGCAGCGCGCGGCCGTCGTTGGCGTCAAACAGGTGCAGCTGGGTGCTGGCCAGGTGCAGGGTCAGCGCCTGGCCAGTCTGGCCGTGGAAGTCGGCCCCCACGCGTGCCACCAGCTCGTGCTCGCCCACCTGCACGGTCAGCAGGGTCTCGGCGCCCAGGGGTTCGACGAGCGTGAGCGTGCCTTGCAGCTGCAGGTCGGCGTCGGGTCGCGGCTGCAGGGTCAGGTTCTCGGGCCGCACGCCCAGCACCTGGGTGCCGCCGTGGCCGGCCAGGTGCGCGGGCAGCGCCAGGCGCACGCCCTGGCCCAGCTCGGCCTGACCGTTCTGCAGCGGGCAGCGCAGCAGGTTCATCGGGGGCGCGCCGGTGAAGCCGGCCACGAACTGCGCCGCGGGGCGGTTGTAGACGGCCTCGGGCGTGTCGAACTGCATCTTGTGGCCGCCCTGCAGCACGCAGATGCGGTCGGCCAGGGTCATGGCCTCGGTCTGGTCGTGCGTCACGTAGACGATGGTGGCCCCCAGGCGCTGGTGCAGGCGCTTGATTTCGGCGCGCATTTCGTTGCGCAACTGGGCGTCGAGGTTGGAGAGCGGCTCGTCGAACAGAAACACCTTGGGCTGGCGCACGATGGCGCGGCCGATGGCGACGCGCTGGCGCTGGCCGCCCGAGAGCTCGCGCGGCTTGCGCTGCAGCATGTGCTCGATGCGCAGCAGCGCCGCCACCTCGCCCACGCGGCGCTGCACTTCGGCCTCGGGCGTCTTGCGCAGGCGCAGGCCGAAGGCCATGTTCTCGAACAGGGTCTTGTGCGGGTAGAGCGCGTAGTCCTGGAACACCATGGCGATGTCGCGGGCGCGCGGCGGGCGCTCATTGACGACCTCGCCGTCGATCAGGATCTCGCCGCCGCTGATGCTCTCCAGCCCCGCGATCATGCGCAGCAGGGTGCTCTTGCCACAGCCCGAGGGGCCGACGAAGACGACGAACTCGCCCTGGCGCACTTCCAGGTCGATGCCGTGGATGATGGGCACGCGCCCGTCGTAGCTCTTGCGCACCTGGCGCAGTTCGATGGCGGCCATGGCTCTCTCAATAGCCGCTGGAAGCGGCGGGGGCCGCGCCGTTCTGGCGCAGGGCGGCCAAGCCGGCCTGGGCGGACTGCATCAGCAGCCCCAGGTCCGAGGCCAGGGCCACGAAGTCAAAACCGGCCTCGCGGTAGCGCTGCACCACGGCGGGGGTGCCGCCCACGGTGCCCACCGGCTTGCCAAGCTGCCGGCAGCGCTGGGCGGCCTGCTGCATCAGCTCAAACACGGCGGGGTGCGTCAGCTCGCCCACATGGCCCATGGCGGCGGAAAGATCCGCGGGCCCCAGGAAGAGCGCATCCACGCCGGGCACGGCGGCAATCGCCTCCAGCTGCGCCACGGCCTCGGGGGTTTCGAGCTGCAGCACCACGCAGAGGCCCTGGTTGGCCTGCTTCAGGTAGTTGGGCGTGGTGCCGAAGGCCGAGGCGCGGCTCATGCCCGCCATGCCGCGCACGCCCTCGGGCGGGTAGCGGGTGGCGGCCACGGCGGCGCGGGCCTCGTCGGCGTTCTGCACAAAGGGCACCAGCAGGCTGGTGGCCCCGGCGTCGAGCACGCGCTTCATCAGCACGGTTTCGTTCCAGGGCACGCGCACCAGCGGCGCCATGGGCGTGCAGCCCACGGCCTGCAGCAGCTGCGCCAGGCCCATCAGGTCCAACGGGCTGTGCTCCATGTCCAGCACGCCCCAGTCGAAGCCGGCGCGGCCCATGGCCTCGGCCACGATGGGGCTGGCCGACATCACCCAACTGCCCAGCGGGCAGTGGGTGGCGCGGGCGGCCAGCAGCTCGCGGAAGGCGTTGCGCATCAGAAGTCGTAGCGCAGGTTGACGCCGAAGTAGCGGCGGTCGTCGCGCGGGACGTAGCGGTTGATGTTGCTGCCCGAGTTCTGCACCAGGGTGGCGTAGGACTTGTCGCCCAGGTTGCGGCCGATCAGGGCCACGCTCCAGCCATCCGTGCTTTGCAGCGCCACGCGGGCGTTGTAGATCGTGTACTCGGGCTGGAAGGAGTTGGGCTGCTGCTGCAGGTCGAACTGCACCTTGGTCTGCCAGGTGGCGTCGAAGCCGTAGTCCAGGCTCAGGCTGTCCGTGATGGACTGGTTGTACTTCAGGCGCAGGCTGGCCTTCCAGTCGGGCGAGAAGGGCAGCGGCTTGCCGTTGATGTTGCAGCTGGCGGCCGCGCCGGGTGGGCAGTTGAAGTTCTTCACGCGGGCCTTGATGTTGGCCAGGCTGAAGCTCACGTTCAGGCCAGCGGTGGGGCGGGCCGTCAGGTCCAGCTCCAGGCCCTTGGTGCTGACCTGGCCGGCATTGATGAGGCGCGTGACGATGGTGCCGTTGACCAGATCGGGCACATTGGCCTGGTAGCCGTCGTACTGGGTGTCGAAGGCGGCCAGGTTGACGCGCAGGCGGCGGTCCAGCAGCTCGCTCTTCAGGCCGAGTTCGTAGGACTTGCTCTTCTCGGGCGCCAGCACGTTGTCCTGCGTGGGCGACATGTTGAAGAACACGTTGTAGGCCGGGCCCTTGTAGCCGCGCGAGTAGGTGGCGTAGGCCATCATGTCCGGCGTGATGTCGTACTGCGGGCCGATGCGGCCGGAGACGGCATCCACATCGGTGGAGCCCGTGACCGGCGCGCGCGTGGCGCCCACGCCCGAGAGCCCGGAAGCCGAGGCGACGCGGCCGTGGTAGTAGGACAGATCGTCCTGCGTGTAGCGCAGGCCCACGATGGTGCGCAGCTCGGGACTGAAGTTCACCGTGCCCTCGCCGAACAGCGCCTTGCTCTTGCTGCGCACGCCATAGGTGGCCACGCCGTTGCCGGTGACGACCGGGCCGGCGGTGCAGGGCACCAGGCCCGAGGGCAGGGCCGCCGCGGTGCTGGCCGGGCAGGCGGTCACGTCGCGGCGATACACCTCGTCGTTCTTGCCATCGAAATAGAACAGGCCGGCGACGTAGTCGACCGTCTGCTTGCCGTTGCTGGCCACGCGCAGTTCCTGGGTGAACTGGCTGAAGTCCAGCGTGCCTTCGTCGGCCAGCTGGGCGAACTGGCGGTAGGGCTTGGGCAGGCGGTCCTGGTCCTGGAACTGGTGGTTCTCCCAGCCGCGGTGGGCGGTGATGGAGGTCAGCGTGACGCCGGGCAGGGTGTAGTCCACCTGGGCCGAGAGGCCCTGGTTGGTGTCCGTCACGCGGGTCAGCATCTCGCTGTTGATCTGCCGGTTGGTAGGCGAGGGGATGACGGGTGCCACCGCCGCGGCATAGAGCGGGTTGGCGGTGACGGCGTTGGTGGGGTAGCTGGCCACATCGGTGCCGTAGGGCACGCCGGTGGGCGTGGTGTCTTTGGAGCGCGTGTAGTCGGCGATCAGGGTCAGCTTGAGCTCGCTCATGGGCTGGAACTCGACGCGGCCGCGCACGCCGTCGCGGTCATAGCCGTTGACCTTGCTGCCATCGGCCACATTGGTGACGTTGCCGTCGAACTTGGCCGACATCAGCGACAGCGAGCCGCGCAGCTCGTTCGTGCCGCCGAACACGCCGGCACGCACGCGGTGCTCGCCGCCCTGGAAGGCCGACAGGTCCAGATAGCCGCCCTTGCCCTTGGCTGCCGGGCGGGTGACGATGTTGATCACGCCGGCCGAGGAGTTCTTGCCGAACAGCGTGCCCTGCGGGCCGCGCAGGATCTCGATGCGGTCCACCTCCACCAGATCCAGCGTGGCCTGGCCGGGCCGGGCGGTGACGACACCATCCAGCACCATCGACACCGTGGGCTCCACGCCGGGTGAGGTGGAGATCGTGCCCACGCCGCGGATGAACAGCGCCGAGTCCTTGTTCGAGGCGTTGCTGCGGTAGTTCACCGTGGGCAGCTGGGCCGTGATGGTGGACAGGTTGTTAAGGTTCATCTCCTCCAGCGCCCCGCCGCCGATGACCGACACCGCCAGTGGCGTCTTCTGCAGCGGCTGGATGCGCTTGGTGGCGGTGACGACCACGGCCTCCAGCTTGGTCGGATCCTTGGCCTCGTCCTTCGGCGCGTCAGCGTTCTGGGCCTGCGCGCCGAAGGCGGTGGACGCCGCCAGGGCCAGCAGGCTCAGGCGGAGGGCGGGGGTGCGGGGAGCGAGGGGCATGGTGGTCTCCGGCGGGGTGTTTTGGATGGGGGTCGCAGCCATCAGAAGATGGTCGGCTCGGGACTCGGGATCGCGTCTTGCAGGAAATCAAAGTCGCAGCCCTCGTGGGCCTGCGTCACATGTTCTTGGTAGAGCTTGATGTAGCCCCGCCGATAGGGGGAGACGGGGGGCTGCCAGGCGGCGCGGCGGCGTGCCAGTTCGGCCTCGTCCACGCGCAACTCCAGGCGGCGTTCGGGCAGGTTCAGCTCGATGAGGTCGCCCGTCTGCACCAGGGCCAGCGGGCCGCCTACCGCGCTTTCGGGCGAGATGTGCAGCACGCAGCTGCCGTAATGGGTGCCGCTCATGCGGGCGTCGGACAGCCGCACCAGATCCCGCACGCCGCGCGCCAGCAGCTTCTTGGGGATGGGCAGGCCGCCCCACTCGGGCATGCCGGGCGCACCCACCGGGCCGGCGTTGCGCAGCACCAGCACGGTGTTTTCGTCGCAGTCCAGCTCGGGGTCGGCGCAGCGCGCCATCATCTCGGCCGGGTTGTCGAACACCAGGGCCGGGCCGACATGGTGGAAGTAGCGCGGGCTGGCGGCGCTGGTCTTCATCACGGCCCCTTCGGGGGCCAGGTTGCCGCGCAGCACGGCCAGGGCGCCGGCCTCACTCACCGGCCGGTCGAACGGGCGGATCACCTCGTCATCCAGGCTCTCGCGCCCGGCAATGGCCTCGCCCAGGCGCTGGCCGGTGACGGTCAGCTCGTCCAGGCTGAGATGCGCGCGGATGCGGTTCAGCAGCGCGGGCAGGCCGCCGGCGTAGTGGAAGTCCTCCATCAGGCGGTCGCCGCTGGGGAAGAGGTTGGCCAGCACCGGCACTCGCCGGGCCATGGCGTCCAGGTCGTCCAGCTGCAGCTCGACCCCGGCGCGCCGCGCCAGCGCCATCACATGCACTGCGGCGTTGGTGGAGCCGCCCAGCGCCATCTGCGCGGCCACGGCGTTCAGGAAGGAGCCGCGGGTCAGCAGGCGCGTGGGCCGGAGGTCGTCCCAGATCATCTGCACGATGCGCTCGCCGCAGGCGGTGGCCATGCGGACATGGGCCGAATCCATGGCCGGGATGGCGGTGGCGCCCGGCAGCGCCAGGCCCAGCGCCTCGACCATCGAGACCATGGTGCTGGCCGTGCCCATCACATTGCAGGTGCCGGGCGAGCGGGTCATCTTGGCTTCCAGGTTGACCCATTCGTTGTCGCAGATGGCGCCGGCCTGGTACTCGTCCCAGAACATGCGCGTGTGCGTGCCCGCACCCACCACGCGGGCCGGCTCGCCCTGCTTCAAGTAGCGGTCGCTCAGCATGCCGCCGGCCGGGCAGAAGAGGGTGGGCAGGTCGGTGCTGATGGCGCCCATCAGCGTGCCCGGGGTGGTCTTGTCGCAGCCGGCCAGCAGCACCACGCCGTCCACCGGCAGGGAGCGCAGCAACTCCTCCACCTCCATGGCCAGGAAGTTGCGGTACAGCATGGTGGTGGGCTTGACCATCACCTCGCCCAGGCTGAGTGCGGGCAACTCGAAGGGCATGCCGCCGGCCATCAGCACGCCGCGCTTGATGCTCTCGGCCCGTTCGCGCAGGTGCGCATGGCAGGGCGACAGATCACTCCAGGTGTTGATGATCGCGACGATGGGGCGATCCAGCACGTCCTCCCGGCGCAGGCCCATTTGCTGGATACGCTGGCGGTGGGCAAAGCCCCGCATGTCGGTGGCATTGAACCAGCGACGGCTGCGCAGATCGGCAAGGGCTTTGGGCATGGTTGTGGCGCGCTTTCGGACGACAAAAGGACGGTGTTACCGCTAACATCATTGGATACAGGAGTGCTTTTGAGCCATACAAGGAAACCCTTGGTGCCGGGTTATTGCCCGGTTTGCGCATGAGCCGCCGGCCCCGCCGCGGCCATGGCCGCCCCACGCTGGACGACGTGGCACAGGCCGCCGGTGTCACGCGCATCACCGTGTCGCGCTATTTCCACAGCCCGGACAAGCTGGCGCCGGAAACCGCGGCGCGGGTGCGTACGGCGGTGGAAGAGGTGGGCTACGTGCCCAATGCGCAGGCCGGCCAGTTGGCCAGCGGGCGCTCGCGCATCATTGCGGCCCTGGTGCCCAACCTGGGCTACTCGATCTTTGCGGAAACCATTCAGGGCCTGAGCGAGGGCCTGATGGACAGCGGCTACGAGCTGATGCTGATGCCCACCGCCTACTCGCTGGAACGCGAGGAACGCCAGCTGCGCACGCTGATGGCCTGGTCGCCCAGCGCCCTGGTGCTCACCGGCCGCCGCCATTCCCCGGCAGCTGAACAGTTGCTGAAGAACATGCGCGAGCAGGGCACCCCGGTGGTGGAGATCTGGGACCGCCCGGACGCGCCGAACGAGCCCGATGCCCCGGCCCGTATCGGCTTTGATCACCGCGAGATCGGCATGCGCATGGCCCGCTACCTGCTGGAGCAGGGCCACCGCCACCTGGGCTATGTGGACAACCCCGTGGCCGAGGACTACCGCGCCCGCGAGCGCCAGGCCGGCTTTGCGGCCGCCGCCGCCCAGGCTGGCGCCCGGCTGGACGAGGTGCAGGCCCCGCCTGGGGACAGCTTCGAATCCGGCCGCTGGGCGCTGCAGCAGCTGCAAGCCCGTCAGCCCGCGCCCACCGCCGTGGCCTTTGCCAACGATTTGCTGGCCGCCGGCGCCTGGGTGGACCTGCAGGCCCTGGGCAGCACACCGGCGCCGGGGCCGGCCCTGCTGGGTTTTGGCGACTTCCCCATCAGCCGCCAGCTGCGCCCCATGCTGTCCACCGTGCACACCCCGAACGTCGAAATCGGACGCAGCGCCGCACTCAGCCTGCTGGCTGCCTTGCAGGAGGGCGGTGCGCCCGCCGGCCTGGTGCTGGGCTGCGAACTGGTGGAGCGGGGCAGCACGCCGCGCCTGGCCTGAATCGCTCATTCAGACTTCATTAAGGAAACTACCCATTCTGATTCTTTAACGTCTCCTTAACATGCGTCCCGCTAGCAAATCTAAACGATTGCTGAACGCGGGCCCCGGAACCCGTTGTCAGCACCACGACAAGGACCGAGGAGACCCCATGAACCCCACGCGCAAGCTTGCGCCCCTGGCCCTGCTGCTGCTCGCCAGCGGCGCGGCCCAGGCCTTGGACTGGAGCGGCTACTTCCGCGCCGGCCCGGGCCTGACCAGCAACAACGCCAACCGCGCCTGCTACGGCCTGAACGGCGGCAGCTCCGGCATGAAGTACCGCCTGGGCAATGAATGCGACCTGTACGGCGAGTTCCAACTCGACCAGGCCTTCAAGAAGGATGGGCTTGAG
Organism: Burkholderiaceae bacterium; assembly: GCA_039808065.1. Classification (GTDB taxonomy): domain Bacteria; phylum Pseudomonadota; class Gammaproteobacteria; order Burkholderiales; family Burkholderiaceae_C; genus Inhella. The sequence goes on along the minus strand of JBDHSJ010000025.1, from coordinate 15,931 downwards.
TACAAGGTCAGCCTGATGACCAACCACTACACCGGCAACACCGACACCGACGGCAAGGGTCTGGCCATCGAGCAGCTCTGGGCCGAGGTCAAGGGCATCGACCTCGCCCCCGAAGCCACCTTCTGGGTCGGCAAGGAGCGCGGCCGCCGTGGCGATGTGCACATCACCGACACCCAGATCGTCGAGATGAAGGGCGTGGGCTTTGGCGTCAAGAACCTGGGCGGCCGCTTTGGCGTGGCCTATTACAAGAACGACGACCAGCCGGCCAAGCCCGGCCACCGCATCAACCTGGAATGGCTTAACCTGCCCGCCAACCAGGACGGCGCGCTGAACGTCTTCGCCACCCTGACCAAGGGCGACTTCCAGGGCGGCACCACCGGGGCCGGCCTGTCGCTGCGGCACGATCAGAAGAAGCTCTTCGGCACCGGCCTGTCCAATACCCTGTGGCTGCAGTACGCCCAGGGCTCGGCCGCCGTGAACAGCAACTTCGGCGATCTGACGGCCGGCAGCAAGGCCAAGGGCTGGCGCCTGGTGAACGCCCTGAACGGCCAGAGCGGTCCGGTGGGCGGGCAGCTGCATCTGCTGCTGGCCAAGGAAAGCAATGCGGCCGGTGTGGACACCACCTCGGCCTCGCTGGGCGGGCGCATGAGCTATGGCGTCACCCGCAACCTGAAGTTCCTGACCGAGCTGGGTGTGTCGCAGTACAAGCCCGAGGGCGGCAGCACCGCCCGCCTGAGCAAGCTGACCGTGGGGCCGGCGCTGTCGATCGACAACAGCTTCTGGTCCCGCCCCGAGCTGCGCCTGTACGTGACCCATGCGCGCTGGAACAAGGCCGCGGGTAACGTGACCGGCAATGCCGCCTTTGCCAACAAGACCTCCGGGACCAGTGCGGGTGCCCAGGTCGAGTGGTGGTTCTGACGGCCCACCCCCGAAGCGCCTTCGGCGCCTCCCCTTAAGGGGGCGCCGCCAGCGGCCCGGCAAAGCCGGTTCCGCGGCGGCCCCTTGAGGGCAGGTGCCCTGCACAGTACGAAGCAAACAGGAGACCGAAATGCTGAATAAGAGTGTGTTGGCCGTGGCGGCCTTTTTGGTGGTTGGCGCCGCGCAAGCCGGCGAAGTGGAAGTGCTGCACTGGTGGACGGCCGGTGGCGAGGCCAAGGCCGCGCAGGGCCTGAAGGCCAGCCTGCAGGCCAAAGGCCACAGCTGGAAGGACTTCGCCGTGGCCGGCGGCGGGGGCGATTCGGCCATGACCGTGCTGAAGAGCCGCGTCGTTTCGGGCAATGCCCCGGCGGCAGCGCAGATCAAGGGTCCCAGCATCCAGGAGTGGGCACGCGAGGGCCTGCTGGCCAACATGGACGCGGTGGCCAAGGCCGAGAACTGGGACGGCGTGCTGCCCAAGGTGGTCAGCGACGTCATGAAATACCAGGGCCAGTACGTGGCCGCGCCGGTGAACGTGCACCGCGTCAACTGGCTCTGGGCCAACGCCGAGGTGCTCAAAAAAGCCGGCGTCAAGCCGCCCACCAGCTGGGACGAGTTCTTCAGCGCGGCCGAGGCGCTGAAGAAGGCGGGGGTGATCCCGCTCGCGCACGGCGGCCAGAACTGGCAGGACTTCACCACCTTCGAATCGGTGGCCCTGGGCGTGGGCGGCGCCGACTTCTACAAAAAGGCCCTGGTGCAGCTGGATGCCGGCGCCATCAACAGCGCCACCATGGACAAGGTGCTGGAGACCTTCCGCCGCGTGAAGGGCTACACCGACAAGAACGCCCCCGGCCGCGACTGGAACCTGGCCACCGCCATGGTCATCAAGGGCGAGGCCGGCATGCAGCTGATGGGCGACTGGGCCAAGGGCGAGTTCCTGGCCGCCGGCAAGGCGCCGGGCAAGGACTTCGTCTGCGTGGCCGCCCCCGGCACCGCCAAGGCCTTCACCTTCAATGTGGACAGCTTTGCGCTGTTCCAGCTGAAGAAGGCCGACGCCCAGGCCGCGCAGCGCGACTTCGCCTCCGCCGTGATGTCGCCCGCCTTCCAGGAGCTGTTCAACCTGAACAAGGGCTCCATCCCGGTGCGCACCGACCTCAAGATGGACAAGTTCGACGACTGCGCGAAGTTGAGCAACCAGGACTTCCTGGCCACCGCCAAGGTCGGCAGCCTGCTGCCCTCGATCGCCCACGGCATGGCCGTGCCCTCGGCCGCCGAGGGGGCCATCAAAGACGTCGTGAGCCAGTTCTGGAACAACGACCGCATGACCGTGGCGCAAGCCAAGCAGCGCATCGCGGCCGCCGCGAAGACCCAGTAAGCCGGGTTGGACTGTGGGGGCGCCCACCGCCCCTGTCTGCATGCCGGTGGCACTCCCGCCGGTTTGGGATTCCCGCCCTGCCCACAGGGCAGGGCGGGGCCCTTTTTTGGTTGCGGTTATGAACACATCGATCGCGCGCGCGCCCTGGCTGCCCAAGCTGGTGCTGGCGCCTTCCTTCCTGCTGGGCCTGGCCTTCATCTACGGCCTGATGGCCTGGAACGGCTACCTCAGCCTTTCGGCCAGCCGCCTGCTGCCGAACTACGAATGGGCCGGCCTGGTGCACTACCAGGCCCTGTGGGGCAACGAACGCTGGTGGCTGGCCCTGCGCAACCTTGCCGTCTTTGGCGGCCTGTTCATCGGCGGCGCCATGGCCCTGGGCCTCTTGATGGCGGTGCTGCTGGACCAGAAGGTGCGCGCGGAAGGGGCGTTGCGCACCGTGTTCCTGTACCCGATGGCGCTCTCCTTCATCGTCACCGGCACGGCCTGGAAGTGGATCCTCAACCCCGGCCTGGGCCTGGAGAAGCTGCTGCAGGACTGGGGCTTCGAGAACGCCAGCTTTGGCTGGCTGATCGACCCCGACATGGCGATCTACTGCGTCGTCATCGCCGCCATCTGGCAGAGCAGCGGTTTCGTCATGGCGCTGTTCCTGGCCGGGCTGCGCTCGATCGACGACGCCATCCTGAAAGCTGCACAGGTCGACGGCGCCAGCCTGCCGCGCATCTACTGGCGCATCCTCATTCCCAGCCTGCGCCCGGTGTTCTTTTCCACGCTGATGATCGTGGCGCACCTGGCCATCAAGAGCTTTGACCTGGTGATGGCGCTCACCGCCGGCGGCCCGGGCTACGCCACCGACCTGCCCGCCACCTTCATGTACACGATGGCCTTCACGCGCGGCCAGATCGGCCTGGGCGCGGCCAGCGCCACCATGATGCTGGCCACGCTGGCGGCCATGGTGGTGCCCTACCTGTACTCGGAACTGCGGAGCAAGAAGCCATGAAGCCGCACCGTCTGATCCTCTGGGGCGCGTTGCTGCTGCTGGCCCTGTTCTTCCTGGCCCCGCTCTACGTGATGTTGGTGACCTCGTTCAAGAGCATGGACGAGGTGCGCAACGGTGGTCTGCTGAGCCTGCCGCAGGCGCTGGACCTGGCCGCCTGGGGCAAGGCCTGGGGCACGGCCTGCACCGGCATGCAGTGCGGTGGCCTGAAGCCGTACTTCTGGAACTCGGTGGCCATGGTGGTGCCGGCCGTGGCCATCTCCACGATGCTGGGGGCGCTGAACGGCTATGTGCTCACGCAGTGGCGCTTTCGCGGCAGCGAGCTGCTGTTTGCCTTGCTGCTGTTCGGCGTCTTCATGCCCATGCAGGTGGTGCTGCTGCCCATGAGCCAGGTGCTGGGCTGGTTCGGCCTGGCCGACCACCTGGCCGGCCTGGTGCTGGTGCATGTGCTGGCCGGCCTGCCCAGCACCACCCTGTTCTTCCGCAACTACTACCTGGGTGTGCCGGGCGAGCTGCTGAAGGCCGCGCAACTGGATGGTGCGGGCTTCTGGACCTTCTTCTGGCGCGTGCTGCTGCCGCTCTCGGGCCCCATCGCCGTGGTCACGGTGATCTGGCAGTTCACGGCGATCTGGAACGACTTCCTGTACGGCGCGGTGTTCAGCGGCTTCGACAACAAGCCCATCACCGTGGGCCTGAACAACCTGGCCAACACCAGCAGCAGCGTCAAGGAATACAACGTGGACATGGCCGGCGCGCTGATCGCGGCGCTGCCCACGCTCGCGGTGTATGTCCTCGCCGGCAAATATTTCGTCCGCGGCCTCACGGCCGGAGCAGTCAAGGGCTGAGCCATGCAAGCACTCAAGATCGAAGGCGTCCGCAAGACCTTTCACCAGACCGAAATCCTCAAGGGCATCGACATCGCCATCGAGCCCGGCGAGTTCCTGATCCTGGTCGGCCCCTCGGGTTGCGGCAAGAGCACCCTGCTGTCGATGATCGCCGGGCTCGAGCAGCCCAGCAGCGGCCACATCTGGCTGGGCGAGCGCGACATCACCGCGCTGCCCAGCAAGGACCGCGACATCGCCATGGTGTTCCAGAGCTATGCGCTCTACCCGAACATGAACGTGGCGCAGAACATCGCCTTCGGCTTGGAGATGCGCAAGGTGCCCAAACCGGAGCGCGAAGCCACCGTGAAGAAGGTGGCGGCCATGCTGCAGATCGAGCACCTGCTGGAGCGCCGCCCCGCGCAACTGAGCGGCGGCCAGCGCCAGCGCGTGGCCATGGGCCGCGCCCTGGCCCGCGCGCCGCAGCTCTTCCTGTTCGACGAGCCGCTCTCCAACCTCGACGCCAAGCTGCGCGTGGAGATGCGCGCCGAGATCAAGCTGCTGCACCAGCGCACCCGCACCACCACGGTGTACGTGACGCACGACCAGGTCGAGGCCATGACCCTGGGCGATCGCATTGCCGTGATGAAGGACGGCCAGGTGCAGCAGTTCGGCACGCCCCACGAGATCTACACCCGGCCGGCCACCGTCTTCGTGGCCGAGTTCATCGGCTCGCCGCAGATCAACTGGATTGCGGCGCAGCGGCAGGGGGCGGGCCTGGCGGCGCATGGGCTGGAGCTGGCCTTGAGCGCCGAGCAAGGTGCAGCCCTGGCCCAGGCCGGCAATGACTGCCTGTACGGCTTGCGACCGGAGGCGCTGCAGCTGGCGAGCGAAGGCCTGCCCGGGCGCGTGCACATGATCGAGCCCACCGGCCCCGAAACCTATCTGTGCGCCGACACGCCGGTGGGCCGGCTGACAGCGCGCGTGCCAGGCGAAGTGCGCGAGCGCGTGGGCGATGCCGTGCACCTGCGCTGGGTGCCGGAGGCGGTTCATTTGTTCGACGCCGGCTCGCAGCAGCGCGTGGCCTAATCGCTGCATGAAAACCTTTCCCATCCAACGCCACCTGCCTTCGGCCAGCCGCTTGGTGCTGGGCTGCATGGGCCTGGGTGGAGGCTGGAACCGCGACCCGGTGGGCGAGGCCGAGATCGCGCAGGCCCAGGCCGCGGTCGAGGCCGCGCTGGAGGTCGGCATCACCGTGTTCGACCACGCCGATATCTACACCCACGGCAAGGCCGAGCTGTGCTTCGGGGCGCTGTTGCAGCGGCAGCCGAGCCTGCGCGACCACCTGCTGATCCAGACCAAATGCGGCATCCGCTTTGCGGATGCACAGGGCCCCAAGCGGTATGACCTGGGCGCGGCGCACATCGAGGCCAGCGTGAATGCGAGCCTGCAGCGCCTGCGCACGGACCACCTGGACCTGCTGCTGCTGCACCGCCCCGACCCGCTGATGGAGCCCGACGAGGTGGCCGAGGTGCTGCTGCGCCTGCGCGGGGCCGGCAAGCTGCGGCATTGGGGGGTGTCCAACATGCATGCCGGGCAGATCACCCGCTTGGGCCGCGCCCTGGGCGAGCCGCCCCGGGTGAACCAGTTGGAGATGAGCCTGCTCAAGCTCGACTGGCTGGAGGCCGGCACCTGCTTCAACGACGGCCAGGGCCGCAACGGCCTGGTGTGGAGCGACACCCTCGAGACCTGCCTGGACCAGGGGGTGCAGCTGCAGGCCTGGGGGGCCCTGGCGCGCGGCTGGTTGAGCGGCGCCGCGCCGGAAGCCGCGAGTGCGACGGTGGTCCGTACCGCCGAGCAGGTGCGCGCCCTGGCCTTGCGCCACGAGGTGCCCGCCGAGGCCGTGGTGCTGGCGTGGCTGATGCGGCACCCGGCCGGCATCCAGCCCGTGGTCGGGACCACCCACCCGGGCCGCATCCGCGCCTGTGCCGAGGCGCTGCGGCTGGAGCTGACGCGCGAGGAGTGGTACAGCCTCTATCAAACTGCGCGGGGCCTTGAGCTGCCCTGAGGGCCGCGCCGCGCGGGCTCAGTCGTCGTCGTCTTCGCCGTGCCGGTCTCGCTCTGCGTGCGGGGCCGGGGCGGCGGCACGTTCCTGCGTCCACACCCATCCCGTCCCCATCACCAGCCCCAAGGCCACCAGCGCCGCCAGGGCGCGCCGATCGCTGCGCACCAGATCCGGCCCGGCCCCGGGCAGCTTGCCGCTGCCCATCGGGCGCAGCAGGTTCTGGCCGCGCCCCCAGCTGCTCAGCAGCAGCAGGGCCGGGTGGGCCAGGGCGATCAGGCCCAGGCTGTTGGCGAAGAACTCGTGCACCTCTTCCATCGCCTCCTCCAGGCCACCCCATTCCTGGTAGGTGGCCAGGCCGCTGAGCAACAGCAGGGGCAGGCCCAGCAGCAAGGTCAGGGGCAGGGCGGCGAGCAGCAGGTTCTGGCCTTGGCGCCAGAAGCCCGGGCGCTGGGAGCTGTTGCCTGCCAAGGCCTCGCGCAGCCAGCCCGGGCCGCTGCTCAGGCGGCGCAGCAGCAAGGCCCAGCGGGCCGGTCGTGGGCCGAGGAATTGGTACAGCAGCCAGGCGGTGAGCAGGCCGGCGATGCCATAGCCCAGTGCCACATGCAGGGCGCGCCAGTCGTCGGCGTCGCCGGTCAGCCAGGCCAGGCCGAAGGCCAGGGCGAGCAGGGCGTGGAAGACGCGGGTCGGGGCATCGGTGACGCGGCGGGTGGGGGTCATGGCGGCTCCTGGAGGCATGGCGGCCATTCTTTGCAGCCACCCTTGAAGCGAAGCTGAAGCGCCCGTTCAGCTCCGGTTCAGACTGGCTGACCACAATCAGCGGCATGAACACCCGCGCCCGCTCCCTGTATCTCGCCCTCGGCCTGGCGCTGCTGGGCGGCGGGGCCGTGGCGGGCGAGCGCGACGAGGCCGAGCGCGTGCGTGCGGCGGTGCAGGCGGGCGAAATCCTGCCGCTGCCGCAGCTGCTGGAGCGCCTGCAGCGCAGCCACCCCGGTCAGGTGCTGGAGATCGAACTGGAGCGCGAGGACGGCCGCTGGATCTACGAGATCAAGCTGCTGCAAGCGGGTGGCCGCCTGCTGAAACTGGAAGTCGACGCCAAGAGCGGCGCCGTGCTGAAGCAGCGCGTGCGCAGCGGCCCAGCCTCGGCGCCAAGCTGACCATGCGCGTGCTCCTGGTTGAAGACGAAGCCCCGCTGCGCGCGCAGTTGCGGCGCACGCTGGGCGAGGCCGGGTACGCGGTGGACGAGGCCGCCACCGGCCCCGATGCCCTGCACCTGGGCCAGACCGAGGCCTACGACGCCGTGGTGCTGGACCTGGGCCTGCCTGGGCTCGATGGCCTGAGCGTGCTGCAGCGCTGGCGCGCGGCGGGGCGCTTGATGCCGGTGCTGATCCTGACCGCGCGCGACCGCTGGCACGAGAAGGTGGCCGGCATCGACGCCGGTGCCGACGACTACTTGGCCAAGCCCTTCCACACGGAGGAGCTGCTGGCCCGGCTGCGCGCGCTGATCCGCCGCGCCCAGGGCCTGGCCTCGCCGCTGCTGCACTGCGGCGCCCTGAGCCTGGACACGCGCAGCGGCCGCGTCAGCCTGGACGGCGCGACGGTGAACCTGACGGCGCACGAGTACCGTCTGCTGGCCTATCTGATGCACCGGCCCGGCCAGGTGGTCTCGCGCACCGAGCTGACCGAGCACCTGTACGCGCAGGACTTCGAGCGCGACTCCAACACCATCGAAGTCTTCGTGGGCCGGCTGCGCCGCAAGCTGCCCGGCGTGGCGCTGGAGACGGTGCGCGGGCTCGGCTACCGGCTGGCGGCATGAAGGCTGCGGCTTCGCTGCGTTGGCGCCTGCTGGGGCTGACGGCGCTGGCCGCCGTGCTGATCGTCGGCCTGGCCGGCGGCCTGCTGGCCAGCCTGTTCCGCGACACCGTGACGCGCCAGTTCGCTAGCACCCTGGAGAGTCAGCTGGACCAGGTGACGGCGCGCCTGGAGCCTGGCGGCGCAGCGGGCGTGCAGCTGGACCCCAAAGCCTTGAGCGACCCGCGCTGGACGCGGCCGTACTCCGGCCTGTACTGGCAGGTCGATGGTGCTTCCGCCGCCGGGGTGCTGCGCGCGCGCTCGCTCTGGGACGCGCAGCTGCAGGCCCCGCCCGACGCGTTGGCCGATGGTGCGGTGCATGTGCATGAGATCCCCGGCCCGAACGGCGCGGCCCTGCTGCTGGTGGAGCGCAGCGTGCGCTTCGAGGGCTCGGGCCCCTGGCGCGTGCTGGTGGCGGCGGAGCGGCGCGAAATGGACGCCACGCTGCGCCGCTTCAATACCACGCTGGCCCTGGCCCTGGCGGCCTTGCTGGGCCTGCTGGCGCTGGCGGCCTGGGCCCAGGTGGGCATCGGACTGGCGCCGCTGCGCCGCCTGCAGGCCGCGCTGGCGGCGCTGCGCGCGGGCCAGGCCCAGCGCATCGAGGGCCAGTACCCCAGCGAGCTGCAGCCCCTGGTGCAGGGCTTCAACCAGGTGCTCAGCCAACAAGCCGAGGGCCTGGCGCGCGCGCGCACCCAGGCCGGCAACCTGGCCCATGCGCTGAAGACGCCGCTGGCCGTGCTGCAGCAGGCCGCCGATCAGGCCGGACCCGGCGAGGCCGCGCTGGCCTTGCTGGTGGCCGAACAGGTGCGCCAGGCGCGCCGCCAGGTGGATTGGCACCTGGCGCGCGCCCGTGCTGCCGCAGCCCAGGCGCAGCCGGGCCTGCACACGCCCGTCGCCCCGGCAGCGGCCGGCCTGCTGCGCGTGCTGGCACGCGTGCACGCCGAACGCGGCCTGCAGTTCGACGCCAGCGCCTTGCCCGAACTCGCCTTTGCCGGCGAGGCGCAGGACCTGCAGGAGATGCTGGGCAATCTGCTGGACAACGCCTGCCACTGGGCACGCCGCCAGGTGCGCATGAGCGGCCAGCTGCAGGGGGAGCGCCTGTGCTTGAAGGTGGAGGACGACGGCCCCGGCATCCCCCCCGCGCAGCGCACGCAGGCGCTGGCGCGTGGCGGTCGCTTGGACGAAAACCTGCCCGGCAGCGGCCTGGGCCTGGCCATCGTGGCGGAGTTGGCTGCGCTCTACGGCGGTCGACTGCGCCTGGGCGATGCCGCTCTGGGCGGCCTGTGCGCCGAACTGGAGCTGCCGGCCTTCATGGCGCCGCGCGCCTGAACGCCGTGTTCAGGCCCGGTTCAGGGGCTGAATCGCACAGTGAGGGCGCAGTCTGCTTACGGGCTGTTCACCTCAGGAGAAGCACCATGAACGCCACCCGCCTCATCACCACCACCCTGGTCTCAACCGCCCTGGTCTCAACCGCCCTGCTGGCCGGCCTGGCCTGGGCGCAAACACCTGCGCCGCAGGCGAGCCCAGCGGCCGCCGCCAGCACCACGGCGCCGCTCACGCTGGCCAAGCTGCACGCCCGCCTGCAGGCCGCCGGTTACCGCCAGGTGCAGGAGCTAGAGCAGGAGCGCGACCGCGTCGAGGCCAAGGCCCAGGACCGTGAGGGCCGCTGGGTCAAGCTGGAGCTGGATGCGACCACCGGCGCGGTGCTGCAGAGCAAGCCGGGCTCCACCCCGCGCGAGGCCCAGGCCAGCGGCCTGGACCTGGGCCAGCTGCTGACCCAGCTGGAAGGCGCCGGCTACCGCGCCATTCGCAAGATCGAGCGCGAGCGCGACCGGGTGGAGGTGCGCGCCGAAGACGCCCAGGGCCGCCGCGTCAAGCTGGCGCTGGACCCGCAGACCGGCGCCGTGCGCTCACGCTGAAGCCGCGCGCCACTCGCGCACACAGCCGTCGTGGCGCAGCAGGCTGGGGTCGGCATCAGCCGAGTGGGTGCCGGGGCCGTCCGCCAGCCCGCCCAGCAGCCAGGCGCCCTGCCAGGGGCTGAGGCAGCGCAGCTGGTTGTGGCGCGGGCCCGCGGGCAGGGTCAGGCGCTGCAGCAGCCGGCCCTCGGCATCCAGCTGGGCCAGCAAGGGGCTCGCGGCCTCCGAGATGCTGGCCCCGGCCGGGTTTTGCGTGTAGCCGCTGACGCCAGCCACCAGCAGCCGACCATCGGCCTGGGCGGCCACATCGAATATGAGTTCGCCGGCTTCCAGCTGCAGCACTCGGTACTGCGCCACGCCCACGCCACCGGCCGGAAGCAGGGCCAGGTAGGCGTCCCAGCCCTCGGCCGTCTGTTGGCTGCGCACGCGGCCGGCCAGGGCCCATTGGGCGCCGCCGCTGAGCCAGCGCAGCGCATGCGGCTCGCTGCGCTGCTGGGTGTTCAGCACCGTGCTGCCCAGGCGCAGGCCGTCGGGGGCGTATTGCGTCAGCAGGGCGCCGGTGCGCAGTTCGGGGTCGATGGTCTCGCCAAAGTAGGCGCCATGGCCAGCGGCCAGCTCGGTGAAGTCCAGGCTCAGGGCCACGGCCAGCTGGCCCTGCGGGCCGCTGTCCAGCAGCAAGCGCCACTGGTGGTCCAGGCTCTTGAAGGGGTCAAAGCTGCCCGAGGTGACGAAGCGCGCGCCGATGCTCACACCCGGCTCCACCAAGCGGCGCCACTGCGGCTCGAAGCCGGCGGCACCCCAGCCCAGGCGGTGCAGCACCACCGCCTGGCGGCCGGAGCGGAAGGCCAGCGCCAGGTCCTCACCCAGCGGGGCCAGGCGGGCGGCGTCGCGCGTAGTGTGCGGCAGCAGGGCCGTGGGGTCGCGCAGCTGCAGCGGGTCGTCCATGAAGGGGTCGCTGGCGGCCTGCGGGTCGGCAAAGGCCTGCTCGCGCAGCAGCTCGCCGGTGGCGCTGCGGCGCTGCAGGAAGAGCGCGCGGTCGGTGGCCTGCAGCAGGCTCAGCTCGCCCGAGGGGTGCAGTGCGAAGTCCAGCAGCGAGCGCCCGGTCTCCGCCGTCAGCACCAGTGGGCTGCCCTGGCCTTGCAGGCCCGAAACCCAGAGCTCGCGCTCGGGCCGGCTGCGTTCCTCCAGCGGGCGCGCCCGCTCCACCAGCCCCACCCAGCGGCTGGTGCTGCTGCGCAGCTTCACCACCGCGCGACCGCTGACGGCCAGCTGCAGGCGGGGCGGGGGTGGCGGTGGCGGTTCCACCGGCGGTGGGGTGCTGCCACCCCCGCCGCCACAGGCGCTCAAACCCAGCCCGGCCAGGGCCAGCAGGCCCTGGCGGCGCGACATCGGGGGAACAGCAGACACGGGCAACACTCCGGCGCAAGCAAAGGGCTGCGCAGGCTAGTGCAAACCCTAGGTTGGGCTGAAAGTCAGACCGCGGGCGGTGCGAGGGCCTGCTGCACCGCGCGCACGCCATCGCGCACCTGGGCCCAGGCGCTGGGGCTGAGGCCGGGGTTGCGCGCCTCGCCCAGGCGGGTGCGCAGCGGCTCACGCCCGGCAAACACGATGGTGTTGCTGCACTCGGGGTCGGGCAGCTGCAGCACCTGGTGCGCAAAGGCGCGCTCGATGCGCGCCAGCTGGCGCTCGTAGTCGGGGTCGCCGGCGTACAGATTGGCCACCAGCACGCCCGCGGGGCTGAGCAGGGCGGCGCAGTCGTCGTAGAAGGCCTGCGAGGCCAGGGCGGGCGGCTGGCCGTGGTAATCGAAGCCGTCCACCAGCAGCACGTCGAAGGGCTGCGGCGGGCTGCGCACGAAGTCGGCCCCATCGGCCAGGCGCACGCGGAAGCGCTCGCTGTCGGGCGGCACCTCGAATTCCTCGCGCAGGGCGATGACGTGCGGGTTGATCTCCACCACCTTCAGGAAGGCCAGCGGCAGCTGCTGGTGGATGAACTTGGCCAGCGAGCCCCCGCCCAGGCCGATCATGGCGATGGCCCGCGGTGCCGGCTGCAGGGCCAGAAAGCCCATCATGGTGCGCGTGTAGGCCAGTTCCAGGCGGTCCGGCCGGTCCACGCGCATGCGGCTTTGCACGGCGTGCAGGCTGAAGTGCAGGGACTTGGTGTCCTCGGTGCGGCAGACGAAGGGCGGGACGGGGGAATCGGGCACGGGCAGCAGGGCAGGGCGGTTTGGCACGCGATTGTCCGGCGAGCTGCCGCACACTGGCTGCCGCACACCGTTCGCCCCTAAGCCATGCGCCCCATCCGCATCGCCTTCCTTGTCTCCCTGCTTGGCCTCACCCTGCTCTGGCTGCTGGCGGCCGCGCCGCAGCTTGCTGCAGCGCAGACCCTGGCGGCCTGGCGCGGCCTGCTGCTGCAAGCCAGCGGCCTGCTGGCTCTGGGTGCGATGGGCCTGGCGCTGGTGCTGACCCTGCGCCTGCCCGCGCTGGAGCGCCTGCTCGATGGCCTGGACAAGATGATCCGCCTGCACCGCTGGCTGGGCTTGGCGGCGCTGGGCTTTTCCCTGCTGCACTGGGCCCTGGTGCAGGTGCCGCACTGGGCCGTGCAAGCGGGTTGGCTGACGCGCTGGAGCCGTGGCCCGCGCGCGCCCGTCAGCACCGCCTGGCAGGAGTGGCTGCAAAGCCAGCGCAGCCTGGCCGAAGCCGTGGGGGAGTGGGGTTTCTATGCCCTGCTGGTGCTGGTCGGCCTGGCGCTGCTGCGCCGCTTTCCCTACCGCAGGTTTCTGCAGACGCACCGCCTCTTGAGCCTTCTGTACCTGCTGCTGCTGGGGCATGGCCTGGTGCTGCTGAACTGGGTGAGTTGGATGCCGCCGCTGGGTCGGGTGCTCGGGCTGCCCCTGGGCGGGCTGCTGGCCGCCGGCGTGCTGGCCGCCCTGCTCAGCCTGGCCGGGCGCATCCGTGCCGGGCGGCGGGCGCTGGGCGAGGTGGAGGCCCTGGAACGACTGAATGGTGTGGGCGTGAGTGCGGTGCGCATGCGCCTGCGCTCGCCCTGGCCCGGCCACCAGGCCGGCCAGTTCGCCTTCGTGTGCTTCGACGCCGGCGAGGGCCCGCACCCCTTCACCATCGCCTCCGACTGGCAGGGCGACGGCCGCCTGCTCTTTCTCATCAAGGGACTCGGCGACTACACCCGCGCGCTGCCCGAACGCCTGCGCCTCGGCGATGCCGTGACGGTGGAGGGCCCGTACGGCCGCTTCGACTTTGAGGGCGGGCGGGCGCGCCAGGTCTGGGTGGGGGCGGGTATCGGCATCGCCCCCTTCGTGGCCCGCCTCAAGGCCTTGGCACACCGCCCCGGCGCGGGCACACCGGTGGACTTGATCCACTGCACGGCCCAGGTGGACGAGCGCGCGCTGCAGCATCTGCGCGATGACGCCGCGGCCGCCGGCGTGCGCCTGCATGTGCTGATCGACGCGCGCGACGGCCTGCTGACGACCGAGCGCCTGCGCCAGCTCGTGCCCGATTGGGCCGAGGCCGAGTTCTGGTTCTGCGGCCCGGCCGCTTTTGGCGCAAGCCTGCAGCGCGAACTGCTGGCACTGGGCCTGCCGGCAGCCCGCATTCATCAGGAGCTGTTCCGCCTGCGCTGAACGCCGCGGACATAAAAAAACCCCACCAGTTGCCCGGTGGGGTCAATCGATCCCCTTTATCAAAGGACCGAGGAGACGTTGGAAGGACACAAAGCGTCCTGAGGACGCTTTGTGCCTTCCAACGCCCGGGTGCCTCTGGCACCCGGGGGGCTAGCAGTTAGCGCCTCCGGATCCTTGAGTCAGAAGCTCAGGCCGCCGCCTTCTTGCTCGAACGCGAAGCTTTGGCCGCCGTGGCGGTCATGGTCTGGAAGTTCGACTCGGCCACTTCAGCCGCCTGCTTGGCCGCCTTTTGCACCGATTCAAACGCGTTGTTGGCAGCCGCCAGGCCCGACTTGGCCAGGGCGACGACGTTCTCGGTGCCGGCCGGGGCGTTCTTGGCCAGGTTCTCCACCAGACCGTCGAACTTCGACTTGGCTTCGCCGATTTGCTCTTCCACCAGCTTGCCCAGCTCGGCGCCGGTGCTCAGGGTGATGTCGGCCACATGGCGGCTGTAGGCGGTGGCCTTCTCGCCGCTGGGCTGCAGCAGGCTGGTCTGCAAGGCCACCAGCTCTTGCACGTCCTTGACGGACAGCAGGGCCGAGGTGGTCTCGGCGGCTTCGGTCAGCGCGGTCTTGGCCAGTTGCAGGTGCAGCTCGGCCAGCTTCTCGGCGCCTTCAAAGGCCTTGGCCTGGAAGCCGAACAGGGCAGCGGCAGCGGTTTTTTGATTGGCGAAGAATTGCTCAGGGGTCACGAACATGGTGGGCTCCTATAAAAACAGCGTCGGGATCGACCGCGGTGTTTTTGTGCACCGCAACATGGAGCGAAGTATTCAGCAAGGCTGACGCCCTGGCAAGCACTTTTTGTGCGCCGCAACAATTTCTTCACAAAGTCGCCGATGCAGGCTTTTCATTTCGATGCCCAGCCCCTGAGCCTGCCGCCGGGTCACCGCTTTCCGCAGCACAAATACGGTGCCCTGCGCGAGCGGCTGGCGGCGCGCCTCCCGGGCCTGCGCCTGCAGCCTGCACCCAAGGCCGCGCTGCCGGCCGTGCGGGCCGTGCACACGGACGACTATGTCGACAAGGTGCTGCAGGGTGGTTTGAGCGCCGCCGAGCAGCGCGAGATCGGCTTCCCTTGGCACCCCGGCATGCCGGTGCGGGCGCTGCATTCGGTGGGGGCCACGCTGGCCGCCACACGGGCAGCCTTGGCGGAGGGCGTGGCCATGAATCTGGGCGGCGGCACCCACCATGCCAGCGCGGCCCAAGGCGGCGGCTACTGCGTCTTCAACGACGCCGCGGTGGCGGCACGCTGGGCACAGCGCCAGCGCGGCGTGGGCCAGGTGCTGGTGATCGACCTCGATGTGCACCAGGGCAATGGCACGGCGGCCCTCTTTGCCGGCGATCCCAGCGTGTTCACGCTCTCCCTGCACGGCGCCAAGAACTTCCCCTTTCGCAAGGTGGCGGGCTATCTGGACGTGGACCTGCCCGACCACTGTGGCGATACGGCCTACCTGGAGGCGCTGGACGCCGCCCTGGCCGAGGTGGAGCGCCGCTTGCCGCGCCCGGCTGAGCTGGTCTTCTTCCTGGCCGGTGCCGACCCGCACGAGGGCGACCGCCTGGGCCGCCTGGGCCTGAGCACGGCCGGCATGGCGGCGCGCGACGCCCGCGTGTTCGCCTGGCTGCGCCGCCACCGCGCCGCCACCGTGCTGCTGATGGCCGGTGGTTACCCCAGCGAACTGGATGCGCTGCTGGACGTGCAGCAGGCCACCGTGGAGCAGGCGCTGGCGCTGTGGGCCGAGTGGAACAATCCCGCGCCTTCCCTGAACCCGACGCCCGATGACGCTTTCGGAGCCGCTGCTGCCGGCTGATGTCCTTTCTCTGCTGCTGCGCGAACGCCGTTCGGTGCGTGCCTTCCTGCCGCGCCCGGTGGAGCGCGCGCTGATCGAGCGCCTGCTGGCCGACGCGGCGCGGGCGCCTTCCGGCGCCAACCTGCAGCCCTGGCAGGTGCATGTGCTCACCGGCGCCACCCTGCGGCAAGTGGTGCAGCGCGCCCAGGCCATCCACCACGACCCCGAGCAGGCCGCCCAGCTGCAGGCCGAGTACCGCTACTACCCGGCCGAATGGAAGCCCGCGTACGCGGCGCGCCGCCGCAAGATCGGCCTGGACCTGTACGCGCTGCTGGGCATTGGCAAGGGCGACAAGGCCCGCATGCACGAGCAGCATGGCCGCAACTACGCCTTCTTCGGCGCGCCGGTGGGCCTGCTGTTCACCATCGACCGCAGCCTGACGCAAGGCTCCTGGCTGGACTGCGGCATGTTCATGCAGAACCTGATGCTGGCTGCGCGTGCCCAGGGGCTGGACACCTGCGTGCAGGCCGCCTGGATCCA
>JBDHSJ010000024.1:0-29181 GCA_039808065.1 Burkholderiaceae bacterium | reverse complement strand
TAGCGCACGATGCCGTAGAGCCAGCGGTCACCGATCGGGTAGGCGTCCTGCACCATGAAGAACAGATGCGTGCCGGTGGCATGTTCGGCGCCCAGATTGCGCGCATAGCTGTGGCTGAACTCCTCGGGGCGAATGCGCACCAGGCGCACACCCAGGGCCTCGATGCGTTCGGGAATGCCGTCGCTGGAGCCCGAATCGACGACCACCACCTCGACCCCGCCCAGACCCTGCTGTCCCAGCAGCTTGCGCACCAGCAGCAGCAGCTCGGGCCCGCCGTTCAGCACCGGAATCACCACCGAAACGCGGACGTCTGCCAGCACGCGCTCGTCTGCCACCAGCTGGGGATGCAGGCGCAGCGGCGGGCGCACAGGCGCGGCCACGGCAAAGGGGTTGGCCGCCACCACGCCAGCGGGCTGCGAGTAGTCGCGCACCAGACGCGGCAGCAGGCGCAGGTAATGCGGAGCGCGGCGCAGATTGCCCCACAGCCCATGGCGGCGCCAGGCACTGGCGGCGCGCTGGCGCAGGCCCCCAAGCAGGTGGCGCGCGCGCCCGCTGCGCAGCCAGTGCAGGGTCTTGCCCACGGCACGCAAGGGCCGGGTGAGGCGCCAGGACGTGGAGTTCAGCAAAGCGTCGCGCTGCTGCTGCACCTGGCCCAGTTCACGATTCAACCCGGCAATTTCGGCCAGCTGGCGCTCGCGCAGGGTCTGCAAGGTCTGCAATTCGCGGCGGTGCGCACTGAGCTCGCGCCGCTCGC
Organism: Burkholderiaceae bacterium; assembly: GCA_039808065.1. Lineage (GTDB taxonomy): Bacteria > Pseudomonadota > Gammaproteobacteria > Burkholderiales > Burkholderiaceae_C > Inhella. The sequence goes on along the minus strand of JBDHSJ010000024.1, from coordinate 28,427 downwards.
TGTCCAACAGGTCCAGCGCTTCGTCGGCGCGGTGGCTGGCAAGGACCCGCTCGGCTTCCAGCTCGGCGATGCGGGCCGCACTGGTTTGCGCCAGCGCCTGCAGCTCCGCAGCCAGGGCCTGGCTGCGCTGTTCGGAAGCGCTGTGCTGGGCGTCGCGCTGACCCTGCCATTCGATCAGCTCCCGCAGCTGCGCGGGCGACCAGCGCGACAGCTGGCGCGCAGCAAAAGCCTCCAGCTGCACGGCGCGCTGGGCGCCCTGATTGGCATGGCCCGAGCCTTGCTGCGCGTCCAGCCAGTAGACAGCGCTGACGCCAGGCACGTGCACCAGGCCGCCGCGCACCAGCAGCCGCAGCCAGAAGTCCCAGTCTTCAAAGTGGTCGAGAGACTCATCAAAACGCAGCGGCGGCGCGGCCTCCAGTGCCGCGCGGCGGAAGAGCACGGCGTGGATGGGCAGCTGGTTCTGCAGTTGCATCCGAGTGGGCTCCACCGGCTGGTCGTAGACGTGTACGCGTTGGGGCGGCTCACCGCTCAGCACCTCGACCCCGGTGTGCGCGGCCACGGCCTCAGGCTGAGCTTGCAGGGCCTGCGCCAAGCGTTGCAGATGCCCGGGCAGCAGCCAGTCGTCGTCGTCGAGGAACAGCGCCAGCGGCGCCTCCACCGCCTGCAGCAGGGCATTGGCGGCGGCCGAGCGGCTCAGGCGCCCTTGCACGGGCAGCACCTGCACCTGCGGGTGCTCGACCAGACCCTGCAGCGGCTCGCCACCGGCTGGTACCACACGCACCTGCACGCGCACGCCGGCCTGCTCCAGGGCCGATTGGACTGCCCGCGCCAGGCTGGGCCGGCCGCAGCTGCGGATCAAGACATCCACATCCACCATGCGCTCAGGCCCCTTCGCGCGGGTTCAAGAGCACCTGCAGCCGTTCCTGCATGCGGCGGCCCACCACGGCCGGAGCGAGCTGGCGCTCGCAATCCGAGCGTGCCTGCTCGCCCAGGCGCTGCCGCAGCGCGGCGTCCTCAGCCGCCAGCCGCAGCTTGGCCGCCGCGTCATCCAGATCGGGTTCGGCCCAGCGCTCACCCTGGCGGTAGGGGCCCTCGTCTTGGCGCAGCGGCACCAGCTCGTACCGGACCGGCAGCGCGTTCTGCGGGGTCATGAAATCCATATTGCCGGACCAGGCCGTCGCCAGCACCACCTTGCCTCGCGCCATGGCCTCGGCGAGCACGAGCCCGAAGCCCTCGGAGCGATGCAGCGAAACGAAGCAGTCGACCGACTCGATCAGGCTGTTCAAGCTGGGCCGATCCAGATAGCCCTCGATCAGCTGCACGCCCGGCGCGCGCGCGGCCAGGGCCCGCAACTCGGCCATTGCCGCCGGGTCGCGATCACCGTTGCTGACTTTGAGCACCAGTTGCACATCGTCCTGCCGCCCCTCGAAAGCCTTCACATAGGCCTGCAGGGCGCCCAGCGGGTTCTTGCGCGCGGCGCTGCTGAGCAAATCGGCCATGGCCAGGAAAGCCACGCTGCCCTCGCGCAGACCGAAGCGGGCCCGCTCGGGCCGGATCTGCGCCGGAATCTCGATGGCATGCGGCATCACCAGCACGGGCACCGGCGCGCGCTGCGCGATGGCCTGCTGGCAGAAGGTGGAGGGGACCCACACCTCGTCGACATGGGCAAAGGCCTCGCACCATTCAGCCGGGAAGTTCTCCAGCTCCCAGGCCCAGTAGCCGATGCGCCGCGGCACCTGAAAAAGGGCTTCGCCGATCATCGTGCGCGCCAGCGGCAGCTGATCCGCATTGATATGAAAGAGGCTGGCCGCGAAAGGCTGCGCGCTTGGCGCACTCTCTTCCACCTGCTCGCCCATGCGCGAGACATTGCCGGCCTGGAAATCCCGCACTGCGAGCGGGAAGCCCACGGCGCGCAGGGCGCGCAGCGTGGCTCGGGCCGATTCACCCACACCGCTTTCTGCCTTGACGTAGCCGATCAGGTTCAAGCCTGCGGGCAAGGCGGCTTCCCCCGAGCCCACCGCAGGGGTCGTCACAGTGGGCGGGAAGGCGCGGCCCACCAGGTAGCTGCGGACCTTGTGGCGGAGCGCCGGGGTGGTGAAGGGGCGCAGCAGATTGCGGCTCTGCCAGGCCAGGCGGTAGGCGGTGCGGAACAGGGTGGCCCCCTGCCGACTCGGCGCCGGTGCGGCCGGTCGGGGCGCCATCGTCGCGCTGCCAGGGGTTGGCTGCACCCAGGCTTCGGGCAGGCCGGCCTCAAGGGGCGCACGCTCGGCAAACCAGCTCAAGTAGGCCTGACGGTGCGCGCCGCGCACATCCGGAAAGGCCGCTTGCAGGTCCGCACGGTCCCGGTGCAGCTGGAGCGCCACGCGCGAAAGGGGCGGTTGCTGCCCATCCACCGGCGCCAGCAGGGCGGCACACAGGGCCTCAGCGCCGGCTGGGGTGCGCAGGTCCGGCAATTGCACTTGATCGAGCAGCTCCAGGCGCAACACCTTGCGCGCCACATCAGGCAGGCCGATGCCATTGGCCAGCCGCGCAAAGGCGTAGGGCATGGCGGCGTAGCGGCTGCGGCCGAAGCGGTCCAGGCGCTCCACGTACTGCGCGAACAGCTGCTGGGTGGCGGGGCTGCACTGCGCCAGCTCGAAGCGGTCCTGGTGCTTGCTGATGGTGCGGCTGCCGATGCTGTAGCCCGAGAAGTGGAAAAAGAACAGCGGCTCGCCGTTGACCTTGAAACCTTCAGCATCCTGCGTGACCGCGCGGTGCTTGAGGTTCCAGTAGGCGACGTTCCAGCCCGGGTGGCGCTCGATGCAGACACGCTCAAAGAAGCCCGGCACCAGGTCCATCCACTTCTGGTCGGTGAACAGGCCGCGCGGGATGTCGACCACGCAGTCGCGACGCAGCTTTTCGCTCCACCAGTTCAGGAGCGTGTTCGCGTCAGCGCTGCGGCGTAGCGCCAGGAAACCGAGGTTGTAGGTGCCGCTCTGCAGGATCGACAGGTCCGAAGGGTGGCGGTCGTCGTCAAGTGGCGCGCCCAGGTGCGGGGTCAGCACCACATCCGACTGTTGCAGGCGCGCAAGCAAGGGCGCACCAGTGCTGAAGAGCTGGATATCGGGGTCGAAGTAGATGACCGAGTCCAGACCGTCGCGCTCGAACAGCTTGCGAAACGCGAAGGGCTTGATGGCGGTGTTGAGCTCCAGGATGGTGTACTGAAACAGCATGCGATCGACCTGGGCGATGCCCAGGTCTTGGATGCCGAGGAACTCGATGCCCGCGGGGGGAGGCTCCAGGCCCTCCGTGCTGTCGCACAACACGACCACGCGCTGCGCAGTCGGCACATGCTGCGCCACGCTCTCCATCAGGTTGAGGGCGTAGTGCAGGTAATTCTTGGAGACGATGGTGAAGACGCAGGTTGACGTCGCGGCAGCGGCCATGGAGGTTCAGGAGGGCTTGGCGCGGCGCCGGGCAGCCAGGAAGGACTGCCAGGGCGTGAGCGCCTTGAGTTGAATCAGTTCGGCCTGCAGCGCCTGGACATGGGCGTGCAGCGAGGCAATTTCGGTCTCGCGCGCGGCGCGCACGGCGCGCTGGCTGTCCTGCTCGGCCAGCGCGTTGCGGATTTCCTGCTCGCGTGCGGCCAGCACGGTCTGCAGGTCGGTACGCGCCTGCTGCAGCGCGGCCAGCTCGACCTCGCGCGCCTGCAGCACCTGGCGGGTGGCTGCATGGCCTGCGGTGGCGTTGGCGAGTTCACCTTGCAACTGCCCGTGCGACTGGTGGAGCTCGCGCACATAGGCCAGCAGGCCACCGGCCTCGGCCGCACCCAGGCGCGCCAGCCATTTGGCATACAGCGCCTGCCGTAGCGCCTCATTGCGGCTGCGCTGCTCGAACACGCCAGACCCCTGCGCCGCACCGGCGACATAACGCGCTCCGACACCGGGCACATGCTCGAAGGGCCCGCGCTCGGCCAGCTGCAGCCAGAAGTCCCAGTCCTCGAAGACCTGGAAGCCTTCATCGAAGCGCAGCCCGGGCAGGCGGCGGAACAGCACCGCATGAATGGGCAGGTAGTTCTCAAACAGCAGGCGCCAGCGGTCAAAGGGTGCCGCAAAGCGGTGCTCGGGCTGCCAGTCACCCGCCCACCAGCGGCCGTACTCGACATCGCCATAGGCCGCCACGGCAGCGGGCGCGGCACGCAGGGCAGCAGCCAACCGGCCCAGATGGCCAGGCAACAGCTCGTCGTCATCGTCCAGGAACAGCAACGCGTCGAACTTGGCCGCTTCGAGCAACCCATTGGCCGCGGCCGCACGGTCCAGCGCGGCGGGCGGCTCGAGCAGGCGCACCCGCCCGCGCAGCTCCGCTGGCAGCCCTTCCGGCAGTGGCCGGTGCGGGCGACCGCTGGCATTGAGCACCAGAACCTCCCACTCGTCCACACCCTGCGCGGCCAGCGAGCACAGGGTGGGGCGCAGGCTGTCGCGGTCCATGCTGCGAATCAGCACCGACACCGGACCGGGATCACGCACCGTGGCGGGCAGCGCCTGAAGCAGCGCCGGCTCCGGCAGGCCGGCGTCGGCCCGGCTGAAGGTCCGTTCAAAGGCTTCGGCGGCCTGTGCATCGGCGCGCCCGAGCAGCAGACTGCGGTAGCGCGCCAGGCCTTCGGTGGCTTGCAGGTAATTGCCGTAGACGAGTGCCGTGCGGTGCGCACGCAGCGCGGCCAGCTTGGTGGGCAGCTCGGCACCGATGTCCAGCACATGGCTGGCGGGCAGTGCCGTCCAAGTCTCGTAGCTCCAGGCGGCCTGCACGCTGGAGCAATCGGGCAGCACCCGGGCCAGCGCAGCAGCCACGGCGCGGTGGTCGCGGTGCGGATCACGTGCCGAGGGCCCGAATACCCAATCGGGCGCGAAGGCTTCGATGGCACGGCGCAGCTGCGCTGGCAGATCAGGCACGCGCTCGAGTGCTCCGTCGGGCAGGCCGAGCAGCTCGCTCTCCAGACCGCCCAGCACCTGCAGCGCAGCACGGAACTCCTGCTGGCGCGCCTCCGCCGTGCCGGGGGGCAGCTCGCCCGCGCCCGAGCCGTCGGACACCAGCAGCACCCGGGTGGGCACGCCGCGGGCGGCCAGTTTCACGAGCAGACCGCCGCAGCCGATGCTCTCGTCGTCCGGATGCGGCGCCAGCACCAGCACCCGGCGTGCCGCTTCCAGTGGCAGGGGCAGCGGCAAGGCGCACAGGTCCGCTTCAGCAGAGGCCACGGTAGATCTCCTCGTAACGACCGGCCACCGCCATCGCGTCGGGCCAAGCGGCCGCGTGCCGGCGGCCGGCCGCGGCCAGGGACTCGCGCAGGGCCGGCTGCTCCAACAGGTCCAGCAGCCCGCGGGTCAGTGCGGGCACCAGGCTGTCGCTCGGCGATGGCAGCAGCCAGGCGGCACCGCCAGTGACCTCGGGAACGCCGCCGGCGGCCGCGCACAGCGCCGGCAGGCCCGCAGCCAGAGCCTCCAGATTCGCCAGGCCGAAGGATTCGTTGCGCGCCGTCCCCAGGTAGACATCGGCCGCATGCAGGTACGGCGAGACATCGGCAACCGCCTGCACATGAAGCTGCAAGGGTAGCGGCCCGGCCTGTTGCAGCAGCTGCTGCAGCGGCGCGGCGTCGCCCTCGCCCAGCAGGGTCAGGCGCAGTGGCCGCGACTGGCCAAGAGCCTGGCGCTGGCGCGTGGCCTCGATGACGGCCTTGAGCAGCAGGTCGAAGCGCTTGACCGGATTGATGCGCCCCACCGCCAGCAGCTGCCAAGGCGCCTCGCTCCAGCCCAGGTGCTGGCGCGCAGCGCCGCGGTCCGGCCAGGGGCTGAGCTGCGGCGCGGCGTGCGGCACGGCATGCCAATGGGGCGGCAGCTCCGGCAGCGCAAGGTCGCGCGCCAGCTGCGCCCGTGCGGCGTGCGTGGGGCAGACCACAAAGGCGGCCTGCGCCAGCACACCGGCTTCGATATGGCGGTGGCGCTGCAGCAGGCGCGGCGAGTAGGGCACGCCCTCCTCGCCGGTGGCGTCGCTGTAGCAGCCGAAACCGTGCTCGGTCAAGCCCCAGCGCGCAGTGGCCCCGGGCACGAAGCGGCGCGCCCAGCGATAGCCCCAGGCCATCCAGGGGTCGTGCAGATGCACCACGTCGGCCTGCCAGTCACGCGCCACCTTGGCCGCCAGCCGGGCCATGTTCAGGCGCTCCAGCCAGACGGCACTGAGCACCTGCCCAGGTGGGCCGGCCAGGCGCAGCCCCCAGGCACCGAGGCGCGCCGTCCACTCACGCTGCCAGGCCTTGCCGCGCTCACTCTGTTCGTCCTGCGTCAGGTAGCGCACGGTATGGCCGCGTGCCTCCAGCGCAGCCAACACCGGACCGAGGCTGCGGCCGATGCCGTAGCGGCGGTCAGTGCCGTGCTCGCGGGTGACGTGCAGGATCCGCATTAGAGGCTGCGGGGAGATGGCTTGCACCCGCGCCGGCGCCTTGCGGAGTGCTGACGTTGGCGCAGTCCGACGCCCGCACTCGCGTGCGGGCGAGGGCTGCAACGCCCGACAGCGCTCTGGAAGGCCCCGGCCCGAAGGGTGAGGCCCCCACACGGGCCCACTCGTCGTTGCCGCCGCTCGACTGGGCACCACCCCGTCATCGCGTCGGCGCCTAAATTGGGCCCGTATGGGGGCCTGACGCGGGTACAAGCCATCTCCTCGCAGCCTCTTATCGGAAATCAGTGTCGCCGGCCATCAGGAACCAGCGCCCGCGCTGGGTTTCCAGTGCAGGGCCAGGCGAATGGGTGTTGCCGGGCACCTGGATGCCGAGCGAGCGGGCTTCGGTCGGCTTGAAGGCCTGCCAGCGTGGCAGCTGGGATTGCGTGCTCCAGACCTCGACGCGTGGCAAGCCTTGAGCAGCCGCCTGCGCACGCACGACTTGCAGCAACTGCGGCCAGTCGGCTGGAGCGGCCACGAGGTCCACCCACTCCAGATGCTGCGCATGGGCGCGCAGCACCAGCGCGCCCAGCAGCCGGTCGCGCCAGCGTGAGCGCACCGCCAGGAGCTGGTACTGGAAACGCGGATGGCGCAAGTAGCGATAGGCCAGCCAGTCGGCATCACGCACCCCCAGCGTGCATTCGGCCAGACCGGCGCGCATGCGCTCCCACAGCGCATCCACCTCCGCCTTCATGGCACCGGTCAGGTCCGCCTCGGTCAGCTCGCGCAGGCATGGCGCGCGCCAGCCAGCCAGCGCCTGTGCCGGCCACTGCGCCGCATGCACCTCGTCCACCGGCCCGTACAGACCCAGGCGCTCCGCCACGACGTAATGCCGATGGGTGGGAAAACCGAAGCCGAGCAGGTGCTTGGCCTGCCAGCCGATCTGCGCGTCCAAAAAGGCCGCCGCCAGGGTGTACAGCGCGCCCTTGCGGCGCAGCGAGCCGCGCGCCTGCGCGGCCACGGCGACGTCGCAAACCTGGCAGGCCCAGCGCAGCTCGCCCTCGTGAACGATGCGACGGCTCAGGCCGCCGAAGTGCGCGGTCAGCACACCGTCCTGCTCCAGGGCCAGCGCCTGGCCATGGCCCTGGCCGTATTTCCAGTCCCATTCAGCGGCAGACAGCGGGTGGCCGAACACGGCCTCAAACAGACCGCGCACGGCGTCGCGGTGGCGGCCATCCACCCACACCAGACGCGGTTCGGGTGCCACGCTCAACTCCATCGCTGCCCCAGGTTCACCACGCCCTGCTCCAGGCCATCCTGCGTCATCTGCAACTCGAAAGCGCAGGGCGCGGTGGCGTAGTAGTGAAGGCCGCGCTCGCACGCCAGGTAGATGTCGATGACGTACTCCCCCTTGAGCAGGGGCAACTTCGGCAAGGTCAGGCTGACGCGGCCATTGCCGCGCGCGTCGCGTTCCAGCACCAGGCCATCGTTGTGTGTCCCCGCGCTCGCCACCAGGGTGCCGGCGCGCGTGGCCAGCGCCATCAGCACGCTAGGCGGTGGCAGCGCCGGGTCGACCTGGAAGGCCACGTCCAGCACCAGGTCCTCGCGGCCACTGTGCAGCTTCAGGTGACGGCCAACCTGCTGGCCCGCACGCGCCTGCAGCGCGAGGATGCGCCCCTCACCGGGGCGGAAGGGCGGCGGGTGTGCCCCCGCACCTGCCAATTCATCGGCACCTTGCATCGGTGCCACGCCACCGGTGCGCAGCGGGTTGCCCTCGCCGCCATGGGTCTCGCCGCCGATGTAATCGTTGTAGGCCGCCACCACCTCGGCCGCCGGGCCCAGCATCCGCACCCGGCCCTGCTCCAGCCAGAGCACCCGGTTGCACAGGGCCTCGACGTGGTAGGTCGAGTGAGAGCAAAAAAGCACCGTGGCGCCGCGTTCCTTCAAGGCCATGATGCGGTCGAAGGAGCGCCGCGCAAACACGCCATCACCGACGGACAAGGCCTCGTCGATGACCAGCACGTCTGGCTCAACGCAGGTCGCCATCGAAAAGGCCAGGCGCACGAACATGCCGCTGGAATAGCTGCGCACCGGCTGATCGATGAAGTCGCCGATACCGGCGAACTCGATGATCTCGGGCAAGCGGCGCTCCATCTCGGCGCTGCTCAGCCCCAGCAGCGGTCCGTTCAGGCGCACGTTTTCGCGTCCGGTGAGCTCGGGGTTGAAGCCCGCACCCAGCTCCAGCAGCGCAGCGATGCGCCCTTCCACCTTGCGCGTGCCGGTGCTCGGGTCCAGCACGCCGCAAACCAACTGGAGCAGCGTCGATTTGCCCGCGCCGTTGCGGCCAATCAGCCCCAGCGCCTCACCGCGGCGCAACTCCAAGTCCACCCCTTGCAGGGCGTGGTACTGCGGCCCCCTGCTGGGCCGGCCGAGCAGCTGCTGCCACAGGCGGTGCCAGGGCCGTTGCTCCAGGGAGTAGCTCTTGCCCACGCCGGCCAGGGCGATGGCGATTCCGGTGTCTGCCATGGCTAGACGAGATCCGCAAAACCGGGGCGCAGGCGGCGGAACAGCAGCAGCGCCAACGGCAGCGCCAGTGCGGTGCCCAGCGCCTGAAGGCCAAGCAGTTCCCCATTCACCGGCAGCCCAAACCAGGCCGCGCGCATGGCCTCGATGGGCGCCGTCAGCGGGTTCACCCAAAGCAGGCCGCGCAACACTTCAGGCGCCTGGCCCATCGGATAGAACACCGGGGAAAGGAACAGCAGGCCGCTCATGGCGAGCGGAACCAGATGCTGCAGGTCGCGCAAGTAGCAGCCCAGCGCCGCCAGGGCCAGGGCCACGGCCAGCAGCAGAGCCAGCACCCAGGGCAGCAGGGCCAGCAGCCACAACAGCGAGGCCTGCAGGCCAGCGCCCGTCAGCGTCGCCAGCAGCGTCAGCACCCCGAGCTGCACGGCCATATGCACCGCCACCTGCAGCACCAGGGCCAGGGCCAGCAGCTCCAGCGGAAACACCACGCGCTTGACCAGACTGGCGTTGTCCTGCATCAAGCGGGTGGCGCGGCCCGCCACTTCCGAGAAGGCGCTGAACACGATCAGTCCCGCAAACAGTCGCAGCGCGTAGGAAAGGCCGTCGGAGTCGGCTCCGCTGGTGCCCGGCCAGCGCGCCTTGAACACGCCCTGGAACACGGCGGCGTAAATGGCCACCATGGCCAATGGGCCGATCAGGGTCCACAGCAGGCCGGCCATGCTGCCGCGGTAGCGCGCCGCGATGTCGCGGCGCGCCAGCGGCCAGGCCAATTGCAGCGCGCGGCGCAGGCCGAACACCATGTGGCTCAGCGGGTCTGCACGACGGAGCTGATCACCACCACCGGATCGGGCAGGAAGGCGAAGGGCTCTTCCAGCGGCACCGTGCGGCCTGGCAACTTGCTGAACTCGTCCACGATCTCGAAGCCCGAGACCACCTTGCCGAACACCGTGTAGCCCTGCGGATGCACGCCGACATCAAACCGCGGGTTGTCCTTCAGGTTCAGGAAGAACTCGGAGGTGGCGGAGTCGGCGTCTGCGCCATGGAACATGGCGATCGAGTACTTCAGGTGCTTGAGCCCGTTGTCGGCTTGCAGCTTGATGGGGGGGAACAGTGCCGTCTTGGCAGTGCGCTGAGCATTGTTGGTGTAGAGCCCGCCCTGCGCGACCACATCCTGCTCAACGCGGTGCATCAGCGTGCTGGTATAGAAGCCGGCATTGACGTAGTCCAGAAAGTTGCGCACCGTGCTGCGCGCCGCGCCCGGGTCCAGTTCCACCACAAAGGTGCCGGTGCGCGTGCCCTGCGTCATGCGCATCGTCACTTGGGGCATGGGTACGTTCAAGCTCAGCTCGGCCAGCAGCTTGCCTTCGGCGTCGCGCACCTTCGGGCGCAGCGCGCCGAGATTGGCCACCTTGCAGGTGAACTGCTGTTGGGTCTCGGTGCCGCCCGTCACGGTGGTCAGTTCCTCGCAGCCACCGTCGCTCACATCGAGCTGGATGGCGCCATCGGCCAGTTCGAAGCCGCTGACCGACACGACCATCGTGCGGCCGAACTGCACCGGGTTGGCGCTGATGTTGGTGACGGAAGGGCGGCCTCCGCCACCCGCGCCACCACCGCCGCCCCCGCAGGCACTCAGGCCCAGCAGCAGGCCACCCAGAAGAAGATTCAGGATCGGACGCATCGTCATTTCTCAGCCGTCGTAGAAGCCGCGGGCGCGAGGGCCAGCAGGCGGTCAAGTTCTTGGGCCACTTCGCTCATGCCGAAGCCGGCACTGAGCATCAAGCGGGTGCGGGCCAGCAGGTAGTCGATGCGCGCCTGGGCCAGTTCACGTTGGGCCGCGTAGCTGCGCGACAGTGCATCCGCCAGGTCTCCCGTCGTGCCCACGCCGCCCTCGAGTGCGCGGCGCATGCCCGTCACCGCCAGTTCGGCCGAGGCCACGGCGCGTTCCTGCGCCTTGATGCGCTCGACGCCGTTCTGCGTCAGCTGGTACTGGCGTTGCACCTCGATCTCGACGTTCTCACGCTCCAACCGGATCTCTTCCTCAGCGCGCGAACGATCCGCCACGGCCTGGCGCACGCTGGCCTCGACGCCACCGCCCGAGTAGATCGGGATGTTCAGCTGCACGCCGATGGCGCGCTGCGTGGTGCTCTGACCCAGATTGCTGACCGACTCGTTCTCGTTCTGCGAGTAGCTGGCCACCAGATCCAGGCGCGGCAAATGGGCGGCGCGGTTGCGCTTCACACCGAGCTTGGCCACTTCCAGGCTTTGCTCGCGCGCCTTCAAGGCGGGGTTCTGGCGGTTGGCCAGTTCCAGCCAGGCAAACAGACCTTGCGGTTCCAGCGGTGGCGGCTCGACGGCTGCGGGCATCTGCAACGGCTGCGTCAACGGCTGCCCGGTTAGGCGTTGCAGCTGTCGGCGCGCCAGCAGCAACTGGTCCTCGGTCTCCAGCACCCGCACCCTGGCCAGGTCCAGCTCAGCCTGACCGCGCGCCACCTCCACCCGCGTGCCTTCGCCGCGGGCCAGGCGCTGCTGGGCCTGGGCGACTTGTTGAGACAGCGCCTCCACGAGCTGATCCACATGGCGCTTGGTCTGTTCGACCAGCAACACGGTCAGGTAGGCGTTGGCCAGTCGATCCACCAGGTCATTGCCACGCAATTGGTACTGGTACTCGGCGTATTCCGCCTGCGCCCCCGCCTGCTCCACGCGCAACCCCAGCTCGCGGTTGATGATGGGCATGCGCATGCCGATCGAGGCCTGGGGCGACGTGTATTCCAGGCGCAGTCGCATGTCCTGGTTGTTCGAGTTGCGCGACTGGCGCCACCCTGCGACCTCCTGCTGCGAGGCATTGATGCTCACATTGGGCATCAGGGCTGCTCGCGCCACTGGCACAGCCAATCGGTTGGCTTCCAGTTCATGACCGGCAGCGCGGTACTGGGCATCGTTCAGACTTGCCGCCGTGAAGGCCTCGCTGAAACTCATGGACTGCGCCGTTGGCGCCAAGACCAGCAAAGCGGCAACGGCCAAGGCACTGTGAACAAGGCGCTTCATGCTCATTCCTCGGTCATCGAGGCTGCCACGCGCTTGAGCAGCGGATGCAGCAGATAGGTCAGCAGTGAACGCTCGCCGGTCTTGATCAACACCTCGGCCTGCATGCCAGGCTGCACTTGGCGGTCTCCCAGAGCCTTCATGCCTTCGGGCGTCAGCTCGATGCGGGCCAGGTAGTACGTCATCAGCCCATTGCCGGTCTGCTCGGTCAAGGCATCACCCGAAAGCGAGGCCAGCTTGCCGTGCACCACCAATTGCGGCGAGTTTGCGAAGGCACTGAAACGCACTTCGACCAGATCACCAGCCTTGACACGGTCGATCACCTGGGGCGAGATGCGCGCATCCAGCAGCAGGGCCTCGCCACGTGGCAGCACATCCATCAGGCGCTGGCCGGGCGTCACGACACCACCGGGACCCGCCACCGCCAGGGCAACGATCTGCCCCGCCACGGGGGCCTTGATCTGCGTACGGCCCAGTTCGTTGGCCGCGGCCGCCATGCGCTCCTGATTGGCTTGCACTTCACGGCGCACATCGGCAAGCAGGCTCGAGGACTCCTTCAAGTACTCCTGCTGTCGTTGAGCGATGCGCAAGCGCGTTTCGGCAATCGCGCTGTGCAGGCGCTGGGTCTGCGATTCCATCTCGGTCATCGAGGCGCGCAACTCGGCCTGCGTCTGCTCCATCTGCAGCGCCTGATTGCGCGGCGCAAAGCCCTCGTCCGCCAAGGCGCGGATGTTCCCCAGCTGTCGCGCCTGGAGTTCGGCCTGCTGCTTGCGAGTTACCAGCATCTGTTGCACACCCGTCAACTGGCCCTGCAAGCCGGCAATCGCCTGTTCCGCAGCGGCCACCTCTGCCGCCTGCGCAGCTCGGCGGGCGCTGAACAGCTTCTGTTGCACAGCCATGTGCTGAGCGGCAATCGGATCCTTGGCGGCATTCAGCAGATCAGGATGGAACTGGATGGCGGCGGCGCCAGACAGTTCGGCCATCAGACGTCCCTCGTGCGCGCGCTGCGCGTAGTAGTTCTGTCGGATCGCCTCAAACCCAGCGCGGGTCGCTCCATCGTCCAGTTCCAGCAACACCTCGCCGGCCTTGACCTCCTGCCCTTCCTTGACCTTGAGCTCGCGGATCACGCCGCCTGACTGGTGCTGGATGGCCTTGCGACGCGTCTCCACCGATACCTGCGCTTGTGCGGCCACGCCTTCACCCAGCGGAGCCCAAGCGGCCCAGGCCAGGAACAGGCCAAAGCCCACAATCAGGGTCCAGAAGCCCAGCCGGATGACCGGCCGGGTGTCGGTTTTCAGTTCGACGTCTTCAACGTCCGCGGCGTTGGCCGCCACAGCGGTGGTGTTGATGCTCATGATGCTCAGGCTTGCGGGTTGTTCTGCGGGGCGGGCTGATGGACCACCGGGAGGAAACGGCTGATTTGGCCGTTTTCGAGGATGAGCACGCGGTCAGCCGCGGCCAGGATGTGTTGCTGGTGCACGATCATGAAAACGGTCTTCCCCCGCGCCTTCAAGTCTTTGACGGCGCGGATCAACGCGGTCTCGCCCACGTCGTCCAGATTGGCATTGGGTTCGTCCAGCACCACGATGGCCGGATCGCCGATCACCGCTCGGGCCAGGCCGATGCGCTGTCGCTGGCCTCCGGAGAGCAGGCTGCCGGCCTCGCCCATCGGCGTGTCGTAGCCCTTGGGCAGGCGCAGGATCATGTCGTGAATGCCGGTGCGCTGCGCCGCTTCGATGATCTGTTGCGGATCGACCTTTTCGAAACGCGCAATGTTCTCGGCAATCGTGCCTTCAAACATCTCGATGTCCTGCGGTAGGTAGCCCACCTGCGGCCCCAAGTCTTCGCGGGACCACTGAGCGATCGGGCGCTGATCCAGCAGGACCTCGCCGGTCGTATCCGGCCAGATGCCGAGCAGACACCGCGCCAGGGTGGACTTACCGGCGCCCGAGGGGCCGACGATGGCCACCACCTCCCCCGGTTTGAAGTCGATAGTCAGATTCTTGAGGATCGGGGTCTTGCGGCCGGGCGCGCTGGCGCTCAGATCACGCAGGCTGATCTGACCGTGCAGGCTGCGGTCGCCGGGCGCGGACTCGCGCACCGGGTTGTCAGCCAGCACCTGCTCCAGGCGGCGATAGGCGGCTGCCGTCTCGACGTACTGCTTCCACAGGCCCACCACCATGCTGATGGGGCGCAGGGCATTGCTCATCAGCGCATTGGAGGCAATCATGGCGCCGGCACTGATGCTGCCCTGAAGCGCCAGCACGGCGCCGATGGCCAGGATGAGCGACTGCTGAAAGTACTGCACGAATTTGGTCACCGCTTGGATGCGACGCTGCAGCTCTTGTGCGTCCACCTGGCCCTGGAGTTGGCGCTCGTAGAGCGACAGCCACTGGCGACGCAGATTGCCCAGCATGCCCAGGGCCTCCACCGTCTCGGCATTGCGCAGCTTGGCCTGCAGGAAGGTGGTCGTTTCCAAACCAAGCTCCTGGGCCTTCTTGTGGCGCGCCGAGACCAGGCGATGACTCACCAGGGCCATCGCCAGCTGGAGCACGCAGAAGGCAAGTGCCGCCCAACCCAACCACCGATGCATCAGGAACAGCACCGCCACATAGACCAGCATCCAGGGCAGGTCCATGACCGCGAACACACCGCTGCCGGTGATGAACTGACGCAAATTGGTCAGGTCCCCCAAGGCCTGCAGCGGGTTCTTGGCCACGCCACGCAGCCGAGCCTCAAAGCTGGCGTTGAAGACGCGCGTATTCAGGCGGTCATCGAACAGGGCTCCGGCTCGCACCAGCAAGCGCGAGCGCAGCCATTCTGCAAAGCCCATGACGCAATAGAACAGCAAGGCCAGCAGACTCAGGGCCGCCAGCGTCAGCTCGTTGCCGCTCAGCATGACGCGGTCATAGACCTGCAGCATGTACACGGTAGAAGTCAGCGACAGCAAGTTGGCGAAAAAGCTGAAGATGCAGACCCAGAGCAGTTCGCGACGAAAACGCCACAGCGCGCGTCCAAGCTCGCTGCGCTCGAAGAAGCCGAGCTTGGGGTTCAGGAGCGTGGACTGCGGCGCCGGTGCGCCTGCGCTCACGACAGCGGTATTCATGCGGGGCTCCCCGTGATCGCGGCCGGCTGGGCGGCCTGCATGCGTTGTTGCGCTTGTTGGGCGGCCTGGCCGCGCGCCTGCTCATTGGCCTTCTTCAGCGCCGCAAGCACTTCGTCCCGCGGGCCGAACATCGCTGCCTGACCTTCATTCAGCACCAACAGCTTGTCTGCCGCGGGCAGCAGCGTAGTGCGGTGCGTAATGGCCAGCACCGTGGTGCCTTGCTGCTTCAGGCTCATCAGCAAGGCCAGCAAGGACTTCTCGCCGGCTTCGTCCAAGCTGGCGTTGGGTTCGTCCAGGACCACGAGTTTGGGATTCCCATACAGCGCTCGGGCCAGGCCCAGACGTTGCCGCTGCCCCCCGGACAGGACGGCTCCTTCCTCACCAATGCGGGTGTCGAAACCCTCCGGGAGCGCCTCGATCATCGCGGTGATGCCGACGCGATCCGCAACGGCCCGCACCTGCTCCATATCCACTTTGCCGAAGCGCGCGATGTTCTCCGCCACCGTGCCATCGAACAGCTCAACCCCCTGCGGCAAGTAGCCCAGGTACGGTCCGAGTTGAGACTTGTGCCAGGCGTGGACATCCGCGCCATCCAGGCGCACTTTGCCGGCGGACGCGGGCCAGAGGCCCATGATCAATCGGGCCAGCGTCGTCTTCCCGGAGGCCGAAGGGCCGATGATCATCGTGACCTCTCCCGGCATGGCCACGAGGCTCACGCCCTTCAGCACAGGGATGGCGCTGCCAGGCGGAGCGGCGACGACCTGTTCCACCGTGAGGACGCCCTTGGGCGCCGGCAAGGGCATGCCCGGCTCGGTCGGCGGCAGCTTCACGAGCAGGCTGTTCAAACGCTTGTAGGCGTCACGGACGTTCACCACCGCGCGCCAGTTCGATACCAACTGCACCGAAGGGCCCAGCGCCCGTCCACCCAGGATGGACGCGATGATCATCATGCTGGCCCCGCCCCAAATGCCGTTGTGCAGCGTCAGGTAGCACGCGGCACCCAGCAGCAGAGAGCCCTGGATGGTCTGTACCAGCTTGGCACCCATGGAGGTCAGGCCCGCCGTATCCGACGCCGCTGCCTGACGCGTGATGAAACGCTTCTGCCGCTCCATGAACCGTGCATGCACGGCACGCAGCATCCCCATCGATTCGATGACCTGTGCACCTCGCATCGCTCCGGCGGCGTAGTTCTGCGCCTCGATCGATGCGGTCGTGGCTTCCGACAACATGGGCATGGTGCGACGCTCCGTCACCCAGCCAAGCGCCGCCTGCAACAGCATGCCCACCACGGCCAGCACCCCCAGCCACGGGCTCATGGCGAACAGCAGGACGAGGCACAGCACCGCAGCTGGCAGATCCATGATGGCTGTCACCACAAGTGAGGGGATGAAGTCCTTGATCGTCCGCAGGTCGGCAAGTACCTGGGGCGTGCCGCCGGGCATGCGCCGCAAGTTGGCATCGAAGGTGGCATTGAAAGCCCGTTCGCGCAACTGCGCGTCGAAGCGCTCAGCGGCTGCAAACAGAGCTCGCGAGCGCGCGACCTCAAGCAGTTCCATGACGACATAGACACCAGCGACGGCCAGCAGCAGCCAGCCGAGAGTGGCATAGCTGCGACTGTCCATCACGCGGCCATACACCTCGAACATGAACCAGGAGGGCGCCAGCGCGAACACACCAATGACGGCGCTCAAACGAGCTGCCTGCGCGAAGTACGGTCGTTGCTCGCGCAAGGCGTCTTTCACGGGGGCCTCGGAGGGCGGAGCTGAAGACTTTTGCGGAAGGCTCATGGTGAGGTCATGGAGAAAGAGACTGCAGGGATCGAAGTCGGCTTGCCGGCGTGCGGAGCGTCTTCGATCACCAGCATGTATTCAGGCAGCTCACTGCCTCGCGCGACTGGCGTGGCGTCCAGTTCTTCTTCTGCCGCGCCCAGCTCCGGTGCCTGGCCATCGTCGAGCTGAAACGTGAGCCAGAACTGCCCGCCCTGCTGGTTGAGCACGATCTCGCACAACTTTTCCGTGCGAAAGCGCTGCTCATCCGCTGCACTGAGCGCCAAGCTGAAGCGCATGCGCCCATCGAGCGTGAACATCGAGACTTGGCCACCCTTCAAGCTCAGGGTATGGCGATCGAAGTAAACCGGAGACTGCTGCAGAAAGTGCACCCTTGGCAAAGGCTTGCCGCCCAAGCGCTGGATATTGAAAGGGCTGGCCGGGTGCTGATAGACGAGCCGACAGGAGCGCGACACCGAGTAGATGGCATTGCAGACCATCTGCGAACCCAGCTCCGGGAATTTGGCGCGCATGGCCTTGTAGACCATGTGATGCAAAGCGACCCGGTTCCAACAGGCCGTCTGCTGCACGATCGGGGCGAGCTCGTTACAGGCCTGGGCAAACGCCTGCTGCAAGGCTACCAAGCGCGCGTGCTGCGAGGCGCTGGTTTGGAGTTGCAGGCGGATGCGACTTTTCATATAGGAGTGAGATCATATAGGCGTCCTATATGAAAAGTCCAGCTGAATCTGCTGTCCGGCGCCGAAGACCGGCGGGAGCGCCCATCCCTCCGTGGTCAGACTCAGTGCAAGGCGCCCCCTGGCGGCGGCGGCGCACTCACAGCTTGTCGCTCGGTAGCGACCGCTGGCAGACCCCATTGCGCCGACTGAACTCGGCGTGAGAGCGCATCCACCACCCCATGCAAGGTCTTGGTTCCCAGCATCAAGGTGAGCGGCGGTCCGACCTCGCACTCGAACTGCACCACCCAGCGTGCGTCTCGCTTATGCCGACCGCAACCGATTCGCGTCACAAGCCGCGGCGGCGCACTCTCTGCCTCAGTCTCTGCGCTTGGAGCCGGTTCGGTCCGGGTGGGGACCTGTGATGACATGGCCTGATGATGAGCCTGCGATATGGCGGCGCGCGCAGCCGGGTCCATGCGCTGGGGCAACTCCGCCGACATATCGACCATGGCTTGAAGATCGCGCCGCCAGAGTTGGACGATGCGCCGGGTCAGGTGCAGGCGGTGGCTCTCCAAGTCGCCCTGTGGGGTCGCCATCTGGAGATCAAGGACGAGACGGTCGGCTACCGGGTCGTATCGCAGTCGGATGTGCTTGAGCATGAAAGCAATGCGCCCCGCCGGGTGAAAGGCGGGGCGCGGCAGTCGGTTGACTTCTGATTACTTCTTGGCCTTGGCAGGCTTCTCAGCCTCGGTCTCGGCCTTGGCATCCGCCTTGTCCTTGCCGGCAGCCTGCTGGGCACGGCTGACGACCTGCTTGAGCGCGTTCTGCTGCATGGCCACGGCGTTGGCGAAGGCATCCAGGGGCAGCACCAGCTGCGTGGTGACTTCCATGCGCTGACCGGTCTTGCCTTCCTTGTTCTTGACTTGGCCCGCATTCACGGCCAGGTCCAGACGAACCAGCCCATTCTGGAGAGAGAGGCCCACCAGACGGTCGGCGAAAACGATTTGCTTGTTTGCCATTGCTATTTCTACCTTGTAGGCCGGCAGGGCCACGGGGGCTGCCGACAGATCAACTCACCGCTTCGGGGCGGCGCATTCTGCGCGAGCGGGAACCAGTGCCCGTCTCACAAAAAGGAAAAAACCGCCGGGTTGCCCCGGCGGTTTCAGAACGACCTTGCTTGAAGGAGCGACCGAAGTCGCCCCTCCTGCGCAGACTGGCTTAGATGAAGCCGTCCGTGCCGTCCACCAGGTCAGCGGCGTTCAACTCGGTATTGCTGTTGATCGTCGCAACCAGGGTGACCACCCAGGTCTGGCCGGCGCCGGTGTTGGTGTCCTCGATGTAGTACACCTTGTAGGCGTCGTTCGTGGCGTCCGAAGCACCGTCAGCGTCAGCGCTCACCAGAACCACAGCCTTGCCGTTGTCCTCGACAGCGATCTTGCCGGCGGCAGCAGCCGTGGCAATGTCGCTGGCGCTCAGCGAGGCCTTGTTCCACACCACACCCACGTTCGCGGCGCCCGACAGGTTCAGACCGGTCGTCACGAAGTTGGCGGCAGCACCCAGGCTCGAAGCACCGCCCAGGAAGGCACGGAAGTCGAGCGTGTCGTCGGTCGCAGCGTTGGCGTTGTTGAAGTTGTTGATGGTGTCAACACCGTTCAGCGCAGCCGTGGCTTCGAACACGTACTGGTCCTGCGACTCAACCGCCGCGGTGAAGGCCGTGAAGGCTTCCACAGCGGTGATCGTGCCGCCGGTCAGGTCTGCCGAGTCCGCATCCGTGGCGTCCAGGGTCGAGCCGGCAGCCGAGTTGTTGAACTGGAAGGTCAGGGTGTTGGCCACACCGTCGTACGTCACCGAGGCCAGGGCACCGGCTTCGGCAGCGGTGGCACCGGCGCCTTGCAGGGCCGTGACCCAGGTCGACAGCGACAGCGAAGCGAAGGCAGCACCCACCTGATCCGCATCCGAACCCGTCAGGATCTGGTTAGAGATCAATGCAGGGTTGAACGGGGCCGGAGCGGCAGCTGCGGTCAGGGTGGCACCCGCGATGGTGATGTTGTCGCCGTTGGCCGTGAACGCCGAAGCGCCACCGGTCAGCGTGACCACCAGCTTGGCACCCACCGCAGCGGTGAAGCCGCCGTCCAGGGTGTCGTTGCCAGAATTGCCGCGCAGCACGTCGTTACCACCCTTGGCACTGATGGTGTCGTTGCCATTGCCGCCGGTGATGTTGACGTTCTCGTTGCCGACCACGTTGACCGTCACGCCAGTGGTGGCGTTCAGATCGGTCGCGGCACGCAGATGGCTCGGGGCAGCAGCCTGCTCCAGCACCGTGCCGCCGAAGCTCAGGGTGTTGGCACCGTTGGTCAGCGCCACGCTCTTCGCACCGGCCACCAGCGCATTCGTGCTGGTGTTCAGGGTGAAGGTCGTGCCGTTTTCGGCGATGGTGGCTTCGGTCAGCACCACGGCTTCGAAGTCGAGCGCCGAGGTGATGTTCTGGATCTTGCCGAACACGAGTTCGTCAGTGGTCCAGTCGGTCAGACCCGAGGTCGCGCCCGAGATCGTCGTCACGGTGTTGTCCGTCACCTTGGTGATGTCCAGCACGTCGAAGTCGAAGCCAGCAGTCGCCAGGGCACCGTTGTCACGGATGGCCTGCAGGCTGATTTCCGTGGCAGCAGCGTTGACTGCACCGCCGCCCAGGGCGTTGGTACCGTCGAAGTTCACGGCGTCGTTGCCGACCTTGACGGTGTCATGGTCGTTCACGCCGCTGTCGACGAAGTTCAGGCCGGAAGCGGCGTTGATCAGCGAGCCGAAGTCGTAGACGTCGTTCGAGTCAGCGTCCGACACCAGTTCGAAGCCGGTCAGCACGACCGAGTTCGCCGCGGTGCCGCTACCCAGCTTGACCGTGATCTGGTTGTCGACGGTACCGGCTTCGGACAGCAGGAACACCTTCGAATCCAGACCGCTGATCTTCAGCGTGTCTTCCGCGTCTTGCGAAGCGGCGACGCGCAGCGAACCGGCAGCGATACCGTTGTTGGCGGTGTAGCTACGGATCGTGTGGGTCTGCGAACCGGCGATGTACGGGCCTTCCACGCCGGCACCGGTGCCGTCTTGGAACTGCACCGTGCCGGTGATCAGGCCGGTCGTGGTCGGGGTGGCGGCCACGAAGTCGGACACCGCCAGGGTCAGGGTGATCGACTTGGTCAGCTCGTTGTACTTGACCTGGTTCGCACCACCGCGCAGGTTGAAGGTGTCAGCGTCCATGGCATGGGCGCTGTTCATCACCACAACTTCCGCGTTGTCGCTACCTTCGATGCGGTTCCAGGTCGCTTGACCCTGGGTCACCGTGCCGCTCAGACCAGCGTCGCGGTACTCGACGAAGGTGCGCTGCAGCGGGCTGGCCGAGGTCAGGTCGGAGATGCGCACGCTGTACACATCGCGGTCCAGGGAAGCCACTTGGTTGGCGACGTCAAACGCGCTCCACTTGATTTCCAGGCCCTTGGTGGAACCGGTCAGATCCAGCACCGACTCGCCCAGCGAGGCAACGATGCGCTCCACGCCGATCAGCTGGTCCACGCGGTCGGTGGCGTTTTCCAGATCGCCGGCGCCGCCGCTGTAGAAGGTCGCGCCATCACCGTCCACCATCACGAACTGGTTCGGCTTCGTGGCATCCAGCTCAACCACGACAGCGATGTTGTCGTTGGCGGTGCTGTAGTCGACGGTGTCGGTGTCAACGCCGGAACCGGTCTTGCTCAGGTTGAACTTGAACTGGTTCTGGTTGACGACGTTGTCGATTTCAGCAGCCGACTGGCTGATGAAGGACTTGCGGCTGTTGTTGCTGTTCAGCGTGTCGAAGTCGATGAAGGTGGCCAGGGCCAGATCCGTCGACGCGGTGGCGTTGACGGTGTCTTGGCGCTGGTTGCCGCTCATGATGTTGGCATCGGCCACGATCACGGTGTCATTGCCATCGGCCCAGATGTTTTCGATCTCGTCGATGCCTTCGACCGTCACGTGCAGCGAGTTGTCCAGAGCGCGCACGGTGCCGTCGTTGTAGTTCACGATGGCGCCAGCGGTCATGGCCGTCACGTCCAGCACGTCGTTCTCGCGAACGCCAGCAGCGGTGCGCTGAGCCAGGGTGATGAACTCCACGCCGTTCAGCGTGTCGGTCGCCACGGTGGTGCCCACGCGGCCACCGGTCATGGTGACGGTGTCGGTGCCACCCAGCGAGGCGGCCACGTTGTCAACCTTGATGGTGACGGTCGGCTCGGCAACGCCAGGGGTGGCTTCGCCAGCGAACGCGTTCTGGTACTCGATGCGGTCGTCGCCCAGGGCACCGGTGAAGGTGTTGTTCTTGGCGGCTTCCGTTTCGTCGATCAGCAGCAGGTCGTCGCCGGTACCGGCGATGACGTTCTCCACGCCGTCCACCTTGATCACCAGGGACTCGAAGTCCGTGGCGGCCGGGCGGGTCAGGCTGGCGTGGGCGTTGGCGCTGTACATCACCGAACCCTTGTCACCGCCGGCGCCGCCGAGGTTGTCATTGGTCAGGTTGTACGAGATGCCATTGGCGCCGGTGGTGGCCGACGACAGGGCTTGCACGTCCAGGGTGTCAGTGCCTTGACCGTCGCCGGCCACGGCATTGCCCACGCCCGACACGGTGCGGATGTTTTCGAAGTTGGTGAACTTCGTCCAGCTGCGGTCCGTGGTGGTGGCAGCGTCGCCGTCCAGGTCGACCATCACGGTGCCCGCGCCGTCATTGCGCAGCTCAACCACGCCACCGGTCAGGGTGAAGTTGTCGAGGGTGATGGTGAAGTTGGTCTTGCCAGCGGTGAAGCGGCTCTGCGAGAACTGCAGGGTGTCGTCAAACACGCCCGAATCCACATTCAGACCACCTTCGTTCTGGTTCAGCAGGGTGATGGCAGTGATGGTGCCGATGCTGTTCAGCGCGGTGACCTTGCTGGGGTTGGCAGCTTCCCACTTGTTCAGGATGTAGACGCGAGCTTGCGCTTCGCCCAGCACCTGGACCGAGTAGAAGTTCTTGCCGCCGTCCAGCACGTCCCAGGTGGTGGTGCCGTTGCCGCCGATCGAGCCTTCGATGCGGTCGTCACCGGTGCCACCGTTGATGGTGTCGATGCCAGCGCCGCCGAGCATGAAGTCATCGCCGTGCACCGACCAGCCCTTGCCGACCACGCCTTCGTTGGCGAGTTCAGCGTTGGTAGCGGTGTTGTTCGGGATGGCCGTGGTGGTGCCGAAGACCACGTCTTGCAGGTTGTCTGCACCGACGTCGATCAGCACAGCCTCGTAACCGGTCTGGGTGCCACCGGCGTTCAGCGCGGTCGACAGTTCCGAACGGTTCACGAATTCCTGGCCCACAAACAGGACGTTGGTCTCGTTCAGCTCGCCATTGCGGCCGTCGAAGTCCAGCAGTTCCAGCTCATGCTGCGAGGTGTTGGCAACCGACACCTTGGCCGGCTCGCCGCCCGACAGGTTTTGCAGGGTCACGACCGGACGGGTCATGAACACGGTCTGCTCGCCGTTGTAGGTGCGTTGGGTCAGGGTGATGGTGCTGCCAGCCAGCGAAGCATCGACAGCGCCAGCGGACGTGTCATCGTCCATGAAGCTGTTGATGAAGGCGGTCAGGCGGGCCAGGAAGGCGGCCTGGATGGCGGCTTGGGTGTCACCCACGCCGTCTTCGGCGGCAATGATGTTGCCGTCGAGGTCCACGCCCACTTGCAGCGAGTACTTGACGCCATTCACTTCGACCGTGACCTTGTCTTGCGTGGTCAGGTTGGTGAAGGTCAGGGCGTAGGACTGGTCTTCGGCGATGCGGGTGGTGGCCTTGCCATTGCCGTCCTCGTCACCAAACCAGATCACCAGGTCTTCGGCGTAGGCGTCCGAACCCAGGGTGATGGTGCTGCCGATGAAGGAATCATCGTCCACACCTTCGTTGTCCAGGCGGTCTTCGTAGGCCTTGTAGATCAGGCGATCCTTGGTCGTCTGGGTGCCCGGGGCCTGGTAGGTTGCCAGAGCCGAGAAGGCACCGTTCGACACCACGCCACCGACGGCGTAGCCTTCGGCCACGGTGTCAGAGATGTCACGGCCACCGGTGTCGGTCACGACGATGGTGTTGCCGACGGCCACGGCGGTGACCTTGGCATCGATGGCTTGGTAGGCGCTGTTCACCAGGGCAGCCACTTCGGCAGCGCTGTTGGCGGCCAGCAGGGCGGTGGTGTTGGTCACCGCGAACGAGGTGCCACCAATCTTGATGGTGAACGAGGTCAGGGCCACATCGGCCGAGGCCAGGTTGGTGGTACCCAGGTCGACGATCAGCTTCGACGGGCCGGTGGTGCTGGTGCCGCCGATGTTGAAGTCGCGCTCGTAGTCGCCGGTCCACAGGTTGTGGCCGTCGTCGGTCTGGCGGTGGATCACGTCCACGCCGTCGCCTTCGCCGTCTTGCAGGAAGAAGTAGAAGTCGTCGTTGCCGTCGCCGCCGGACAGGGCGTCGTCACCCGCACGGCCTTCCAGCACGTCGGCGCCAGCGGTGGCGTACAGCACGTTGTCGCTGCCGTTACCGCGCAGATCCAGGTTGCCGATGAAGGCCAGGTGGTTCTGCTGGTTGTTGAACTGCAGTTCCGGATCGTTGGCACCTGCAGCCAGGTAGTCGACAGCGCCGAGACCGGTGGCGATCACGCTGTTGAAATCCTGCACTTGGGCACGGGTGTAACCGGCCTTGTAGTTGGTCTGGTCGGAGGTGTAGCTGCCGTCAACGTAGTTCTTGTCGGCGCCACCGTAGCCAGCCGCGTTAGCCAGGCCACCGTGCAGGCCCACGGCCAGATCGATGCGGATCGTGCCGTCGGTGGTCACGTCCGAAGCGGTCTTGGTGCCGAAGGCGTCCTTGGTCAGCCACAGGGTGTCGTCTTCACCGTCGTCGGTGTCTTGGTCGGTACCGGCTTCGTAGATGCCGCCGTCGGTTTCGAAGACGATGTTGTCGCCACCGGCACCACCGACCAGCTCATCACGGCCGTTGTTCCAGATGTTGATGAGGTTGGGGTTGCGCAGGTTGTTGAGGTTGCCACCCATCAGCAAGTCGCTGCCGTCACGACCTTCGATGTAGTCGTTGTCGTAGCCACCGATGATGATGTTGTCGACGTTGCTGCCCGAGATCCACAGCTGGGCGGAGGCGCCGAAGCCGTAGTTGTCGGTGCCAGTGCCCACGGCAGCCTGGGTATCCACCGCACGGCCACCAATCTTGGTGTCCATGCCGTTCAGGAAGCCGTACAGGTTGCCCGAGGCGTCGACGTTCTCGACGTCGTCGATCTGCAGGCTTTCACCCGAGCGCGACAGCACGCGGCCCATGCCATCGGTCAGGCCGTCGGCGCCGTCACGCTGGTCACCAACGTTGTCGTCGTTCAGCCAGATGTGAACCGGCTCGTCGTCGTCCGAGGCTTCGAACAGCAGCCAGTCAGCGTCTTGGGCGCTTTGCTGGTTGCCGGCCGACACGTCGTCAGCGGTGTTGCCGCCGTCGATCCACAGGGTGGAGCCGTCGGTGGCATCCAGGCCCGAGAACTCGGCGAAGAAGAAGTCGGCATTGCGGCCGCCGTGCAGCTCGTCGCGCACGCCGGTACGGCCTTGAGCAATGCCGCCACCAGCCAGGAAGTCGTTGCCAACGCCACCGAAGGCCTTGTCAGCACCCAGACCACCCAGGAACACGTTACCGTCGGAACCAACGCCGTCGCCTTCAGCGCCTGCGTTCGACGTGCCGTCGAAGTAGATGTCGCCCAACATGTTGTTGGCGGCATCTTGGTGGTTCAGCGGGTTGCGCGAATAGGCATCCACGACTTCGTAGCCGGCAGCCTTGCCGGTGACCGAGCGCTCTTTGCCATCGAATTCGATGACGCCGTCACCGTCCAGATCCAGACCAGTGATCTGATTGGCCGAGTTGGTGAAGTCGATGCGGACGTCCTGACCACCGGTCAGCTTCATCACGTCGGCGCCCAGGGCGCTCAGCTTGGTGATGACCAGGGTCTGCGAAGCGCCTGCGGGCGGGTGCACCAGGGCATCCACCGTGCCGATGGTTTGCGCATAGGCGCCAGCGCCCATGATCTGCGCATTGAACGCAGCAGCAGCGGCACCGTAGGGGTTGCTGGCCGGCAGCGCAGCAAAACCATTCAACAGCGAGGTGATGGCGGTGCCGTAGTTGGCAGCGCCAGCAGCGGTCAGCTCAGCCGCCACGTAGGCCTCGGCATCGGCGACGCCAGAGGTCACGCCCACGTTCTTGACGATCACGGCGGCCATTTGGGCAGCGGTGAGCGCCTTCAGCGCGGGATCAGCATTGATGACGCCCTGAATCAGCGCACCGACGTTGCCGCCATGCACGCGATCCACCTGATCCAGCGCCCACGACATGCTGGCGTTACCCAGCTGAACGTCGTACAGCGCCGCGGCAGCGCGGGCGATGACAGCACTATTGAATCCAGTTGCCATTGATCAAACTCCAGTTTGGTTTAGAGAGGCAATTCCCAGTGAAAAAAGTACCGGGGCATTCGCGCTCGCTCTCCACTTTTGAATGGAGGACTCCCACGATGTGCCCGCAGTGTGCTCGGCATCCCTTGGCCCGCATGTGATGGCGATCACAAGAAGGCGGGGATGTTTTAGTAGGGCCTGGCTCGGATGCGCGCACGCCGCCACCCAGGCCCTACTCCTGGCAGCGCGCGGATTATGGCTTGGCCCAAGCTGGGCCCCACCATGAGGAATTCAGGGTTGTTCCGTGGATCGAACCCCTAAAGTTGCAGGATCACAACAGACGTTGCTTTTCGTTTGACTTACCAAGCCCAGCGCAACCCCGTGTAGAGCGAACCCGCGTGGTAACGGAACAGCGGGAGGTTGCTGGTTTGATGGGTGAGGCTGAGCTGGACGACGGCTTCAGCATCGAACAGAACGCTGAGTTGGGTCGGCTTGGAGAGTTCAAGGTTGAACTGGCTCTGCTTGAGATGGCGGCGCGCGTTGTCGGCTAGCAAGGGGCTGTAGCCCTCGCGGTCACGGGTCTGGCTGTAACGAATGCTGGTATCCAGGCGGGCCTGGCCGGGCAATGCGCCTTGCAGTCGCACACCCAAGCTGGCGAGATCCTGACGGCCGCCGGCCCGGTTGGGGTTGACCGGCTCGTCCACGGCACCGCGCAGGGCCAGACCCCAGTTCCAGTGGCGCTGCCCCCAGAGCGTGCAGGTCGAGCTGACCGATAGCGCGGCGGCGCGCCCGTCCAGCACCCGGGTGCTGCTTTGCGTGCGGCTTTCGGCATCGATAGACGCTCGAAAGCCGCAGCCCAGCGCCGTGCGCTCCAAACTGGCGGCCAGTCGAACCAGGCGGTAGGGTTCGTTCAATGCACCACCCACCCAGCCTGCGCCGGCGTCGAGTTGAGCGCGCCATGGCGCCCACTGCTGGGACACACTGCCCGCCAATTGGACATGGCGCCAGTTGGTGGCCGCCTCTCCCGGGGCAAAGCGCCCCCCCAAATTGACACCCAGGCGAACGATGCGCCCCGCCTCCGGACTGCGCGCCAGTTGCCAGGACAAATCCGTCATGACGGCTGCACCGCGGCGCGGCAAGAGTGGACTCTCCAGATCAATGGGTTCGGGTCCGGTAGGGGGAGTCAGCGTGATCTCGTACAGCTTGGGCGATTGATTCAGATTGCTTTCAAAGCCAGCCAGGGCGCTGAGTTCGCGGTAAGACACCCACCCATCCTGCACCGCGGCACCCAACCGAACCGCCGGCAGCGGCGCGGAGGCGCTGATGGGTCCGGGTAGCAGACGGGCACGCAGGGCCTCGGGAACATCGCGGCGTGCACGCCATGCCTCGGCCAAGGCGTCGCGGGCGGCGGGCTGGCCCAACGCAGCCAAGGCAAGCGCATGATCCGCCTGCGCACCAAGATGCCCCGGGTCGAGCAGCAAAGACCGCTCTAGCCAGATCAGCGCCTGGCTGGGCTCACCCTCCTCCAGCCATAGCGCCCCCAGATTGGCCAGAAACTGGGAATGCGTCATGCAGGAAGCCTTCGCAGCGTCCATCCGCTGCAGGTAGGCACGCCGCGCCACCGGGTGTGATGGCCAAGGCGCCAGTGCCAGCCGTGTGCACGCGGCGTAGATGCGTTCAGCGTCCCAGGTGCCCGCGGCGCCGCCTTCCTGCAAGCCCTGCAGATCGACTTGGCTGGCATGCGCAAGCGGAACGCTGCCGCAAAACGCCAGCAGCAGCAAATGAAGGCTGCCCCGCCGCAGCGGGAGCCGGACTCTGATCCGCGACGTCACGCGTCTCGGAGTTCGCTGGTCAAACCCAGGGGGTGGTGATCCGAAGCCTCGGCCCAAGGATCGCCATCGGCGCGGCGCTCTCCAGCAATGGCCGTCTCCAACCAATGCGGGTCTTCGGGGACCAACTCGGCCCAGGCCTGCGGAGCGTACAGGCTGTAATGCTTGCTCAGCCCCTCTAGAAGGTAGTCACCCAAGGGCTCGACCGCGGAGGCGCCCAGACTGCCGGCCAATTGCGGCCCCAAAAGGATGGGAATGGAGAGATCGGCCGTCATGGCTTGGATGCGTGAAGCAACGCTGACCGGTTCACCCAGCGCCGCATGCGCCCGCCGGCGGGCGGGACCGAATGACCCGACGATGGCCGTACCGGACTCCAATCCCACACCCAGCGCCAGAGGCTGGACGACACTGTGCTCTGAAACCGGCTGGCCACTGGCCAGCAAGCTGCGCGTGGCGCGCAACAGCTCCTGCGCCGCGGCCAAGGCGCGCTGGGGGTGATCGGGGCACTCGGGGTAGGCATTCCATACGGCAACGACGGAGTCGCCGATGACATTCTCCACGACCCCTCCGTGTTGTTCGACGACATCGACGGCGATACAGCAGAAGGCATGCAACAAGGCCGCTGACTCTT